>PLJS01000275.1 GCA_003140315.1 Hyphomicrobiales bacterium
CACAAGCAGACATTCTGGTTCCCACCAACCACTCCGCTTTGTCTGCATCAAGCTAACCTTGGCCCACGTGACAACAATACTTCAGCCTCGGCAGTTAGCTGGCGTATGATCACGGAGACGGGCAGAATTTCCTTGATACCCCCAGAAGTCTGACCCGATGTGAGCAGCATCTGGTGGCGCCGGCCGGCCAGGATACTTGCCTGGATCTCTGTCCAAAGGCGCCCGCGCTCCCGGCGCGCCTCTTCGCGCTTTGTGCCCCACTCATCCATGAAGAGCGTGCGTAAAGAGCGCAATACCGTGCCGTAGCCGCCCGTGCCAGGCAGAGGCTGGATGTCATTTAGAACTTCTACCTTCACGGCATCCTCGGATTTGGCCGCGGCGATTGCCGCCTTCCATGCGTCCTCGATTGGAGCCTCCTTGGATGCGAGGAAACGGGTGCCCATGTTGACGCCGACCGCGCCAAGCATGAATGCCGCCGCAATGCCGCGTCCGTCAAAGATGCCGCCGGCCGCGACCACCGGGATGGGCGAAACGACATCGACAACCTGCGGGACGAGGGCCATCGTACTGACGACGCCGCCGTAGCCGCCCGCCTCGCCGCCCTGCGCTATAATTACGTCGGCACCGCGCTCAGCTGCTTCGATCGCTTGCGAAACCGTCGTGACCTGGATCATCACTTTCGAGCCGACGTCGTGGGCCTGCCGCACAAGATCCCCGGGATCCCCAAGAGCGAACGATATGACGGCGGGTCGCGCAGCGAGTGTGTCTCGGAATGCCTCCGCGTCCAACGTTGGCGGGATGTGGTTCACCGCGAAGTTCCGGTTGGTCAGTTCTTTCACTACGTCGATGTCGCGCTTGACGGCGGCGCGGGTTCGAAAGAGCGATCCGATACTGCCCAGCGCGCCTTCGTTTGACGCAGCAGCGGCAAACTCGGCAGATGAGGCACTGCCGCCCATGGCCGCCAAGATGATTGGCACGTCGATGCCAAGAACGTCACACAGTGGAGTCCTCAGCATTGCGTCTCCTCCCTGGAGCCTGGAGATTTCCGCTTATAAGTATCCGAAGGAAGATCATAGATTCCTTCTGTGTCGGTGCGATCGGCTGAAAGTACGAAATTGCCGACAACCAGTGCGGACGCGGCCATGATGCTGGTGACCGTGAATGCGTTGCTCGATCCGGCAAACAAACTTACTGACAAGGGGCCTGCGATCTGGCCGACGGCGAAAGCAGCGGTCATCATGCCGACACCGCGCGACGCCTGCGGGCCACCGACGCGCAGGACCTCCTTGATGCCGGCCATGGTGATCACCATGAAGGTGCCGCCGACACATACCGCGGCGGTCAACAAAGTCACCACATTGAGTGAGACCACGGGTGCCAATACGCCGGCCGCGAGCACCCACTGGGCTCCCGTCCACAAACGCCGCGGCGCTAGGCGCTGACCGAACCGTGCGGCGGCAAGTGTGGAAAGTGCGGCAGCAGCGCCGAACACCGGCCAAACCCAGCCGAACACCGCCGGATCGTCGATATATCCGCGAGCCAACGCGGGAAGGAAGGTCGCCGGAATGATGTAGCCGTAGCCAAACAGGCCGTAACAGGCAGCTGCAACAAAAGCTCGACGCGGCACCCCGCGTATTTTTGACGCCACCGCGTCCGTACGGACCGCATTCGTGGCCAGCGGCCACCAAAGGAAAAAAGCGAGGGCCGCCGCGACGACGCCCATTACGATCCACGTCGAGCGCGAACCCCATGCGTCGAGCCCCGCAGCGAGGCCCACGAGACCGGCAAAGACGATGCCGATACCGACTCCGGCAAAGACGAATCCGGACCATTGACCTTTGTTGCACCGTGCAAGGATCGGCATCGCCCAAGCCGAGACGCCAACCAGTACGAAGGCGCTGGCCACACCCGCAGAAAATCGAAACGCAAACCAGAGCAATGGCGAACGGCTAAGTCCCATCGCCACAGTAAGGACCGCGACGCAAATTAAGCCCCAACGGATCGCCCATATGGGACGGGGCGCGAAGGCCATGCAGATCAGCGCGCCGACCAGGTATCCCAGATAGTTAGTAGTGGCGAGCCAGCCTCCCTGCGCGAGCGTCAGCCCCATATCGTGCTGCATCAGTGGCAGGATTGGCGTCAGCGAAAAACGTCCGATCCCCATCGCGCTGGCTAGTGCAAGCAAGCCAACAGTTGCGGCAACAGTTGCGGAAGGCTCAGAAAATCTCCTGTTCATGACCGTAGACTAGGCGCACTAGTTGTTCTATAATATCGAATAATGGAGAATATATCATTCTCTATATCAGAATATATTGCTTCGATGAACTTTGTCGATCTTCAAGTCTTCAAATGCGTTGTGGATGAAGGAGGCATCATCAAAGCCGCCCGCAAGTTGCATCGGGTGCCATCGAGCGTGACAACGCGGATCAAGCAACTCGAAATTTCGCTGGGCGTGACGCTGTTCCACCGCGACCGGCAGCGTCTTCATCTCTCACCCACTGGCGAGTTGTTGCTGGCTTACGCCGAGAGGCTCATTCAGCTTTCTGATGAAGCACGCGCTGTTATCTCCGGCGGGATGCCAAGGGGCGTGCTGAAGTTGGGCGCACTGGAAAGCACCACCGCGAGTCGGCTACCGCGCATACTGGCCGATTTTCATCGCCGTTACCCGGAAGTACGTCTGGAACTGACGACCGGTACCAACGACGCCCTGGTAAACAAGGTAGTAGACCGCCGACTTGACGCCGCCTTCACCGCCGAGGTTCCGGCGGCGCGCGCATTGGAACATGTTGCAGTCTTTCCCGAACGACTGATCGTAATTTCACACCCGGAACATCCGCCGATCAGGCGCGCTCGCGACATCGAAGGCGCCTCGCTTATCGTGTTTCCTGAAGGATGCGCGTACCGCCGCGTGCTGCAACGTTGGCTCGGGCGAGAAGGTCTCGGGGCGTTGCGTGTGCTGGAGCTCAATTCCTACCACGCCATCGTCGCATGCGTCGCTTCCGGCACCGGAATCGCACTAGTTCCTGAATCGGTGCTAGACACGATGCCGGACACACATGTGCTTCGGCATGCGATTCCGAAGGCGCAAGCTAATATCACTACGCCACTCGTCTGGCGCCGCGGCGAGATTGTGCCGACAGTGCTCGCACTGCGCGCTCTTATCGCATCGTGATCGACGCGCTTAAGCATGGAAAGCTGCACAACAGCATCGCCATGCGTGTACTGCAAACCGCAACTATCCCCATCAAGAACTCAGCGGACAGCCGGACGCGACGTAAGGAGACGATACCGCCCATCTTCGATTTGCGCCGCAGTAACGATGCCGGTCAAAGCGCTGCCTCCATCCAGGCTGAGGCGATCGTGCTGAAGTACATGTGGGTCGGGATATCCAGACATCATGCAGTGCTTCGCGGGCGGCGTATGGCCATGAACAACCATCAAGCCGCCGAATCCACCGCGCCACGCCAAGAAGGGTTCCTGTATCCACGCCCAATGATTTCCACCGAAGACGTTCCAAGGCAAAGCCAGGGATGTCGCCGCATCAAGCGTCGGGTCAATGCCGCCGTGGACGAAAATTACGTTGCCGAGCCGTACATACTTTTCCAAATTTTCCAATCTTTCCATCACAACGTCACCAGCAGCGTCGAAAACTAGGCTTCGCGTCAATGGGGCATCCGCTCTGGCGGTGCTTCGGCGGAGCTCACTCACGAAAGTATCACCGTCGATGCTCATCCATTTCGACTGAGCGGTTTCAGCAACTTCACCGCCCCCGATGGAAAGCATGAGCAGTTGCTCATGATTACCCGACAGCCGATGCACTTTATGGAACGCGGCTTCGAGACTCCGAGCCGCCCACATTGCCAAAGCATCAAGACTACTAGAGCCTCGACAAATAAGGTCGCCAAGAAAGATCAAGCGCGTCGTGGCGGAGTTCTGAGTCAGACTGGAAATCTTTTCCAGCAGCGCTGAGAGTTGATCGGCGCAGCCGTGGACGTCACCGATCGCAAATACCGTCTCTCCACCGACACGAAACGGAGCTACCCTCCAATCGGAGACAGTGAGCGCACATGGTATTGATGCGGTTGTCATCGCAGCGAAACTCACACGCATTCCGGTGGAGCGAACTTGGCACTCATGTTGCTCAGGCGACCCAATGTCCGCAACGGCCCAATCCCGGAAGTCGAAGTCACGACCCCGATGTGGGTTCGTACCGCTGCTCGACGTGAAATGACTTGGCCGTGATGAGCCATGCGCCGCCGATGCGGTGATACGAGAGGTAGTCCAAGTATTGAATTGTGTCGACCCGAACGCGCACCTTTGCGAGAGCCTGGGTCGACGAAGCGACGTCAATCAAAAGAACCTCCTGATGCCTTGGAGCATTCTTGGATTTCGGCGACGGGTTGGATGCCAATGCAGCTTCGTATTCCCTGGACGTCAACAGTCGCAGGTTCCCCTCGCGCAAACCGTGTAGCTGGGCACTGTCGGCAAACACTTCATCGAAGCGGGTCACGTCGCTGTCGAACATCAAGTCAAAGTAGCGCTCGATTGCGTCCAGCAGCGATCTGATCGTCATTGCATCGAGCATGGCGCGTTTCCTCGCACGATCGAGACTGCTCCATCCCACGGAAGCGCTGAGCATGTCCTTGCGAATTGCGCTATGATAAGTCGCTCGCACGCAATTCTGTGCCACTCGGTGTCTCCGGATTTCTCGATTATGCCCAAATGTGACCTTGATGCCATTGACCGACGCATCATCGCCGAACTGCAGGCTGACGCGCGGTTGACCAATGTCGACTTGGCACAACGGGTGGGTCTGTCACCCTCACCGTGCCTTCGCCGCGTCAAACGGTTGGAGCAAGATGGATATATTGAAGGATACCGTGCCACGTTGCGACGCGAGCGGGTGAGGCTCGGTTTCTCGGTGTTTTTGGGCGTAAAGATCGAAGGTCATGCCAATGAGCGTGCGCTGACGTTTGAAGCTGCCGTCACCGCCATGCCAGAGGTTGTCTCGTGCCACTTAGTATCGGGCGAGGCTGACTACTTCCTCGAAGTAGTCGTTCCTGACCTCGAACACTACCAACGGTTTCTAGTCGGCAAGCTCTTGAATCTTCCGATCGTACGTGAGGTTCGTTCAAACATCTCGATTCAAACACTCAAAGCCGGTGCAGCGTTGCCACTCGCTCATCTCGACTAGGAGAGAGGCGCCGGCCGAGCCAGTTTGTTTGCTGACGTGCACGCGGCATGCGGCGGATAGACGATGTCTCCTTTGGGTCATTCGCTACAGATCGGTGGGCGCCGAAAATCGCTCCATGTCCGCTGTTCCCCGAAAGCGACGCAAAGTCAGAGCCTTGGCATCTGTCGCGAAGGGGCATGGCGGGAGTCGCCGTGTGCCCCTGTAACGCCCCGCCATGTGGTTGCGCGGGGTCACGGTTCAATCGGCTGGGCCGCGCTTGCGTTTGAGCGCGGCTTTCCGGCGATAGCTCTCGACGTTCATCTCCAGGATGGTGGCGTGGTGCACGAGCCGGTCGATGGCTGCCAGCGTCATGGCCTGGTCGGGGAAAATCTTGCCCCATTCGCCGAAGGGCTGGTTGGCCGTGATCAGCAGGGATCGGCGTTCGTAGCGGGCGGCGATCAGCTCGAACAGCACACTGGTCTCAGCCTGATCCTTGGTGACGTAGGCGATGTCGTCGAGGATCAGCAGCTGATACTTGTCGAGCTTGGTGATGGCGGCTTCGAGCCCCAACTCGCGGCGCGCTAACTGCAGCCGCTGGACGAGGTCTGTGGTGCGCATGAACAGCACGCGCCGGCCGTTCTGTACGAGAGCCAGACCGAGCGCTGTCGCAAGATGGCTCGTCGGCCACGCGGCACCTTCTTCCGGGATGGCAGGCGCGGATCATTCTCGATCCGGTAGCCGGTCGCCGTGCTGAAGCTGGCTTTGGCGGCAGCAGCGGCTGCGTCGTGGGTCTGTCGGCAAATCATGTACAGCCTCATCTGGTGGTCGGTGATGTGGAGGCCGGGCAATGTCTGATCCCTCGTTCAAGAGACGAATCAGACGCTTGACCCGGTTGCTCACGACCGCCAGACGGGCTCTGAAAACCCGCCGCCGGGGGTGGACTGCCGTCGGTCGGGCTACGCCCTCCCTCCGTCAGCCCGCCCCCGGCGCATTCTCATCCTGATTGACGCCGCCCTCTCATCTTGATTGTCGCCGCGCAACGCTGGTCCATTCGTCGAACGGCAGGTTCGAGGTGACGACGGTTGAACCGCGCTCGTATCGCTGGCTGAACACCTCGAACAACAGCTCGGCACCGATCTGTGAGAGCGGCACATACATTGCTAACTGGGTCGGCCAGCTCGGTTAAGTCAAGCACCGAGCCGATAGCCTAGCGCCAACAAGCGTTCCACGTCGGCTCTTTGAACAAAGACGATTCGTTCCTCCGACAGAACCGGAAGAGGTGTCGACTGCAGATGGGTTGGACTTTGCGGCGTGATCATTTTGAAGCTGGCGCCGTCATGGTCTATCTGCAGCTGTTCGTCATCTAGCTGCAATTGTTGCTCGTGGAATTCTCGCATATAGTCCAGGAATCCTTGGCCGGGTCGGCGTTGCTTGACCCATCCAAGTGCCTGAGATGTTGAGTCGGCTTGATCATCGTATTTGCCGTTCGGAAACGTCGTCAGTTCATGAACGTAGCTCGCGAGCCAGTGGGCCTCCTTGGGAAGGTAGACGAAGCCGTTCTCGATTGTGGCCGTCTGAGCATGCAGGCGCATCACCTTGTCGTACTCAGGCTTGAAGCGCTTCACGGCGCGAACACCCTCTTCGACTAGTTCTTGAATGAGTTGAGTCCCTGAAGCCTTGTCCTCGATCAAGACTACGGTCGGGCAATATGCCTCCCATAACTCGCACACCGCGCGCTTGAGTTCAGGATACGCCATTCGCCGGCGCAGCACGTTAAGTAGATAGAAGC
The DNA here is from genome assembly GCA_003140315.1 of Hyphomicrobiales bacterium. Lineage (GTDB taxonomy): Bacteria > Pseudomonadota > Alphaproteobacteria > Rhizobiales > Xanthobacteraceae > PALSA-894. Next base: position 6,963 of record PLJS01000275.1, read on the forward strand.
GTGAGCTTTTCAGTCCCCAGGTCGTACACACACTGTAGTCGCTGAGCTCAGTCGGCTTGTTCGCCGTGTCCCAGCTCTGAATGATGCGGTCGAAGGACTCTGGCAGCTCGTCCTGGCCATACGTCTTGAACCATTCCTGCTTGACCATGCCGCCACCGAGCGGTGCCGGCGCTTGCTGATACTGGCCGCTGAAATGGTACTCGCCGTGTGTCCTGCGAATTTGGGCCAGCGTCTCGGCGGACTCCCGTTCGGGATGCAGAATATCGCCCACATGCCGGCTGACGTGTTCAATGCCCAGTGGAGACGTAATCGTGTGTCGCTCTTCCTGTTCGGCGATCGCCGGCAGTCTCACGACACGCCATCCTTCCTGCTCCAGGACGTGGCCCACGAGATCGTCCTCGTGAAGGCGTTGCATGATAATGATAATGCAGCCCTTGGCCTTGTCGTTGAGCCGACTGTAGAGCGTGTGGTCAAACCAATCATTGACTGTACGGCGTTGGCTCTCAGAGAGAGCCTCGTCGGGCTTGAGCGGGTCGTCGATAATAATAAAGTCAGCACCGCGGCCGGTCAGGACACCTCCGACTGACGTGGCAAGCCGGAACCCTTGCTTGGTGGTGGTCAACTCCTGGATCGCCTGCCGGGTGGTTGCGAGCCGTGTCGGAAACAGCGATTGATGCCACTTGGACATCATCAGGGTGCGGCAGTCGCGGGCGAGCTTGTCGGACAGCTCCTGGCCGTACGTCACCGATATGATTTGCGCTGACGGGTCATGCCCCAGGAGCCAAGCCGGAAAGGCGATCGACGCGCAGTGCGACTTCAGGTGACGGGGAGGGATATTGATAATGAGTCGTTTGGTCTCGCCTAACCGACACAGTTCGAGTTCACCGGCAATAAGATCGATATGCCAGTTCATGAGGAGCTCGGCCCGCGGGTTAAGCTCTAGGAAACTACGGCCAATGAAACTGGAGAAGTCCTGCCGCAGGATCGCGGCGAGCTCGTTAGGGTTCATTGCCTTCATCGCTGCCTCCCATCCGCCGCGCCTTTGCGAAGAAGAGCTGCATGATTTGCTGGTCCGCCTCAGATGAGATTTCCGTTTGGGCGGGGGCCTCTGTTCGATCTTCGAAGAGCTGCACCATCCCGAGCAGAAGTTGCGTTGCCTTGGGATCGCCTGAGGCGCCCTTGTTGGCGAGTTGCTTCGTCATCGCCTCAAGTTTGGTGATGGTTCGCCGCTTGCCATTCTCGGTGATCGTGACCCGTTCCTTGAGAACGGATGAGATCAAGGTGGCGAGGTTCTTCGACCCTTTCGGACGGCCGTTGGGGTTTCCAGATTGACCCTTCTGGAACTGCGTGTGCCGCGGCGGCTTGCGGTAACCGACAGACTCGTCATCGGTCACGGCCGAGCTCCGCGTCTGTCTCGAGGCTGCTGAAATCGCGTCCAGTGGCGACCAGTCGAGCGTGATCGCCGGTGAATGCCTGCCAACGACGCACAATGGTGTCGACGTAGAGCGGATCGATCTCCAATCCGAAGCAACGCCGGCCGGTGCGTTCCGCCGCAATGACGGTCGTGCCACTACCGAGAAACGCATCGAGCACAATTTCGCCGCGGCTCGAGCAGTCGAGCATGGCGTCTGCCACCATGGCGACGGGTTTGACGGTCGGGTGCAGCTCAGAGAGGTTACCTTCTTCGGAGCGTCTGCCGAACGAATTGGCGCCTGGGTAGGACCACACATTGCTGCGGTGCCGGCCGTGTCTGCCGAGCTGAACGTTGTTCTGGTGGGGTCCGCGTCCGTGCTTGAACACGAACACCAGTTCGTGCTGGCTCCGAAACAGCGACCCCATGCCGGCATTAGACTTCACCCAGACACAGATGTTCTTGAGCTCCGAATAGGCACGTCGGCCCGCCGCCAGCATTTCGCCCGCGTGGCGCCAGTCGATGCACTGGAAGTGGATTGCGCCATCAACGCTGTGCCGACCGAGGAGGGTGAATGATCGGGTGAGAAAGTCGACGAACTGCGCCTCGTCCATCTCGCCCGACGCCATCGCGAATTCGCGGTGATGGATCTTTCCGAGCCCCGAAACGTGACCGTCGATTGCGACGTTGTAAGGCGGATCGCTGAACACCATAGCGGCTTGTTCGCCATCCATCAGGATGGCGTGGGCGACCGGGTCCAGCGCGCTGCCGCAACTGATGCGATGACGTCCGGCCGCCCATACATCTCCGACACGACTGACCAGGGGTCGGGACGCCGTGTGTGGGACGTGGTCGGCGGGGTCGGCGGCCTCCGGCGGTGCCTCCAAACCCACGATCCTCATGTCTATCTCAGCCATTTCGAACCCCGTCGAATCGAGGCTGAAATCGAGCTCGAGCACGGACAGGTCTCGCAACAGGCCGGCCAGCAATGTGTCATTCCACTGGCTCGTGTCGGTCAACCGGTTGTCCGCGATCATGAACGCCTGCCGCTGCGTCTCGCTCAGGTGGTCCAGGGATATGGTCGGCACCTCGCCCCATCCGAGTTCCCGAGCTGCGAGCAGGCGGCCGTGGCCCGCGATCACCCGGCTCTGGCAGTCGATCAGGATCGGGACGTTGAAGCCAAATGTCTGAACGCTACGGGCGATCTGGCGGATCTGCCGGGGGCTGTGACTGCGAGGATTTCGGGGGTCAGGCCGCAGTTCCTCAATTCGGCGGTAGATGACAGCCAGACGGCTAGGTGGGGGGCCGGGCAGTGTAGGCTTGGCGCCGTTGCTCAATGGTCGCATGGTTGACGCTCCGTCCGAGGCGGGTGCGAACGAATGCACCGCGGTGGGATCGGGAGCGAGTGGAACCCCAGCTGAGCGAAAAACTGAAAATGTTTAATGTGGCGCGCGAATTAAATATTTTCGGGAGCCACTTTTCGGGGGCGACCGGGCTTGAGTCCGAAGGCTGCCTTGTAAGCATCGCGGAACTCATCGTCAGTTAGGCCGGGAATGACCTCCCGGGCTTTGGATTTCGCGATCTTTCGAACCCGGTTGGGACCGGGCGGGACAGCCTTTAGAAACGCTAAGCAGCGTTGTAGGCGATAGTCGCTAGCGCTTTTCGCAGTTTCGGAGATCAGCACGGCCTCGGCGAACACCTCCACTCCCTTTTGGGACCATCTTTCGGCCGTCTGTTTGAGGAAGTTCGGCCGTAGCGGCAGCTGCTTCCAACGCTCGGCTGGTATCAAATTGCGCTCGCGCTCCAGTCTCCACATTCCGGTCGCCCTGAGGCTTCCGTCGCTTAAGCGGTCGACGAAGTCTCGGACCAACTCATGGCCTCGCTCGTCTCGGTCGTTATTAAGGCGCGCCACCTCCGCCCTGGGACCCAACGTTTCGAGGTCGCATTCCCGAATGTGAAGCATGAACTCAGGCGTTCTTTTGCTCAGCCATGCGACGGCCACTGCCTGATCATTGTGAAAAAGGCCGAGGAACTCTGCCCATTTTACTTGATCGAAAAAGGTTGCCGGTGCGTCCCTCAACTCAATGTTCTCCCGTTCCATCGTATCGCTCCGTGCGAAGCCCAATGCATCTCTATTGGCAAAACCTAGTTCCTTGCGGTCTCGAAAAAAATCCCTGATCGGTGTTGTAGTGCCGAATAAATTCACTGTTCTGATGCGTAGGGAATTCGCTCGTAAGGTCCTGCAACCGCGTCGCTTTCCAGAGACCGCCTCGCGTCTTAGGGGGCCGTTTTCGCCGATCTCCCTGTTCTTTTCCCTGATACCAGGGAATTCATGGCTGAGACGGGTTCGTAGTACACTGCGTCCACCACCACTTGCAAATTTCGCGTTTGATTTTGCTAACTAATTTCGTCTGCCGCCCGCACCTGAAACGAAGGTGCGGGCATAGATGTTCACTTTCCTTTCCAGGACAGCTTGCTCATCGCTCCCGCCGCAAGCGACTGACGATCCGCGCTTTTGGTGTAGTGCGATGCCATTCGCCCGCCTTCCCATCCGAATATCGCTTCCAATTCGGCGACGGTCGCGCCTCGGTTCGCCGCGTGCGTCGCCGCTGCTTTGCGCAACCCATGTGCAGATTTACGAATACCCGCTTCGCGACACGCTTTGCGAAAAAGATTTCCGACAACTTCCTTTGACATCGGCTTCCCGTTGGCTCCGACAATGTAAGCAAGATCGCCAATAGGACCTGCCTTCAGTGTCCGCGCTAACTCCGGCAAAAGCGGGATGACTACACGCGTTCCGGTCTTCTCCGTGTCAATTGAGATGACACCCTTACGAACATGCTGCTTTCCAAACCGCGAGGCGTCGCCGCGACGCAATCCCGTGAACAGAAAAATGTCGAACATGACTCGCTCGCGAGTGCCACGTGGCCAGCGCCTTTCGAATTGATCAATCTCGAGATCCGTCCACACCGGGAAACCATCCGTATGTGGCTTGCGAATGACGAGTCCCTCTGTAGGATTCGACTTTGCGAGATCAACTTCAACGGCCCACTCGAATAGACTGCGCATCGTCGCTAGGAAATGTCGTGCCTGGAACGGCGTGTTTGCCCGGCGCTCGCGTCCGGCGACGATGGCCTTGCGGTCGATCCGAGCAGCGTATCTACGAGAAGGTGGCGCTTCTTGCCCTTGATCTTCTTGCCCGCATCATAGCCATGCGGATCGATCCAGGACCCCCTTTTTCAGCGCTCTTGACGCTTTGGCTATCGATGATGGCGGCGGTGGGGCTGGCTTCGCGCTCGTCCCGCTCGCGGCACTCTACATAGAGCGCGTGATGGATGCGATCGAGCGTGCCGTCGTAGCTCCACAAGTCGAGATAGTCGTGCACCGTGCTGCGCGGCGGCAGGTCTTTCGGAAGCGCCCGCCATTGGCAGCCGGTGCTCAAAACATACATGATCCCGTTCATCACTTCGCGCACGTCGACGCGGCGCTTGTTGCCGCCGCGCCTGGCTGGCGGGATCATCGGTTCGACCCGCGCCCATTCATCGTCGGTCAGATCGCTCGGATATCGCAATGCGCTGCGGTCGTACCGCCCGCGGTTCCTCGCCGTCCACATCGGTGACCCTCCTCGAATCAGGCCACCACTCTTGAATCACAAACGATCCAACGGATTCAATATGTTCTC
>PLJS01000322.1 GCA_003140315.1 Hyphomicrobiales bacterium
TATGACGATCACCTGCGCGAGCGCGATCCGGAGAAGCGCAAGGCCATGATCCGCGCATTCGAGAAGCGTCTGTTCGAGCAGGGCTACCAGGAGCCGCTCTTGTGGTGGCACCGCATCGTGCTGACCCACAAGGTGGTGATGGGCTGGAAGATGTCGCCGAGCCATAATCTCGGACAGGACCTGGCCGAGGTGTGGTTGAATCAGTGACGCTCTTCTTTCCTTCTCCCCGCCCTTGCGGGGAGAAGGTGCCGAACCGTCGAAGCGTAGCGACGACGGTGAGGCGGATGAGGGGCATTTGCTAACTTAGAAGAGTNNGCTTCGCTCGCCACCCTCTCCCCGCTTCGCAGGGAGAGGGAAAAAGAAAGAAAGCAATGCTCCGCTACACCGTGCACCGCGTCCTGCTGATGTTCCCCACGCTGATCGGCGTAGCGGTGCTGGTGTTCTTCATGCTGCGCGTCATCCCGGGCGACGTGGTCGAGGTGAAGCTGCGCGGCGACGGCGGCAATGTCAGCCAAGAGACGATCGAGATGGAGCGCCACCGGCTCGGTCTCGACAAGCCGATCCTCTATCAGTTCAAGGACTGGATGGTCGGCCTCGTCACGCTCGATCTCGGCAAATCGATGTGGACCGACCGGCCGGTCACCGAGGAGATCTCGATCCGGCTCGAACTGTCGCTGCAGGTCGCCATCATGGCGAGCATCGTCGCGGTATTGATCGCGATACCGCTCGGGACCACCGCCGCGCTGATGCGCGGCACCTGGGTCGATTACGCGGTGCGCATCATCACGATCGGAGGCTTGTCGATCCCGTCGTTCTGGTTCGGCATGCTGATCATGATTTCGCTCTTGTATTTCTTCAATTGGCTGCCGCCGATCACGTTCACGCCCATTTACGTCGATCCGGTCGCCAACCTAACGCAATTGATCTGGCCCGCACTCGCGGTCGGCTACCGCTACTGCGCGGTGGTCGCGCGCATGATCCGATCATCGCTGCTTGAAGTGCTCAACGAGGACTACATCCGCACGGCGCGCGCCAAGGGCGTATACGAGAAGCTCGTCATCTCGCGCCATGCGCTGCGCAATGCGCTGCTGCCGGCCATAACGGTGATCGGCATCGAGTTCGCGTTCCTGATCGGCGGGCTTGTCGTCACCGAGCAGGTGTTCAATCTCAACGGCATCGGCATGCTGTTCGTGCAAAGCGTGTCGCGCAACGACTTCACACTGATCCAGGCGATGGTGATGATGGTCGCGGCGTTCTACGTGGTCATCAACCTCGTGGTCGACCTGCTCTACGCGGTATTCGATCCGCGCATCCGGTATGGCTGATGTCGGTCGCAGCCCTTCCATCGGTCACCGAACCGGCGCGCCGGCGCAGCGCGATCCTCGAATTCTGCCAGCAGCAGCCGCTCGGTGCGGCGAGCTTCGTGGTCATCTTCGTGATGATGTTCGCCGGCATCTTCGCCGAGCGCGTCGCGCCCTATAACCCGCTCGACATCGACTTCGACAATATACTCTCGGCGCCGTCATGGGCGCATTGGGGCGGCACCGATGCGTTCGGGCGCGATATCTTTTCGCGTATCATCTATGGTTCGCGTACCGCGCTGGTGATCGGCTTCACGTCGTCGTTCATCGGTTCGACCATCGGGGCGATCCTGGGCGTCGCGTCGGCCTATTTCGGTGGCCGGATCGACACCTGGATCCAGCGCTTCGTCGACGTCCTGCTGGCGTTTCCGATCATTGTGCTGGCGCTGGTCGTGGTCGCGGCGCTGCGCAAGTTCCTGATCGGCGGCATCGACGTCAATCTGATCTACGCGATCGCGATCCCGATCGTGCCGCGCGTCGCGCGCGTGGTGCGCGCGGCGGCACTCTCGGTCCGCACGATGCCTTACGTGGATGCGGCTCGCGCCGCCGGCTATTCGAACAGCCGCATCATCTTCCGCCACATGGCGCCGAACGTGGTCGCGCCGTATCTCATCATGTTCACGGCCTTCATCGCGCAGGCGATCCTGCTCGAAGCCTCGCTCTCCTTCTTGGGGCTCGGCGTGACTGAGCCGACGCCGGCCTGGGGCCTGATGCTCTCCGGCAATGCAGCGGACTTCTACCGCGAGGCGCCGTGGATGATCCTGTTCCCGGGCGCGGCGATCAGCCTTGCGGTGTTCGCGTTCAACCTGTTCGGCGACTCACTGCGCGACTATCTCGATCCGCGCTTCAAGGTGTGACGATGCTGGAGGAGACGGAGCGAGCGGTCGTCACGGCGCGGATGGATCGCGCGCCGCTGATCATCCGCCGCGTCGATGCCATTCCCGTGGCGCTGCCGCTTAAAAGCCCGATGAAGATGGCGGGGATCACCATCACCAAAGCCGAGAACCTGCTGGTTCGTGTCGAAGCGACCGGCGGACAGGTCGGCTGGGGCGAGGCGCCGTCCGCGCCGACGATGACCGGCGATACGCAGGGCGGGCTCGTTGCGTCCATGCGCGATCACCTGGCGCCGCTGCTGGTTGGCAAGAATGCCTGGCCGGACAATGATCACCGGCCGATGCTGTGCCGCGCGCTCGTCGGCAACACCGGCGCGCATTCGGCGGTCGAGATGGCGCTGCTCGATCTTGCGGGCCGTGCGTCCGGCACGAGGCTCGTCGATGTCATGACCGCGCGGCCCGCGCGCCGCACGGTCGCGCCGATGTGGCTCCTCGGCAATGCGACGCCGGACGAGGACATCGCCGAGGCGCGCGCGAAGCAGGCCGAGGGCTATCATTTCTTCAAGCTCAAGATCGGCGTGAAGCCTCTCGCCGACGATATCGCGACGACATTCGCCGTACGCGTCGCGCTTTCCCGTACGCCGCTCTGCGCAGACGCAAACTGCGGCCTGACGCTGGATGCCGCGCGGCGCTATCTCGCGGAGACAAGCGACGCGAAGCTCCTGTTCGTCGAGCAGCCGCTCGGCGCCGGCGATCTTGCCGGCCTGAAGATGCTGGCGCGTGGCACGAAGACCCCGATCGGGATGGACGAAAGCATCCATTCGCTTGCCGATATCGACGCGGTCAAGCGCGCGGGCGCGAAGGGCGTCTCGCTCAAGCTCATCAAGCTCGGCGGCTTCCGCGAAGCCTTCGCGGCCGGCAGACTGTGCGAGAAGCTCGGCCTGAAGATCAATGTCGCCGCCAAGATCGCCGAGACGAGTATCGGCTCGGCTGCCGCGGTGCACCTTGCCTGCGCGGCACCGAACGTCGACTGGGGCGTCAGTCTCACGCATTTCTATCTCGCCGAGGATGTGGTGAAGCGGCCTTTAGAACTGTGCGACGGCGCCGTCATGTTGCCACAGGGGCCCGGCCTCGGCGTCGAGGTCGACGAGGCGGCGGTCGCGAAGTTCACCGTGCGCTGAAGGGGGACTCCATGCATCTCAGACGCCGCATTGCCGTCGCGCTTTTCGCAACGATCGCGTTCGCCCCGATGCCGCGCGGCGCAAGCGCGCAAGAAACGCCCGTGCGCGGCGGCACGCTGATCTTCGGCATCAATTCCGGCGATCCGCCGACCTATGACTGCCACCAATCGGTGCTGTTTCCGATCATCCATCTGCTGACGCCGCATTATTCGAACCTGCTCAAGATCGACACGCCGAATTATCCGAAGATCATCGGCGATCTCGCCGAGAGCTGGATGGTCGCGGACGACGCCAAGACCTACACGTTCAAGCTCCACGGAGGCGTGAAATTCCACGACGGCTCGGCGTTCTCGTCCGAGGACATCAAGGCGACCTACGACCGCATCCGCAATCCGCCGCAAGGCGTCGTGTCGGTGCGGCGCGGGCTGCTCGCAGACATCGATACGATCGAGACGCCCGATCCGCTCACGGTCGTGTTCAAATTGAAGCAGGCCAATCGCGCGCTGATCTACGCCTTCGCCAATCCGTTCAACTGCGTCTACAGCGCCGCCAAGCTGAAGGAGAACCCGCTCTATCCGGTGCGCAACGTGATGGGCACGGGACCGTTCCGCTTCGTCGAGCACGTCGGCGGCTCGCATTGGACCGGCGAACGCTTCAAGGACTACTTCAAGTCTGGCCTGCCCTATCTCGACGGCTTCCGCGCCCTGTTCACGCCAGGACCGGCGATGATCAATGCGCTGCAAGGCGGGCAGATCATGGCCGAATTCCGCAGCGTGACCACGGCCGACCGCGACCGCCTCGTGGCGGCGCTGGGCGACAAGATCACCGTGCAGGAAAGCCCGTGGCTCGATTTGACGCTGGTGACCTTCAACGCCAAGAAATCGCCGTTCAACGATCCGCGCGTGCGGCGCGCGCTCTCGCTCGCGATCGATCGCTGGAAGGCCGCCGAGGTGCTGCCGCGCTCATCGATCATGCGCTATGTCGGCGCGTATCTGCGTCCCGGGTCCGAATTCGCCGCGCGCGAGGAGGACCTCGTCAAGATGCCGGGCTTTTCCAAGGACATCGAGGCCTCGCGCGCCGAGGCGCGGCGGCTCCTCGCCGAAGCCGGCGTGCCGAACCTCAAGGTTCGCCTCATCAACCGCATGATCTCGAACCTGTTCACGCCGGCCGGCATCTACGTGATCGACCAGTGGAGGCAGATCGGCGTCGAGGTCGAGCACGTGCAGGCGAACGAGACGCTCTACAACAATTCGATGAACGAGGGCACATTCGACGTCGCGATCGACTTCCAGGGCGACTCGGTCGACGAGCCGACCTATCAGTTCGCGCGTCACCTCTCGGTCGACCTGTCATCCAACCGTGGCGGCTACACCGACCGCGCGCTCGACGATCTGTTCGAGCAGCAGAAGAACGTCGCGGACCCACAGGAGCGCTACCGCTTGGTGCACGCGTTCGAAACCCGCATGCTGACCGAGGCCTATACGGTGCCGCTGCTGTGGTGGCAGCGCATCGTGCTGATGCGCTCCAACATCCGCGGCTGGGGCATGACGCCGAGCCACCTGATCGGGCAGGATCTCGAAACGGTGTGGATCAAGCCATAGCTTCCCTCGCCCGCGTAGCGGGGAGAGGGACAAGACAGCAGGAGACGCCTTATGTCCGGGCCGCTCGCCGGTCTTCGCGTTCTTGAAGTGGCCCGCATTCTCGCCGGCCCCTGGGCAGGCCAGATCCTCGCCGATCTCGGCGCCGACGTCGTGAAGGTCGAGCGGCCGGGCGCCGGCGACGATACGCGCGGCTGGGGTCCGCCTTTCGTCGAAGGCGCCGATGGCAAGCCGATGTCGGCGGCCTATTATCACGCCGCCAATCGCGGCAAGCGCTCGGTTGCGGTCGACTTCGAGACCGAGGACGGAAAGCGCATCGTGCGCAAGCTCGCGGCACGCTCCGACGTGATGATCGAAAACTTCAAGACCGGCGGGCTTGCGAAGTTCGGCCTCGACTACAAGAGCCTCGTGAAGGACCGGCCCGACATCATCTACTGCTCGATCACCGGCTTCGGGCAGGACGGGCCCTATTCGCATCGCGCCGGTTACGACCTGCTGGTGCAGGGCATGGGCGGCATCATGGACCTCACAGGTTCGCCCGACGGCGAGCCGATGCGCGGCGGCGTCGCCTTCGCGGACGTGTTCACCGGCGTCTATTCGGCGCTTGCCGTGGTCGCGGCGCTCAACGAGCGCCACGCGACCGGCAAGGGCAGCTATATCGACATGGCGCTGCTCGACACACAGGTGAGCGTGCTCGCCAATCAGGCATCGAGCTATCTGGTCAGCGGCAAGGCGCCGAAGCGCATGGGCAATGCGCATCCGGCCGTCGTGCCGTACCAGGTGTTCCCGGTCGCCGATGGGCACGTCATTATTGCGTGCGGCAATGACACGCAGTTCGCGCGGCTCATCGCGCTCCTTGGCGCGCCCGAGATGGCGCAGGACGAGCGCTACCGCACCAACGCGGGGCGCGTAGTCAATCGCGCCACCCTGATCCCGCCGATGTTCGAACTGACCGCGAAGGTGACGCGCGCCGATCTCCTGGCGAAGCTCGAATCCGCAGGGGTGCCGGGCGGCCCGATCAATACGCTGGAAGACGTGTTCGCCGACCCGCAGGTGCTCGCCCGCAACATGCGCATCGACCTGCCAAGCCGTTTCGCCAAGGGCGGCTCGATCCCCGGCGTGCGCGCCCCGATGACGATCAATGGCGTGCGCATGTCCGCCGACCGCGCGCCGCCGACGCTCGGCGAGCATACCGAGGAAGTGTTGCGGGAGATCGGGGAGGCTTGACTGTTATGTGTTCCGTAACACATACTGGATGATGATCCGGAGCTTCGCTGACCGGGCGACAGAGCGTCTCTTTCGCGACGAAAACTGCCCGGCGCGCTGGCGCGGGTTTGAGGCAATCGCGCTACGCAAGCTTGATATGATCGATGCGGCGACGAAGGTCGAGGACCTGCGTTCACCACCCGGCAACCGACTCGAAGCCTTAAAGGGTGACAGGAAAGGACAGTGGAGCATCCGCATCAACCGACAATGGCGGGGTTGCTTCCGCTGGACCTTGCAAGGACCCGAAGGCGTTGAAATCGTGGACTACCATTGAAGGAGCCGAGCATGCCGCGCTTGCGCACACATCCGGGTGAGGTTCTTCGCGAGGAATATCTCGTGCCTCTCGGCATGAGCGCGCGAGCGCTCGGAAAGGTGCTCGGCGTGCCGGCAAATCGTGTCACCGAGATCATGCGGGGCGAACGCGACGTATCCGCCGATACGGCGATCCGTCTTGGCCGCTATTTCAAGACCGATCCGCGCTTCTGGCTAAATCTGCAAGCCGCCCACGATCTGTCGAAGGCCCAGGACAAAAATGACTATTCGGCCGTCAGGCCTCGGACGGCAGCCTGAGCGTCACCCGAACACTTCCTTGTTCACCGCATTCTCCTTGTTCGGCGTGCCGTCGAGCACCGAGAGGATGTTCTTCACGGTCGCGACCGCCATGCGATCCATCGACTCGGTCGTGACGCCCGCCATGTGCGCCGAGACGATGGTGTTCGCCAAACCGAACAGCGGGTTGTCCTTCGCCGCCGGCTCCTTGTCGAACACGTCGATGCCGGCGCCGGCGAGCTTGCCGCTCGTCAGGGCGGCGTGCAGCGCCGTCTCGTCTATGATGCCGCCGCGCGCCGTGTTGACGATGATCGCGGTCGGCTTCAGGCGGGTGAGGCGCGCGGCGTTGAACAGGCCGACGGTCTCGGGCGTCTTCGGGCAGTGGATCGTGACGACGTCCGCGCGCGACAGCGCGGCATCGAGATCGGTCACGGGCTCGCAGCCGGCCGCGATGATATCGGCGGTCGACACATAGGGATCGTAGACCAGCACCGGCATGTCCATCGCGAGGCAGCGTTTGGCGGTGCGCGTGCCGATGCGGCCGAAGCCGACGATCAGCAGCGTCTTGCCGGCGAGGTCGAAGGGTATGTCCTTCCAGCGATCCTGCCAGCGATTGTCGCGCACGGCCGCGTCGTGGAACATGACCTTCTTGGCGAGCGCGTACATCATGAAGATCGCGTGCTCGGCGACCGAGACCGAGTTCGCGGTGCCGACCACCATCAGCGGAATGCCGCGCGCGGTGAGCGCCGGGATCTCGACCGCGTCGTAGCCGACGCCGATGCGCGCGGCGACACGCAGGCGCGGTGCGACGGCGATCTCCGGCGCCTTCAACGGCGTCAGCGACAGCGCCACGCCGTCGGTATCGCGCAGCGCCACCTGGAAATCCGGCATCGAGATATAGGGCTCATATGGCACCGCCTCGATATCGTCGCGGTCGGCCAGGACATCCCAGCCGGCTTTCGCCATGGTGTTCGGCAGCAGTACTTTCTTCTTGTTCGGCGTCATGAATCACACTTTGGAAAGGGCGTCGCCCGGCCCGGGCTCGCCAAAGGTGGGACCTTATCATCGGCCGCATCCGCACGGAGGGTCAAGCGCAACAATGATTGACCAGCCCTGCGGCCATGGCCATTGTGGCGTCGCCAAAAAACGCATCGACGGGGAGATCACGCCTTGCGCGAGAACAAGCTCAAAACGCTTTGGAAGAACGGCGGCGTCGCGGTCAACGGCTGGCTCGGCATCCCGAGCTCGGCCTCGGCCGAAAGCATGGCACGCTGCGGCTGGGATTCCGTCGTGGTCGACATGCAGCACGGCCTCGTCGACTACACCGACGCGGTGCCGATGCTGCAGGCGATCTCGCAGACCGAAGCGACGCCGATGGTGCGCGTGCCGTGGAACATGCCCGACATCATCATGAAATCGCTCGATGCCGGCGCCTACGGCATCGTCTGTCCGATGATCAACACGCCGGCCGAGTGCGAGGAGTTCATCCAGAACTGCCGTTACGCGCCGCGCGGCCGCCGCTCGTTCGGGCCGATCCGCGCCGTGATGTATGGGGGCTCCGACTACTGGAAATACGCCAACGAGACGATCCTGACGATCGCGATGATCGAGACGCAGCAGGCGCTCGACAATCTCGACGCGATCCTGAAAGTCCCCGGCCTCGATTCGATCTATGTCGGCCCGTCGGACCTCGGCCTTTCGCTCGGCTTCCAACCGGGGCCGGACCCGACCACGCCGAAAGTCGCGGAGGCGATCAAATTCATCGTCGACACCGCCAAGCAGCATAAGATCCCGGCCGGTATCCACTGCGCGGCTCCGGCCTGGGCGCGCGAGATGATCGGTCTCGGCTATCAGCTCGTCACGCTCGGCAACGACAATTCGCTGATGATGGGTGCGGCGCGCGCGGCGATCGCCGCCACGCGTGAGGGTGCGGCGGCTCCGGCGCAGAAACCGGGGAGCCTTTACTGAGCCTCGCCACTGCGCGGCAGGGTGAGCACAGTCGCGGCCTCGGACGGCCGCTCGCGCGTGATCTCGACGCCGACCCCGCCGGGGCCGGTGTCGAGTTTTTCCACACGGACGGTGACGCTTGCGACACGCGGATACGTCAGCAGCCGCGACGCGATGGTCTCGGCCAAGCCCTCGACGAGCGCGACATGCTCGCGCGCCGCGATCATGCGGATCGAGTCCGTGATGATGTCGTAGGAGAACACGTCGCGCATATCGGCCGGCGCGTGGCTCTGCCGCAGGACGCGGACGTCAACGTCAAAGCGCACGTTCTGCGTCTTGTCGTGCTCGCGCGCATAGACGCCGATATGCATCGGCAGCACGAAGTCGCGCACGAACACGCGGTCGATCAATTCCTCACGGCGTGAGGACTTTCGGCGCAGATCGAGTTCATCGGGCGCGGGCGGCCGCGGCTCTGGGATCAGCGCGCGCACCGCATCGATCGCGCTGGCGCGGACGGACACCCGATCGAGCCGCAGGATGTCGGGCGCAAGCAGCAGGAGCCGCGGAATGTCTGGCGGCTCAAGCCCCCCGCTCACGCCGAATGTGAGGCCGCACGCACGCACCGCGTCGGCGAAGCCCGCGAGCACGCCGATATCGGTGCGATCGAACAGGCGGGTCCCCTGCCCGGCATCCAGCATCACGCCAGCAAATCCGGCGTCGGACAGCGCGCGAATGAGAACCGGGTCCAGCCGGTCCAGCCGGATTGCTGCTACGAGCTTTGCACCGCGCCCAAACGCGGCGAGCGCACGGACGCGAGGCGCATCCTCGCGTCCCACCGCCATCTCGATGATCTCGGCTCCCGCATCACGCAATGCGACCGCGGCGGAAAGATCGAGGCTGGCGCCAACACTCACAGGATGTCCCTTGGCGGCCGCCGCGATAGCGCGCACCGCATCGCGCGTCGCCTCCTCCCTTGCCGGCGCATGGATGGAGTCGGCGCCGTGCGAAAGCGCGATGAACGCCTGTTCCGGGCTATCGACGCTGACTTGCAGCAGTGTCATGGGCGGCGTTCCGCGTGTCGCAGCTCAACCTACCGGAGAACGATTCCGTTGCAAGCCGGCCCCCGCATCAGTCGTATTTTATATAGGCGAAGCGCTCGTCGACCGGCGTGCCTTCGAGCGCACCGCCTGCCTTGCTGGGCCGCCACTGCACCACCTCTTCGATCTTCTTCGCGAGCTCAAAATCCTTGTCGGTGATGCCCTTGGCGGAATGGTTCTGTAGCCTAACCTCGACCCAGGCATAGGACGCTGCGATCTCGGGATGATGCCATGCGGCTTCTGCCAGATGGCCGACCGCGTTGATGACCATCAGCGTGCCCTTCCAGCCGGCAGTCTCGTACTTGCGGCAGATGAAGCCGCCCTCAAGCGACCAGTGCGGCAGCTCTTGCCGCAGCCGCGCCATCACCTCCGCATCCGAATAGCTGCGCTCTGCCATGCTCAGCTCGTCCGGCTGATCGCGAAGTCGACCGCCTCGCCGAGCACGTTCTTCATCGGCGACTCCGGGAAGAAGGCGAGCGCGTCCTTGGCGATCGCGCCATAATGGCGCGCGCGCTTGACCGTGTCTTCAAGCGCGCGGTGCTTGTTCATCAGTAAGATGGCCGTCTCCAGATCATTGTCGGTCGCGTCGCCGTCTTCGAGGGTACGGCGCCAGAACAGCCGCTCTGAATCCGAGCCGCGCCGGAACGACAGCACGACAGGCAAGGTGATCTTGCCATCGCGAAAATCGTCGCCGACGTTCTTGCCGAGCTTGGCCGATTTACCGCCGTAGTCGAGCGCGTCGTCGACAAGCTGGAACGCGATCCCGAGGTTCATGCCGAACGAACGGCAGGCCGCCTCCTCGTCCTTCGAGCGGTTCGCGAGCGCCGGCCCGACCTCGCAGGCAGCCGCGAACAGCTCGGCGGTCTTGGCGCNNGATTACCGCAAGATACTCGTCCTCGGTCGTCGCCGTATTCTTGGCGGCGCCGAGTTGCATCACCTCGCCTTCGGCGATCACGGCGGCGGCGGTCGAGAGGATGTCGAGCGCGCGGATGGACCCGACCTCGACCATCATCTTGAAGGCCTGGCCGAGCAGGAAATCGCCGACCAGCACGCTGGCCTCGTTGCCCCAGACCATGCGCGCCGCGAGCCGGCCGCGCCGCATCTCGCTCTCGTCGACGACGTCGTCATGCAGCAGCGTCGCGGTGTGCATGAACTCGACGGCGGCGGCGAGCTTCACATGGCCGTCGCCGCCATAGCCGGTAAGCCGCGCCATTGCCAATGTCAGCATCGGCCGAAGCCGCTTGCCGCCGGAATTGATGAGGTGGTTCGCGACCTCCGGGATCATGGTCACGTCGGAGCCGGTGCGCGACAGGATCGCGGCGTTGACGCGCTCCATATCGGCAGTGACGAGCTCGACCAGGCGGTCGATCGACGCCGGGGGTTGGCTTTCGAACGGTATGACGACGGCCACGCGGAACTCCGGTTAAACAGGACGCGCGAGCATAGAAACGCTATTGTTGAGCGGCAAGAGCACGGCTTGCCGCGACATTGATCGATTCGGCGGTTTTTTCGGGCGCGACAGGACCTTTTTCATGCCGACCACGGACCCCAGCGCGGACGGGAGTACGTCGCCACCCGCGCGCCATCGTGTCGCGGTCCTGGTGCCCTGCTACAATGAGGCCGCCACGGTCGCCGCCGTGGTCGCGGGTTTCCGTGCGGCATTGCCGGATGCGATCGTCTATGTGTGCGACAACAACTCGACCGACAATACCATCGAGGCGGCGCGCGCGGCGGGAGCCGTTGTCCGCCGCGAGAGCCATCAGGGCAAGGGCTACGTGGTGCGGCGCATGTTCGCCGACGTCGATGCCGACGTATTTGTGCTGGTGGACGGGGACGCGACCTACGACGCGCCGAGCGCGCGGAGCATGATCGCGAAGCTCACCGAGGAACAGCTTGATATGGTCCTAGCGGCGCGCGTCGACCGCGAGGAGGCGGCCTACCGGATCGGCCACCGTTCCGGCAACAGACTGCTGAGCGGTTTCGTCACGCACATTTTCGGGCAGTCGTTCACCGACATGCTCTCGGGATATCGCGTGTTTTCAAGAAGATTCGTGAAGTCTTTTCCGGTTCTTTCCGGTGGTTTCGAGATCGAGACCGAGCTCACCATCCACGCGCTGGAACTGGAATTGCCGGTGGCCGAGGTGAAAACCCCCTATTACGCGCGGCCCGAAGGCTCGGCCTCAAAGCTCAACACGTGGCGCGACGGTTTTCGCATCCTGCTGACAATATTGGCGATTTATCGCTCGGAGCGGCCGCTGCCATTGTTTTCGGCGATCGGGATCGCGCTCGCCGCGGTGGCGATCGGGCTCGCGATTCCGGTGATCGTCACATACCTGGAGCAAGGCGTCGTGCCGCGCCTGCCGACCGCGGTGCTGTCGACCGGACTGATGCTTTCCGCTTTGCTTTCAATCGCATGCGGGCTTGTCCTCGACACCGTGACGCGCGGGCGGCGCGAGGTGAAGCTGCTCGCCTATCTGCAGTACGGCGCGCCACAATCGGCGCAGGACTGAACCGCTATGCGCGAACTCGTCCGCACCAACGATATCGTCCTGATTTCGGCGATTCAGGCGTTTTTTCAAAGCGCTGGCATCGCTCACGTGGTGCTCGACCAGAACATGAGCGTGCTCGAAGGCTCGCTCGGCATGCTGCCGCGCCGGATCCTCGTCGACGAGGATCAATTTGCGCGCGCCCGCAAGCTCCTGCAGGAGGCGGGGCTTGGCCACGAGCTGCCGCCCGATGCCGGATAAGCCCTTCACCGACAATGCGATTCTCGGCGGCCTGCTCGTGATCCGGCAGCCCCGGCGCGGCCACCGCGTCGGCCATGACGCGATCCTGCTGGCGGCCGCGACTCCGGCGCGTCCGGGCGAACACGTGGTCGAGCTCGGCGCGGGCGTCGGCGCGGCCGGCCTCGCGCTTGCCCGGCGGGTGCCCGGAACACGCGTGAACATGGTCGAGCTCGACCCCGAACTTGCGGCGTTCGCCGCGAAGAATGCCGAGCTCAACCGCCTGTCCGAGAACGTCCGGGCGATTGTTCTGGATGTCACCGCGCCCCCGCGTGCCTTCGTGGCGGCGGGACTTATCCCCGGATCGGCGGCGCGCGTCCTGATGAATCCGCCCTTCAACGATCCGGCCCGGCAGCGCGCGTCACCCGACCCGGGGCGCCGCCTCGCCCATGCGGCACCGGCGGGCCTGCTCGCAACTTGGGTGCGCCGCGCCGCGTCGCTGCTTGCGCCATCGGGCACGCTGACGCTGATCTGGCGCGCGGACGGATTGGCCGATGTGCTCGCGGCACTCGGCCGCGGCTTCGGCGGCATCGTGGTGATGCCGGTTCATCCCAAGCCGGACGCAGCCGCGATCCGCGTCCTCGTGCGCGCGACGAAGGGCTCACGCGCACCGCTCGCGCTGCTGCCGGGATTGACGCTCAACGACGCGGACCGACGCCCCACTCCGGAAGCCGAAGCCGTGCTGCGCGCCGTTGCTGTCCTGCCGCTCGCGCGGTTGTGAAAATCAGACCCGCCACCCGTCCGCGCCGGCCTTGGCGGACCAGCGGGCACCGAAGTGCCCCATCGTGACGATCGCGAGCATCAGGAGATGGCCGTTGCTCCTGTTGGGCCGTCACGACAACGATTTGCTTGGCCCCGCGTTCCTAACCGGTGCTTGGTTAATGAAGTGCTGTCCGGCCCGCCCCGCTTGAGCCGGCCGCGGCGGCGGCCTATTCAAGGATTATGACCGACATGAATCTCCTGCAGCGCTCCGTCCAACGCGTAAAGCCCTTCCTGCCGCGCCGCTTTCGCGGCGACACGCCTGTGGTGCCGGTGATCCGGCTCTCCGGCGTCATCGGCTTCTCGACCCCGCTGCGGCCGGGACTGACGCTGTCCGGCATCGCGCGCACGCTGGAGCGCGCCTTCGCCTGGCGCAACGCGCGCGCGGTCGCGCTGGTCATCAACTCGCCTGGCGGTTCCGCCGTGCAGTCGAACCTGGTGTTCACCCGCGTCCGCCAACTCAGCGTCGAGAACAAGTTGCCGGTGCTTGCCTTCGTGGAGGATGTCGCGGCGTCCGGCGGCTACATGATCGCCTGCGCGGCCGACGAGATCGTCGCGGACCCTTCCTCGATCGTCGGCTCGATCGGCGTGATCGGCGCCTCGTTCGGCTTTGCCAAGCTGATCGAGAAGATCGGCGTCGAGCGGCGCATCTACACGGCGGGCGTCAACAAGGCGATGCTCGATCCGTTTCTTCCCGAAAACCCCGAGCACGTCGAACGGCTCAAAGCGATCCAGGAAGACATCCACGCGAGCTTCATCGATCTGGTGAAGTCGCGGCGCGGCGCGAAGCTGACGGGCCAAGATTCCGCCCTGTTCACCGGCGAATACTGGGCGGCGCGTCGTGGCCTGGAGCTCGGCCTGATCGACCGCATCGGCGAACTGCGTTCGACCTTGCGCGAGCGCTTCGGCGAGAAGGTCGAGATGCCGCTGATCGCGCCCAAGCGCTCGCTGTTCGGCCGCACGGCACCCGGCGTCGAGGCCGGCCTCGACGGCCTGTTGAGCCGGCCGGGGCTCGCCGACGAGGTCGTCTCGGCGCTCGAAGCGCGCGCGCTGTGGGCGCGCTACGGGCTTTAAGGCATTGCGCGGGAATGGGCGGAGTTGGTTTCGATCTCGGTGGATCGGTCTCAATATGGAGGGAAGCAAATGCCTCCCGTAATCATCTGGATGCTGGGCGCGCTCGGCGCAGCGATCGTCGGCCGCCTCGTCTACCGCGAGGCGCAGCGCGTCAATTCCGAACTTCATCCGGAACGCGCCGCGCCGGTCGACGAGCGCGCGGGCGCACGGACGCTCGAGCGCGATCCACAGACGGGAGTTTATCGGCCGAAGTGATTCCGCCGACCAGCATGTCCGACATTCCCCGCTAACCGGACATATTGCGGACATCGCGGAATCGACGAGATTGACCCGCAAGCGACATAAGCCGTATCGCGAAACACGAATATCCCTGCGAAACCAAACAACGCTCACTCCTCTCGAAGCCCTAAGTCGGCAACCAGCCGCTTCTGCTCCGCGATCTGCTTCATAGCATCGTTGTGATAATCCTCGGTGTTTTGATAGAGAAAGTCCTGGTCGAGTTGGGCCATCACCGTCGCAAAAGATGGCTCCTGCATTCCCGCGTGGAAGGCATCGTGCAGGATTTTGACGGTCTTCGAGTCCATGCCTTTTGGGCCCGCAAGGCCATACGGCGAGTTGGCGATCAGATTGATGCCGACTTCCTGCAATGTCGGTACGGTGGGCCAGCTTTTGGTCCTGCTGGCGCCAAAGGTGACGAGCAGGCGAAATTGACCGGCGTTCACTTGCGGGCCCCACGCGGTTGTGTCCGCACTCGCATGGATGTGACCACCGAGCAGTGCATTGATACTCTCGGGGCCGCCTTTGAACGGGACGTGGACCCATTTGATCCCGTGTTGTTTCGCGATTTGCAGCATCGTGATGTGCTGCGTGGTGTTGGCGCCTGGCGTTCCATAGTTGATCTTGCCGGGATTCGCCTTCGAATCAGCCAGCAATTCCTGAAAAGTCTTCCAGGGTGAATCGCTTCTTACAACGACGCCGTAAACATAGCCGGTGAGGCCGATGATATAGGTGAAATCCGTGGCCGGATCGTAAGTCGTCTTGCGCAAGAAAGGGGCGCGGAAGACAACCAGGGGAATTTGCGTAATCGTGTAACCGTCCGGCTGTGCGGTCGCGGCGACTTGTGCCGGCGCGAGCACACCGGCGGCGCCTGGCTTGTTCTCGATGACAAAGGACTGCCCAAAATGCCTTTGCGTTGCGGACGCGAGCGCGCGGAAAGTAATATCGGTAGCTGTCCCCGCCGGATAGGGCACGACAAGCCTCACCGGCCGAGTTGGATAGGCTTGCGCGCGTGCGATCCGCGCAGCAGCGGGGAGAACGGCAGTACCGGCGGCCAAACGTAGAAATTGACGGCGCAGAAGATCCATGACTTGCCCCCTCCTGGAGACGCCGGCGAGCGTCCAGACAATGCCCGGCGGACGCCCCTTCGTCGCGCAAGAAAGGGTGACGGAAGAGGGAAGAATTAGTGAAATTCCGCCTGCAGCTTGTATTCTGGCGCGGTGGCTCCGGGGCACACAAGTCGGCTGAGATGAGCAGAATCTACCGCTTCGAACGATTTACGCTCGACTTAGCGGGCGGCTGTCTGCGGGCCGAAGATCGCGAGATCGCATTCCGTCCCAAGAGCTTCAAGTTGCTTCGGCATCTGGTCGAGAATGCCGGCCGGCTCGTGAGCAAGGACGAGCTCATGAAGGCCCTGTGGCCGAACGTGATCGTGACCGACGACTCGCTGAAGCGCTGTGTCAGTGAGGTCCGGATTGCACTCGGTGATGAGGCGCAACAGATCGTCAGAACAGTGCCGCGGCGAGGGCTCCGATTTATCGCACGCCTTTCGCAGCCAGCGACAGAGCTCGCTCCGTTGGTCAGCCCGATAGTGGCTTCAGACAGCCTGCCGGAGTTTCCGCCCCTGCCCGACAAGCCTTCGATCGCGGTGCTGCCGTTCCAGAACCTTGGCGGCGATCTGCAGGAGTACTTCGCCGACGGCATCGTCGAGGAGATCATCACCGCGCTGACGCGCTTTTCCGCGCTGTTTGTCATCGCGCGCAATTCCTCTTTTGCTTACAAAGGTCGTTCCATTGACGTCAGGCAAGTCGGGCGTGAGTTGGGCGTGCGCTACGTGCTGGAAGGCAGCGCGCGACGCTCTGAGGATCGGCTTCGAATCACAGGGCAGCTCATTGAAGCCGCTACCGGCACGCACCTGTGGGCTGATCGCTTTGAAGGCAGACTGACGGACATCTTCGATCTGCAGGATGAGATGACCACCAAAGTCGTCGGCGCGCTAAGCCCGAAGCTGCAGATGGCGGAGATTGAGCGAGCTAAGCACAAGCCGACCGAGAGCCTTCAATCCTACGACTGCTACCTGCGGGGGCTCGCGAGTTTCCACCGGGAAGAGCGTTCCGCCAATCGCGACGCGTTGCACATGTTCTACAAGGCTATCGAGCTTGACCCCGACTTCGCGACACCCCATGGCATGGCCGCCTGGAGCTATTGCCAGCGGCTCCGCAACGGCTGGACGGACGACCTGCCGCGGGACCGCGTCGAAACGAAGCGTTTGGCCTTGCGCGCGGCAGCACTTAGCCGGGACGACGCGGTTGCACTGTGCGCCTCGGGCCTTGCGCTTGCATTGATCGGACGGGAATTGGACGCTGGCACCGCCTTGATCGACCGTGCGCGTGAACTCAATCCGAATCTTGCGATTGCCTGGTCATTCAGTGCCTGGGTGAGAATCTGGCTCGGAGAACCAGAACTTGCCATCGAGCACGGCATGCGCGCAGTGCGGTTAAGCCCGCTCGATCCACTCCTCCACTCTGCACGCACAGCCATTGCATGGGCACATTTCATTGCCGGCCGTTATGAGACCGCAGCATCCTGGGCGGAGACGGCGCGGCGCGACATGGGACACTTTCAGGGAGCACTGCGCATCCTGGCGGCAAGCCACGCTCTTCTAGGACGCTTTGAGGAAGCGCGAAAAGTCACGGGGCAAATCCGCCAGCTCTACCCCGAGCTGCGCATCGCGGACGCCATTGAGACTTCTCCGTTCCGCCGGCCTGACGATCTTTCGCGCTACATCAAGGGCCTGCGGATCGCTGGGTTGCCGGACTAGTCCGCGAAGTTAGGGTGTAACGTGCTGTCCGCGTTTGCTTCTGGCCTTTCCTCTGCCCTGCGCAGCGCGTCAAACCGATGCGATCGCGTTCTTACGTCGAAGACGCGGTTCGAGGTGTAGGCCGCCCAAGGGCTACCTCCGCCTACTTCAATCGCGC
>PLJS01000273.1 GCA_003140315.1 Hyphomicrobiales bacterium
CGTCGCTATATTTGGCATGGACTCCGTATTCGTTGAGCTTGTTGCGCAGGGTGCGAACGCTGATGCCCAGCAGCTTGGCGGCATGGGTGCGGTTGCCGAGGCAATGCCGCAGCGTCTCGAGGATGAGATCGCGCTCGACGTCGGCGACCGTGCGGCCGACGAGCGCGCGCGTCACGGTCTCCGCCGCCTGTGCGGCATGCGCGACCGCGGGCGCGACGCGCTGCTCGTCGAGCCGAGCGCCGTCCGGCGTGATGATCGCCTCCGGGCCGATCGCGTCGCCCGCGGCGATCAGCACGGCGCGGTGCATGGTGTTTTCGAGTTCGCGCACGTTGCCGGGCCAGCGGCCGGCGATAAGCTGTGCGCGCGCCTGGATCGAAATCGGGCGCGCCGGCATGCCGTTCGCGCGCGCGTGCATCTTGGCGAAGTGATCGGCGAGCTCGATCACGTCGGCCGGACGCTCGCGCAGCGGCGGAATCTTCAGGTTCACGACGTTGAGGCGGTAGAGCAGGTCCTCGCGGAACGTACCGTCGCGCACGGCGTCGGCGAGGTTGCGGTTCGAGGTCGCGATGATGCGGATGTCGACCGGCACCGGGCGCGTGCCGCCGACGCGGTCGATCACGCGCTCCTGGATCGCGCGCAGGAGCTTGGCCTGCAGCCGCACGTCCATTTCCGAGATCTCGTCGAGCAGCAGCGTGCCGGCGGTCGCCTCCTCGAACTTGCCGATGCGGCGTGCGATCGCGCCCGTGAAGGCGCCTCTCTCGTGACCGAACAGCTCGGATTCCAGCAAGTGCTCGGGGATCGCGGCGCAATTGATCGAGATGAACGCGGCGCGCGCGCGGCCGGATTTGGCGTGCACGAAGCGCGCCAGCACTTCCTTGCCGGTGCCGGATTCACCCGTGATCAGCACGGAGGCGTCGCTCGGTGCGATCTGCTGCGCGAGCTTGACCACATGCGCCATCGCGTCGTCGCGGTAGATGAACTCGCGGTGATCGTCGGCGACGGCGGCGAGTACGGCCGCGATCAGCTCCGGGTCGGGCGGCAGCGGGATGTATTCCTTGGCGCCGGCGTGGATCGCCGCGACCGCCGCGCGCGCGTCGGTCGAGGTGCCGCAGGCGACGACCGGCACGTGGATATGCTCGGCCTCGAGACTCGCGATCAGCGCGCGGATGTCGACCGCGACCTCGACCAGCAAGAGGTCGGCGCCGCGCCCCGAGCGCAACACGCGCAGCGCCATCTCGGCGTTGTCGGCGTGGGTCACGGCCGCGCCCTTGTCCATGGCGAGCTTGGTGGCGAGCGTGAGCTGGCCCTTCAGGGTTCCGACGATCAGGAGACGCATCAGTTCCGCTCCGCCTTGATGATTTCCGTCATGGTNNTAGATGTCGATCGCCTCGCCGACCTTGCGGTCGAGCTCGAGCACGGCGCCGGGGCCAAGCCGCAGCAGGTCGCCGACATCCATGCGGGCGCGGCCGAGGACCGCC
The DNA here is from genome assembly GCA_003140315.1 of Hyphomicrobiales bacterium. Taxonomy (GTDB): domain Bacteria; phylum Pseudomonadota; class Alphaproteobacteria; order Rhizobiales; family Xanthobacteraceae; genus PALSA-894. Next base: position 1,479 of record PLJS01000273.1, read on the forward strand.
GAGACCTGTACCGGCACGTCGAAGACGGCTTCGAGGTCGGCGGCGCTGCGCGGTGTGGTGTCGGCCTCCGGCGCAATCGAGCCGGCCTCGGCACGCGGCACGACATCGGAGTCGCGATCGAGGTTGGGCAGCGGAACCTTGGTGTCATGATCGGCCATCGTTCAAACCTCCCGGAGTTGCTTGTTTGTCGCGCCGCGCCGCCACATAGCGCGCGACGGCTTCGCCGATCGCGCGTTCAGTTGCCGCGAGATCGCGGTTGAGGCCGCCGTCGGCCCATTCGATGCGGCAGTCGCCTGCCGCGAAATCGTGCTCGGCGAGCACCACCAGGCGGCCCTCGAAGCCCTGCAGCCGCGCGATCTCCTGCAGCCGCGTCGCCGCGACCTCGTAGGTCGCCTCGTCGACGCGCACCACCACGTGCGGCGCCGCGACCAGATGGCGGAAGCAAGATGAAGCGAGCGCCGAGACTTCGGCGAACGGCTCGGCTGCGATCAGTGCGCGCGCTAGCTTTCCCCCGACCGCCGCCGCCACCTCGACGGATTCGGCTTCGAGCCGCGCCTCGACCGATGCGAGCCCTTTTGCGAGTTGCGCCAAGGATGCCGCGATCCGCTCATAGGCGGCCGCGCCGCGGATCTTCAGATCGGCCGTCTGCTTGGCCTCGCCCGCGGCGAGCCCCTCGCGGTAGGCCTGAGCTTTCGCGGCCGCCACGGCCGCCTCGTGGACGGCCGGCGTGACCATGTGCCGGCCCGACTTGCGCGCGTCGCCGGCGAAGTCGTCCTCGAACAGGAATTTGACGGGAGCGGTCATGCCATGCGCCTCAATAGACCAGCTCGTCGTCGCCGCGATTCTTGGAGATCATGATCTCGCCCTTGGCGGCGAGGTCCTTGGCGAGATTGACGAGCAGCGCCTGCGACTCGTCGACATCGCGCAGCCGCACCGGCCCGAGCGCCTGCATGTTGTCGACCAGCATCTTGGCGGCGCGGCTCGACATGTTGCCGAGGAAGAACTGGCGCACGGTGTCGGTCGCCCCCTTCAGGGCCACCCCGAGCTTGTCCTTGTCGATGTGGCGCATCAGCGTTTGCGCGGACGCGGCGTCGAGCTTGATCAGGTCGTCGAAGGTGAACATCAGCGCCTTGATGCGCTCGGATGCTTCGCGGTTTCCCTCCTCGAGCGAGGTAAGGAAGCGCGTTTCGGTCTGGCGGTCGAAATTGTTGAAGATCTCGGCCATCACCTCGTGCGCGTCGCGGCGGCGCGTCTGCGATAGGTTCGACATGAACTCCGTGCGCAGCGTGTTCTCCAGGCGCTCGATCACATCCTTCTGCACCGCTTCCATCTTGAGCATGCGCTTGACGACGTCGAGCGCGAGCTCCTCGGGCAGGATCGCGAGCACGCGCGCGGCGTGCTCGGGCCGGATCTTCGAGATCACGACCGCGACGGTCTGCGGGTATTCGTTCTTGAGATAGTTGGCGAGCACCTGCTCCTGCACGTTGGAGAGTTTCTCCCACATGTTGCGGCCGGCGGGCCCGCGGATCTCCTCCATCAGGCCGGAGACGCGCTCGGCCGGGAGATACTGCTGCAGGAGCCGTTCGGTCGCCTCGAAATTGCCGAGCACGGCGCCCGACGCGGACAGCCGTCCGACGAATTCGAGCATCAGGGATTCGACCGCGTCGGCCTGCACGGTGCCGAGCGTCGACATGACGATCGAGAGCTGGCGCAGCTCGTCGTCGTCGAGCAGCTTCCACACCTTCTCGCCGTGCGCGTCGCCGAGCGCGAGCATCAGCACGGCGGCGCGTTCCGGGCCTTTCAGCGGCCGGCCGGAGAGGGGGCGCTGGGCCTGGCGGCCGGCAAGCGTCGCGACGAGATCGGCGATCTCATCGTTGCGCTGCGGTGCTTTGGCGGTTGCGGCCATGGATCAGGCGGGGTTGTCTTGCAGCCACTGGCGCACGATCGCGACAGTCTCATGCGGATTGCGCTCGGCGAGCTCGCCGACCTTCTGGATCGACTGGGCGTGCACCTGGCCCTGCACCTGCGCCATGTCGATCATCTTGGCGGTCTGGCTCGTCACCGTCGGCACGGATGTCTCGGGCTGCGGGGCGGTGGCGGTCCCGGCGGCGGGCAGTTGCGGCGCGGGGGCGGGGAGCCGCGGCTCCTCCGGCGTGACGATACGGCGCACCAGCGGGCGCACCACGAACAGCACCACCACGAGGCCGAGCAGCCCCATGACGACGAGCTCGATCGCCCGCATGATGTCGTCCTTGGTGAATTGCAGGAACGACAGCCAGCCGGCAGGCTCCGCGATCAGCGCCGCGGGCGCTTCGGCGAAGCGCAGGTTGACGATCTCGATCTGGTCGCCGCGCTTCTGGTCGAAGCCGATCGCGGTGCGTACCAGCGCCCCGATGCGGTCAAGCTCTTCCTTGCTGCGCGGCTGGTAGACCACGTCGCCCTTGTCGTTCTTGCCGTAGCTGCCGTCGACCAGCACCGCCGCCGAGATGCGCTTGACGCGGCCGCCTTCGGTGACCTCGGTCTTGGTGGAGCGGGAAATTTCGTAATTGACGGTCTCTTCGGACTTGCGGCTCTGGTCGCGCGGGGTCCCGTTTGGCGCGGTCGGCGTCGCGCCGGGCAATTCGGTGCTGACGCTCGCGGGCGCTTCGCTGCTGGCGGTCGCGGTGGTTTCCTCGCGGGTCTGGCTCGAGCGCAGCACGCGGCCTTCGGGGTCGAAGCGGTCGAACGTCTCGGTGATTCGGTTGAAATCGAAGTCGGCGGAGAGCTGCACGCGCGCGCGGCCGGGTCCGACCACCGAGGAGACGATCGATTCGATCTGCTCCTTGAGGCGCCGCTCGAATGCCGCCTGGCGTTCGTCGCTCGCGCCGGCCGCCGCGGGATCGTCGGTCGCGCTGCCGTCGGCGAGCAAGCGGCCGGCCTCGTCGACGATCGAGACGCGCTGCGGCTTGAGCCCGTTGACCGCCGAGGCGATCAGATGGCGGATCGCGCGCACCTGCTGGGCTTCGAGCGCGCCGCGCACGCGCAGCACGATCGAGGCCGAGGGTTCGATCTTGTCGCGAGAGAACAGCGGCCGCTCGGGCAGGACGAGATGCACGCGCGCGGCCTGCACGCGATCGATGCCCTTGATGGTGCGGGCGAGTTCGCCCTCGAGCGCGCGCAGATGATTGATGTTCTGCACGAAGCTGGTGGCGCCAAGCGTGTCGGACTAGTCGAAGATCTCGTAGCCGATGCCGCCGCCCTTGGGCAGGCCGCCCTCGGCAAGCTTCATGCGCACCCGCGCGATCGATTCGCGCGCCACCATGACGATCGCGCCGTCGTTCTTGAGCTCATAGGGGATGGCCTGGCGCTCCAGGTCCTTCACGATCGCGGCGGAGTCTTCCGCTGAGAGGTCGGTGAAGACCGGCGCCATCTGCGGCGCCGTGACGCGCAGGATGATGAAGCCGAATACGGCGACGAGCGCCACCGTGACGGCGGCCATGGCGCCGAGTCGCGCGGCACCCAGCGTTCGGACGAACTCGACGAAACCTTGCACTGATGGTGCCCCAGGAAGTCCCCCGGGCGCCCGCGGCGCCCCGACCGGGCAAAAATTGCCCGGTTCATGGTTTCCATCTGGTTAACGGCTACCGCCCGAAGCGTTAATCGGTCCGTGGTGAGTGGTTTTTGTACCTACGCGGAAACGCGGATTTGCGCCTGCCAGAAACGCGGACGCCGGCCTCTCGGCCGGCGTGTCCTTCCGCGACACTGTCGTTTTGGTCTATTGCCGGTACTGCTGGATACGCGTGGTGCGCAGGCCGGCGAGGCCGTGGCGGTCGATCGAATACTGCCAGGAAAGGAATTCCTCGACCGTCAGCGTGTAGCGGCTGCAGGCCTCTTCGAGCGACAGCAGTCCGCCGCGCACGGCGGCCACGACTTCCGCCTTGCGCCGGATCACCCAGCGCCGCGTACCGGGCGCAGGCAGATCGGCGATGGTCAGCGGGCTGCCATCGGGCCCGATGACGTACTTCACCCTCGGGCGGTGGGGTTCGGTCATTTGTACTCTCACACTACAAACTGCAACACAGTGCGAAAGTAGCGCTCCCGGCTTAAAATTTGGCTAAACGGCGGCGTCAAATAGGAAACAAATTCCTACCGAGAGATGAATCGCGTAGCGCGGAAGAAGATCGTGCCAGCAAGGGCGCTCAGAGGCCGGGCCGGACGACCTGCTTGATCTTGTCGAGGGAGTAGCTCTGGCCCCCGATGGTGAGCACCGGCGGGTTCTGCGTCAGGTCGACCGCGTCGACCGTGCCTTGCACCTGGCTCGACACCGACACCGTCGAGCCGGTCGCGTCCTTGGCGGTGATCGACATCGTGTAGGCGCCGTCGGGGTTGAGCGAGCCGTTATTGCTGCGCCCGTCCCAGGAAAAGCTCTGCGCGCCGGCATTGAGCGGGTAGGTGCCGGTGTAGACGAGCTGGCCGGTCGAGTTGTTGATGTTGATGGTGCCGGTCGCGGGCTTGTCGGCGGAGAAAGTCCACGTCGCCTGGCTGTTGGTGAGGTTCGCGGTCGAGCCGTCGACGGTCGCGGTCGCGCCGAGGAAGCTCATCGCCGAGGTCACCTGGGTCGCCTTCTGCAGCGAGATCAGGGTCGTGAGCTGCGTGTTCATGTTGATCTGCTGCTCGACCGAGGCGAACTGCACGAGCTGGGCGGTGAACTGATTGGTGTCGAGCGGATCGAGCGGGTTCTGGTTCTGCAACTGCGTGGTGAGGAGCTGCAGGAAGGTGTCGAAGTTGCCCGCGATCGTTGCCGTCGGCGACGTGGTGCTCGAGGTCGACGTCGAGGTCGAGCTCGGGTTCGCGACCGAGGAAACGAGTGACGAAATGTCGGTGGTGCTCATGTTTTGATCCTCATACCCGGATGTCGACGCCGCCGCCGAGACCGATCAGCCGGCCATAGCCGCGGCGCGCGGCGTCGGCGGCGGCCGGTTCGTCGTCGGGAATGATCAGGTTGGTGGTGGTCGCCGGTGCGTTGTCGCGCGGCGCCTGGTCGCGAAAGCTCTGGTCGCGCAGCGAGAAGTCGATGCCGCCGTCGGTCTTGAGGCCGGCCTGCTGCAGCGCGCGTTCGAGCGAAGGCTGGTCCCGGCGCAACAGGTCGAGCGTGTCGGCACGCTCCACGACGAGGTGCGAGGTCACGCGTCCGTCGCGATCGACGTCGAGGCGCACGTCGATGCGGCCGAGATCGGGCGGGTCGAGGCGGATATCGAAGCGCTTGAGCCCGTCCTGCGCGCGTGTCGCGATCTCGACCGCGAGGCCCGCAATCGGCACGGCCGCGTCGGCGGAGCCGTTGAGGCGAAGCGCCGTGAGTGGCGCGACGGTGAGTGTTGCCGGCGCGGACACCGCGAGATTGATCGCAGGCGTTGCGGCATTGGAGGCCGCGGGCGTGGCTGTGGCCGTCGACGTAGCGTCGCCGAGGGCCTCGCCCGCCGGATGCGTCGCGCCCGGATGCGTTGGCGTGGCGGGATGGGATGGGCCGGCGGTTGCGGCGGCCTTGTCCTGCGGGCCGGTCGGTGCGTTCGCGTCCGCGGGCGGTGCCGATGCGGCAGCCGTGGGAGCAGCCGACGGCGTCGGCACTGCGGCGTTCTGGATCGGGGCGGTCGCGACGCCCTTCTTATCGGCCTTGCCTTGAGCGGTAGGAGAGCCCGCGGATTGCGGCGCCAGCGTTTGCGGCGCAACGATGCTTCCGGCCTTGGCGGCCGGATCGGCCGCCGCGATGCCCGGTGAGGCAGGCGCGCTGCCGTCGGACGTGCCGGAGGCCGTTGCGGCTCCAGCGTCTGCCGAGGCCACGATGTCGGTGCCCGTAGGCTTGCCGCCGGCCAGGAGGACCGCCGTTGGCGCGGCGGCTTGCGCAGTGGCATTGCCGGTCGCGGCGGTCGCCGTCGCCGCAATGGCCGCAGGTATGGAAGGTACGATCACCGCCACGATGGCGGCTGGGTTCGTCGCCGCTGCTGCGGCGGCCACNNCGGTCGTCGCCGGATCGCTGCTGTCCGTGACCTTGCCGGTCGACGAAGTCTTGCTCGCCGGCTGCGCGTTGGCATCGGTCGTGCTGGCTTTGGGATCGGCTGGCGGCGGCTGATCGGGATCGGATGGCGCGTTTGATGCCGCCTGCGTGCTGTCCTGGTCGTTGCTCTTGCGGCGCGGCCCGCGGGATGACGCGTCCGTCGGCGCCGCGGAGCTGTCCGGCCCGGATCGCGGATCGGATCGATCGTCGCGTTCGGGACGCGAGGCATTGTTCGCGGTCGCGTCGAGCAGCTCGCCGAACGGCTGCGACGGCGCGCCGGTGGCCGTGCCGTAGCGGGCCGGCGGAAGCTCGGGGCGCGGGGGCGGCGGAACCGGAAGCTCGGACGCAACGCTCGGCACGGGGCGTAACCTCTTGTTGTCGCGCAGAAAGCCGGCCAGATGACTGCAAGCGCCGGGCCATGGTGGCGCCGTGCAAATGCCCCGATAAATCAAGCTGTTGCGCGCCCCGAGGGATGCCGCGCCCGGCAGCCCTTGCTGTGCCGCGGCAAGAACTGCCGGGCCTACAGCCACGCCATCGGGCATTGACCTGCGTCATTGCGCCAAGCGGGGCCGCCTTATAGGTATACGGCCATGCTCAACAGCCTCGATATCGAAGGCCGGCCGCAGGACACGCGGGTCGTCGTCGCCATGTCCGGCGGCGTCGATTCATCGGTCACGGCCGCGCTGCTGAAGGCCGAGGACTATGACGTCGTCGGCGTGACGTTGCAGCTCTACGACCATGGCGCCGCGAGCCATCGCAAGGGCGCCTGCTGCGCCGGACGCGACATCCACGATGCGCGCGCGGTCGCCGAAGCGCTCGGCATCCCGCATTACGTGCTCGACTACGAGGCGCGCTTCAAGGAAGCCGTGATCGATCGTTTCGCCGAAAGCTACGTTGCGGGCGAGACCCCGGTGCCCTGCGTCGAGTGCAACCGTTCGATCAAGTTCAACGACCTGCTCGGGACTGCGCGCGAGCTCGGCGCCCGCGCGCTCGCGACCGGCCATTACGTCGCCAACCGGCGGCTTCCCGATGGCGGCCGTGCGCTGTACCGCGCGACCGAGACCGAGCGCGACCAGAGCTATTTCNNGACATCTGCTTCGTGCCGACCGGTCGCTATGCCGACGTGATCGAGCGCCTCAAGCCCGGCGCCGCGGCACCCGGCGAGATCGTGGATCTCACCGGCAAGGTGCTCGGGCGCCATGACGGCATCGTGCATTTCACGGTCGGCCAGCGGCGCGGCCTCGGCCTCGCGGTGCGCGAGCCGCTCTACGTGGTGCGCCTGGAGGCGGGCACGCGTCGCGTCGTGGTCGGCCCGCGCGCGGCGCTCGCAACGCGCACGATCCATGTCGTCGATGTGAACTGGATCGGCGACGGCGCATTGGACGACGCGCTCGCACAGCGGCGCGAGGTCTTCGTCAAGGTGCGCTCCACGCGGCCGCCGCGGCCGGCGTGGCTCAGCCTTTGCCGCGCCGGCGTCGAGGTCGAGCTGATCGACGGCGAGGAAGGCGTAGCGCCGGGACAGGCCTGCGTCTTCTACGACGCGGGCGGGCCGGACGCGCGCGTGCTCGGCGGCGGTTTCATCGCCGCCACGCAGGCGATGGCAGCGATGCGTGCGGAGCAGGTGCCGGCGGGAGCCTGAGCCGCCGACCGGGGAGGCGAGGGGGCGATGGCCGACACGCTCGATCGGAGTACGGTCGAAAAGGCCTATGCGCGTTGGGCGCCGGTCTACGACATCGTGTTCGGCAAGGCGTTCGATGCCGGGCGCAAGGCATCGATCGCGGCCGCCGAACGCGTCGGCGGGCGCATCCTCGAAGTCGGCGTCGGCACCGGGCTCTCGCTGCCCGACTACGCGCGCGCCAATCGCCTCGTCGGCATCGACATCTCGGCGCCGATGCTGCGCAAGGCGGCCGAGCGCGTCGCCGAGCACAGGCTCACCCATGTCGAGGCGCTCGCCGTCATGGACGCGAAGCATCTCGCGTTTCCCGACGATTTTTTCGACGTTGTGGTCGCGCAATACGTCATCACGGCGGTGCCGGACCCGGAGGCGACGCTCGATGAATTCGCGCGCGTGGTGAAACCCGGCGGCGAGATCGTGCTGGTCAACCACATCGGGGCGGAGGGCGGCGCGCGCAAGGCGTTCGAGCTTGCCTTCGCGCCGGTCGCGCGCCGGCTCGGCTGGCGGCCGGAGTTCCCGTGGGCGCGGCTGACCAATTGGCAGGATCGCACGCCGGGCATCCGCTTCATCGAGCGCCACCCGATGCCGCCGCTTGGACATTTCTCGCTGATCCGTTACGGCAAGGGCGATGCCGCCGCTATGGGAGAAAAGTCATGAACGAAGACGTCCTCAACATGAGCGTGCGCAAGTTCCTGAAAAAGGTCGGCGTCACGGCGCAACGCGAGATCGAGGTCGCGGTGCGCGAGGCGGCCGCCAGCGGAAAGCTCACAGGCGCCGCGATGCCTGCCAAGGCGACGTTCACGATCGCCGGCTTGAGCCTGACGTTCAATGTGGAAGGCGAGCTGGAGACCGGGTGAGCCGCTTCGCTTGACACCCTTTCCACCCGCTCCTTATATCCGCCGCGCTCCGGCCTGGCCGGGGCCACCCGGCTTGCGCCTTCAGCGTGTCGGTCCGGCGGCGGGGTAGCTCAGCTGGTTAGAGCGGCGGAATCATAATCTGTAGATAGATCACGAAAATGCCCGCAAATAGCGGGCTTTTGCGTCTCTAGGTACTCGCTAGGCACTAACTTTTGCGCGCATGTTCGCCACGTTTCCGAAGTCGATCCCCTTGCTGATCTGGGCGCATATCTCGCACGCCGACATGTCGGTTCGCCGGAGATGCCGCCGTCCACGCGGGGGGCTGGATAGGACAATCAGCGAAACCTTCGCTAGGGACTGGAAAGCCCCTATGGTTTTCGATCTTGCAGAAGTGGCCAAAATCCTGTCTTCCGCGGATGTATTTCTCGCAGCCGTTCCATGAACTGCTCGTGCGTCTCGAAATTCTCGTAGTCCTTAATTTGCGAGTTGAGGCTATCAATCTCACGAACATGCCTCGCCGCATGTTTGTAGCGTGTGGCGCGACCTTTGCGCAGCGTGACCTCGATGAGGGCGCGTCGGAGCAAAACCGCGGCCAATGGGTATTTGCCTTCGATGGTCCCCGCGGCTGGATCAAGCAACTCGTAACGGTCGCCGTCGATTTCCGTTGCCCGCGAGAGGACCAGTCGGGCGGCACGCTCGTGGGCAGGCCACTCCACCAGAAATGCGAGCGCCACGTGGACATTGGCGTATCCGGCCACATGATCGAGCGCCCGTTGTTCCGCCTCGAAGTCTTCAAAGTCGGGTAACCGGCGAAGGTATGCCCGCAAATGGGATGGGCTGAGATGGGCTTTGAAGAATGCCAATCGCAGAGCTTGGGCCTCGTCGGAGCGCTTTAATACCAACCCTCACAATGAGT
>PLJS01000057.1 GCA_003140315.1 Hyphomicrobiales bacterium
GCGTCACCGGCGCGCCGATCTCGGGCCGCAGCGGGACGCCCTCGGCCGGGACATGCGCGATCTCCGTCTTGAGCGGATCGTTGTAAACCGCCGTCGCTAATGGAAATTCTCCCGCCGGCAATACGAGGATGCCGCTGTCGCCGGGCTGGCCGCCGGAGGTCGCGTAAAAGCAGGTGCGGTCGACCACGATGCCGCCTTTGTCGGTCAAGGCCAGCACGGTTGCGGGCGTCGAAGTGATGTAGGCGTCCTCGCGGAACAGACAGTCGGTGGGCATCAATGTCCTCTTATGTCGTTCCGGCCAAACGCAAAACGATGGCTACACATACGGGACCTTGACCTGCGAGCGCCGCTCCAGCCACGCCGGCACCGGCAGGCCCTTCTCGCGCAGGAATTTCGGGTCGAACAGTTTCGACTGATAGCGGCTGCCGTAGTCGCACAGCACCGTCACGATCGNNGAACAGCTTCGACTGATAGCGCGTGCCGTAGTCGGCGGGGATGGTGACGATTACGCGGCCCTTGCCCATCTCGCGCGCCATGCGCACCGCGCCCGCGATGTTGATGCCGGTCGAGCCGCCCATGCACAGGCCCTCGTGCTCCAGCAGGTCGAAGATGATCGGCACCGCCTCCTCGTCCGGGATGAGGTAGGCCTTGTCGACCTTGATGTCCTCGATGATCGGTGTCACGCGGCCAAGCCCGATACCTTCGGTAATCGATCCGCCCTCCGTGACCTTGGGCTCGCCGTGGGCAAACAGGTTGTACATCGCGGCGCCGCGCGGATCGGCGACGCCGATCATGATGTCCTTCTTCTGCTCGCGCAGGTAGGTTGACGTCCCGGCGATCGTCCCGCCGGTGCCGATCGTGCAGATGAAGCCGTCCACCTTCCCGTCCGTGTCCTGCCAGATCTCCGGGCCGGTCGAGACGTAGTGCGCCTTGCGATTGTCGAGGTTATTCCACTGGTCGGCGAACAGCACGCCGTTCGGCTCGCTTTTGCGCAACGCGTCGGCGAGACGGCGTCCGATGTGCTGATAGTTGTTCGGATTGGCGTAGGGCACGGCCGGCACCTCGACCAGCTCGGCGCCGCACAGCCGCAGCATGTCCTTCTTTTCCCGGCTCTGCGTTTCCGGGATCACGATCAGCGTGCGGTAGCCGCGTGCATTCGCGACGAGCGCGAGACCGATTCCCGTATTGCCCGCGGTCGCCTCGACCACCAGACCGCCCGGCTTGATGTCGCCGCGCTCCTCGGCTTCGAGGATCATCTGCCGGCCCGCGCGATCCTTCACCGACTGACCCGGGTTCATGAACTCGGCTTTGCCGAGAATCGTGCACCCGGTGGCCTCTGACACGCGCCGAAGCTTGATCAGGGGAGTGTTGCCGATTGCGTCGACGACGTCGCCGCGGAATTGCATGGAATGACCCGGAGTTAGGCGAATTGGGGGATCATGTTTAGAGGACGCATTGCGCGCGAACAAGGGCAGGGGATGCGCGCGATTTCGACGATGTATTCACGCATTTGAGGGCTGCAAGCGGGCGCCGACGTGCCCGCGCGCAATCGGCGATCGACGCCGGATTGCCGAAGTTTTCGGCAGATTTGAGCGTTATATGACAGTCCGATGAAAAAAGCGGGTGCCGATGCGCGGACAGCATCGAAATACCGAGCAAATGCAGGGCGGTATTTACGTAATCGAAACGGCGATGATGTATCGCAATGGCAAAGCGACAACACTCGGATGCGATGCCATGATCTCGTGCGTTCAGCGGCTTTACCGTTCCGTCGTTCGACTTGCCGGCGACCGCTCCGGGAATCTTGCTGTCATGTTCGCGCTCGCGCTGATCCCGGCGGCGGGCGCGGTCGGGGTCGCCGTCGACTATTCCAAAGCCTCGCAACTGCGCACGCGGATGCAGGACGTGCTCGACGCGGCCGTGCTTGCTGGGCTGAAGGAATCGAGCTCGACGCTGCAGATTTCGAAAGCGTCCTCCTACTTCCAGTCGCAAACGTCCAACAATTGGGGTGCCGCCCCCCTACGGCGAGTTTCTCAGTCGACGTCAGCGGCAAGCTGACCGGCTCCGCGACCGCGTCGTCGAAGGCCTCGTTCGTCGGCCTTTTCGGGGTGAATACCATTCCGGTGAGCGTGAGCTCGGCAGGCGTGACCTCGGGCAGCGCGTCGAAGGTCTGTATCCTGCTGGTCGATCCGACGCAGTCGCAGTCTTTCCTGGTCAATTCCGGCGCGAACCTGAACGCGTCCAATTGCGAAATTCATGTCCGCACGACCGCGAGCCCCGCGGCGATCTTCAATTCCGGCACAACGCTCAACGTCAAGCGCATCTGCGTGAAGGGCAGCACCGTCATCAAGAACGGGGACGTGAACCCGCCCGTCGAGGTGAGTTGTGCGGCGATCTCCGACCCGTTCGCCGGGACGCTGCCGACGGTTTCGGTGGGCTCCTGCACCTATAACAATCAGACCTACAATCCCGGCAACGTGACGATCAACCCGGGCGTCTACTGCGGCTGGACCAACTTCAACGGCTCGGGAACGCTGACGCTTAACCCCGGCCTCTACATCATCAAGAGCGGCGGAATGACGTTCAACTCCGGCTGGACCGTGACCGGCACGGGCGTGACGTTCTATCTCGTCGATCAGAACGCGACGCTCACGTTCAACGGCAACGTCAATTTCAAGCTCTCGCCGCCGACCTCGGGCACCTATGCGAACATCACGGCGTTCGAGCCGGTGGGGCTCGCGAATTCGAACCTGCCGATCAACGGTACCAGCGGTTCGAGCCTGCAAGGCCTGCTCTACCTTCCCAGCCGCGACGTCACGATCAACTCCGTGTCGAACGTGAGCGCGGATAAGGTCACGATGGTGTTCTCGTCCTTGATCTTCGACGCGCTGAACTGGACGTTCGACGCCGGCGCCCTTGCGATGACGACATCGTCGGGCACGCAGAGCGTCCGCTTGGTGAAATGATCCGTTGCCGCTGGGGCTGCCCCGAGCACCCGCGGACGCCCGACAAATCCACTCGAATTCCTAAATTCGACACCGCGCCCGAATTGCCGCGGCGCACGGACGTTTCACGCCACGATTGGGCCGGAAATCCGCCCGCGCGATTCCCAACGCCCGCCGCAGAGGCACGTCAGCTTGCCGCGGCTGGGATTCGGGAGGACTTCCTGATGCATCGACTGGTGCTGCCTGCGCTCGCGGCGTCGTCGCTCGCGCTCGTCTTGCTTGGTGCGTCCGCCGCGCGCGCGGACGGCTATCGCGTCACCGGTCCGGTGACGCATGAGAACCTTGCGATCTATCTGGTCCATGGGAAGTCCGCCGAGGGCCGGGTGCCTTTGACGCTCGACGAAGCCCTCGCGAAACATGTCGTGCGCGTGCATGAGACGGGCGATGTCAACCAGCTCGCGGTGGAGAACCTCGGCGACGAGGACGTATTCATTCAGTCCGGCGACATCGTGAAGGGTGGACGGCAGGACCGCGCGCTCACCGTCAGCCTTCTGCTCCCGCCGCGCTCCGGCCGCGTCCCGCTGGCGTCATTCTGCGTCGAGCAAGGGCGCTGGACCGCGCGCCGCGATGAGGACCCAAGCACGTTCGCGACGGCGGCCGCCGCGGTGCCCTCGCGCGAGGCCAAGATCGCCATGAAGGCGCCGCCTGAGGTCATGAATAATTTGATGGGGCTGATACCGATCGCGGGGGTTCTTTCGGGCGACCCAACAGCAGCCCGCGCCGCGGCGGCGGATACGAGCACGCGCCAGCGTGAGGTCTGGAAGAAGGTCCGCACCATTCAGGACCGGCTGTCATCGAGCGTTGGCGCCCCGGTTGCGGCGCCGGCATCGCAGACCAGCCTGCAGTTGGCGCTCGAGAACGAGAAGCTGCGCGACCTGCAGGCCGCCTATGTGAAGGCGCTGGAGGCCGCCGGCAGGGAAGGCGACGATGTCGTCGGCTACGTGTTTGCGATCAACGGCAAGGTCAACAGCGCGGATATCTATCCGTCCAATGGCCTGTTCCGGAAAATGTGGAGCAAGCTGCTGCGTGCGAGCGTCACCGAAGCGATCGGCGAGAGGGATGCTACCGCGGAGCCGCCTCCCGCGGCCGATGCCGTCATGGCGTTCCTCGACGAGGCCGCGAAGGGCAAGGCGAGCGAGAAGGCACTGCCTGCCGACATCGCGCTCGAAACGCGCGCGGGCGACAAGGCGCTCTATTTCGAGACGCGGCGGAACGGCGCCTGGGTCCATCGTAACTACCTGGCGATGTGATCCCCACGACGCCCGGCCCACCGTAGATCAGCGTGCGGTGGGCAGAATCTGGTCGCCTGTCGTTCACGCTTAATGAAGCCGGCCGCTTCTGCTAAGGCAGGGGCGGCTCGCCGGATTGTTCGCGCGGGCGTCTTGTTCCCGCACGAAAGACCGCAATGACCGCAAAGAAAGAGCCCGGACCGTTCGAGCGCGTATTGCGATCCGGTCGGTTCGTCATGACCGCGGAGGTGACGCCTCCGGTCTCCTGCGACCGCGCCGAATTGCTCGCCAAGGCGCTCCCGCTCAAGGGACTGGCCGACGCCGTCAACGTCACCGACGGCGCCGGCGCGCGCGCGCATCTGGGCGCGCTGGCGTCGGCCGCGATCCTGCGGGACAACGGCATCGAGCCCGTGCTCCAGCTCACCTGCCGCGACCGCAACCGGATTGCGTTGCAAAGCGACCTTTTGAGCGCGGCGGCGCTTGGCATCAGCAACCTTCTGGTGCTGCGTGGTGACGACCCGAGCGCGGGCGACCAGCCGGACGCGAAAGCGGTTTTCGATCTCGACTCGCGCGGCCTGATCGAGACCGCGGTCGCGATCCGCGACCGCGGCGAGCTGCCGTCAGGCCGCAAGGTGACCGGCCACGCGTCCTACTTCATCGGTGCGGCCGATCTTCCGATCGACCCGCCGGCCGGCTGGAAGCCGAAGGGACTCGCCGACAAGATCGCGTCCGGCGCGCAGTTCGCCCAGACGCAGTTCTGCATGGATATCGACGTGGTGCGCCGCTACATGGCCCGTCTGACCGAGGAAGGACTCACCCGCAAGATCGCGATCCTGATCGGCGTCGTGCCGTTGCGCTCGGCGAAATCGGCGCGCTGGATCAAGCAGCATCTGTTCGGCGCGATCATTCCCGATGCGTTCGTTGAACGGCTCGACTATGCGGGCGATCCCGCGGCCGAGGGCCGGCAGATCTGCGTCGATTTCATCGCGCAGCTTGCCGAGGTCCCGGGTGTTGCGGGCGCGCACATCATGGCGCCGAACAACGAGGCCGCGATCCCCGAGGTCATCGCGCAGGCGCGCCGCATCGTGAAGGATCGCGCGCCGCTGCTGCCTCCCGCACGGCGGTCCGCGCGTTGATCGGGAGGCTTCGTCAAGCTGCGCTGAATACGCGGCCTTTGAGGATGCGCACGCCGACGGCTTCGCCGACGCTGACGTTGCGCGAGGCGGCGGCTTCGATCTCGATCTCCGTGGCCGTCGGATCAAGCCGCACATGGACCCGCCGCCCGGTCGCGGTACGCCGCACTCCGAGGACCGTACCGGCAAGGTCGTCCGGGTCGGGCTTGACTAGCACCGCGTCGCCCGGCCGCAGATAGAGCTGCGTTTGCCCTTCGACGCTGCCGATGATGTCGGCCATGAGCCGTTTGCCGGCGAACGTCGCCTGTCCGTCGCGCAGTTCGATCGGCATGCTGGTCGTATCGCCGACGAAGGCCATGACGAAGGGCGAGGCGGGGGTGTCGTAGACCTCATCCGGCGTGCCGATCTGCTCGACCCGGCCCTCGTTCAGGATCGCGACGCGGTCGGCGAGCTCAAGCGCTTCGTCCTGATCGTGGGTGACGAACACCGTGGTATGGCCGGTGCGGTCATGCAGCTCGCGCAGCCAACGGCGCAGATCCTTGCGCACCTTGGCGTCGAGCGCGCCGAGCGGCTCGTCGAGCAGGAGCACGCGCGGCTCGACCGCGAGCGCGCGCGCAAGCGCGACGCGCTGGCGCTGCCCGCCGGAAAGGTGCGCCGGGTAGCGCTTCTCGATGCCGGGAAGCTGGACGAGATCGAGCAGGGCCTCGACGCGCTGGCCGATCTCCTGGCGCGAGGGCTGCTCGGCCCGCGGGCGAACGCGTAGCCCGTAGGCGATGTTGTCGAAGACGGTCATGTGCCGGAACAACGCATAGTGCTGGAACACAAACCCAATGCGGCGATGCTGCACCGGCAGATTGGTCGCGTCCTCGTTGGCGAATAGCACTTGCCCGGCGCTCGGGATTTCGAGTCCCGCGATGACGCGCAAAAGCGTCGTCTTGCCCGAGCCCGAGGGGCCGAGGAGCGCTATAAGCTCGCCGTCGCGGATATCGAGGCTCACCCCGCGCAGCGCGCCGGTTCCGCCGAAGTCCTTGGCGATATCGACGATGCGGATGTCCATGTCGCCCTATAAGACGTCGCCCGTAAGCGCCTGTCACCGCCGCGGAATCGCGGAGGCGATCGCGCCACCATAGCGCCACTCAAGGTATGATTTCGCCGCCAGCGTCACCAGCGCAAGCAGCGCGAGCAGGGACGCGACCGCGAACGCGGCAACGAAATTGTACTCGTTGTAGAGGATCTCGACATGCAGCGGCATCGTGGTGGTGACGCCGCGGATGTGGCCCGACACGACCGCCACCGCACCGAATTCGCCCATGGCGCGCGCGTTGCACAGCAGCACGCCGTAGAGCAGTCCCCAGCGCACATTCGGGAGCGTGATCGTCAAGAAGGTGCGCAGGCCGCCGGCGCCGAGCGACAGAGCGGCCTCTTCCTCGCCGCTACCTTGTTCTTGCATCAGGGGAATCAATTCGCGCGCCACGAACGGGAATGTCACGAAAATCGTTGCGAGGACGATGCCGGGCAGCGCGAAGATGATCTGGATGCCGTGCGCCTTGAGCCAAGGGCCGAGCAGTCCTTGCGCGCCGAACAGCAGCACATAGACGAGGCCGGAGACCACGGGCGACACCGAAAACGGCAGGTCGATCAACGTGATGAGGATGTTTTTGCCGCGGAAGTCGAACTTCGCGATGGCCCAGGAGGCGGCAAGGCCGAACACCAGATTGAGCGGCACCGCAATCGCAGCGACCATCAGCGTCAGGCGGATGGCGGCGCGCGCGTCCGGGTCGTCGAAAGCGGCGAGAAAAGCCGCGAAACCATTTCGAAAAGCTTCGACAAACACCACGATTATCGGGAAAATCAGGACAATTCCGAGAAAAGTCACCGCGACCGCGATCAGTACCGCGCGGGCGACCGGCGTCTCGCCGGTGACCGCCGCCACCCTGCGCGTTGCCGTTGCGTCACGCATGCGCGAACCGCCGGGTCCAGGCCTGCAGCAGATTGATCGCGAGCAGCGTCACGAACGAGACTGCGAGCATGATCGCCGCGATCCCGGTCGCGCCGGCGTAGTTATATTCTTCGAGCTTGATGACGATCAGCAGCGGCGCGATCTCCGAGACATAGGGGAGGTTGCCGGCGATGAAGATCACCGAGCCGTATTCACTGACCGAGCGCGCGAAGGCGAGCGCGAAGCCGGTCAGCATCGCGGGCGTCAGCATGGGCAAGATGACACGCCGCAACGTCTGCGCACGGCTCGCGCCGAGCGTCGCGGAGACTTCCTCGACCTCGCGGTCGATCTCGGCGATGAGCGGCTGCACGGTGCGCACCGCGAACGGAAGCCCGACGAACATCAGCGCGATGAAGATGCCGAGCGGCGTGAATGCCACCTTGATGCCGAACGAGAGAAGCACAGCACCGAGCCAGCCGTTCGGCGCGTAAAGCGTCGCGAGCGCGATGCCGGCGACCGCGGTCGGCAGCGCGAAGGGAAGGTCGACCGCGGCGTCGAGCAGCTTTCGTCCCGGAAACCGATAGCGCATCAGCACCCAGGCGATAACCAATCCAAAGATCGAATCGACGAAGGCTGCCGCGAGCGATAGCCCGAAGCTCAAGCGCAACGCCGCCAGTACGCGCGGCTCGGTCGCGATCTCGAAGATGCCGCGCAGGCCAAGCCCCGAGGCCTTGAGCAGCAAAGCGGCAAGCGGGATCAGCACGATGAGCGAGAGATAGAACAGCGTATAGCCGAGCGCGAGGCCGAAGCCCGGTATCGCGCTTCTGCGCCGGAAGCGCAGCCGGATCGCGGCGGCCATGGCGTCAGCTCGCGTTCATGGGTGGGCCGCCTTCATGACCTGATCGAACACGCCGCCATCGGCAAAATGCGTCGCCTGCACGGCGCTCCAGCCGCCGAATGCGTCGATTCCGAGCGCGTTGACCTTCGGGAATCGCTCGATGTCCTCCTTGGCGGCGCCTTCAGGCTTGAACGAGCGGTAGAAGTGCTTTGCCATGATCGCCTGCGCGGCTGGGGAATACAGGAAATCCAGATAGGCTTGCGCGACCTTGCGCGTGCTGGCCGCGTCGACATTGCCGTCGACCAGCGCGACCGGGGGCTCGGCGCGCACCGTGACCGAGGGCACTACGATCTCGAACTTGTCGGGAAATTCCTTGAGCAGCAGGAAGGCCTCGTTCTCCCACGCAATCAGCGCGTCACCGATGCCGCGCTGCGCGAAGGTGTTGGTCGCCCCGCGCGCGCCGGTGTCGAGTACGGGCACGTTCTTGAACAGCGCCGCGATGAAGTCGCGCGCCTTGGCGTCGTCCTTGCTCTGCGCTTGCGCATAGCCCCAGGCCGCGAGGTAGTTCCAGCGCGCGCCGCCCGAGGTCTTCGGATTGGGCGTGACGACCTGGATGCCGGGTTTGACGAGATCGTCCCAGTCATGAATCGTTTTCGGATTGCCCTTGCGCACGACGAACACGATGGTCGACGTATACGGACAGGAGTTGTTCGGCAATCGCGTCTGCCAATCGGCCGGCAGTTTTTTGGTCGCGTTCGCAATCGCATCGATGTCGGGCGCGAGCGCGAGCGTCACCACCGCGGCGTCGAGCCCGTCGATCACGGAGCGCGCCTGCGCGCCCGATCCGCCGTGCGACATGCGCAGCGTGATGGTCTCGCCGGTCTTGGCCTTCCAGTCGGCGATGAATGCCTGATTGATGTCGCGGTAGAGCTCACGCGTCGGGTCGTAGGAGACGTTGAGTAGCACGGTCTGCGCGCGCGCCGCCGACGCAAGCGAAAGCATGGCGGCGAGAGCCGCGAACAAGACCGCAAGCGCTTTGGTTCGAATGGGCACGACGGCCGCCTTCGTCGCCGATGGAAGGACAGCGTTGCCAACGGCTGGGTCTTTGGCAAGCGTTTCCACGGGCGCCCGGTTCCAATGATGTTTTTCCGGTTTTCGACCAGGTTTGAGACGGATATTCCGCACCGCCGCCAACGCTCAGTAAGTTATTGAGGCGCCGCGTCCCACCCTGTAGGGTCCGCGCCGGGAGCTCAACGTGCGCGTTAGGCCCCCGCGAACACCAGTGCTCAACTGGAAACGAAATCGGGAGGAAGTCCATGCGAAGCCAGATCCTGGCGTCATTAGTCATTGGTACGGCAATGCTCATCGGCACGCAGGTGCACGCGCAGCAACCCGCGCCGCCGAACCTCGACGCGATCCCTGAGAAGATGCCGTTCGCCAACCCCTATGGCGCGCCGATCGGTGCCGCCAAGGCCGAGCAGCTCATCCGCGCCGCGGCCGACGAAGCGACCAAGAAAGGCTGGTCGATGAACATCGCGGTCGTCGATTCCGGCGGCAATCTCGTTGCGTTCCTGCGCATGGACGGCGCACAGCTCGCCTCGATCACGATCGCCGAGCACAAGGCGCGCGTCGCGGTGAAATACCGGCGCCCGACCAAGGCGTTCGAAGACGCGGTGCAGAAGGGCGGCTTGAACTACATCCTCACGCTCGACGACGTGATCGCATCGCGCGGCGGCATCCCGCTGATCGAGGACGGCAAGATCATCGGCGCCATCGGTTGTTCCGGCGGTACCGGCTCGCAGGATGAGGCGACCTGCATGGTCGGCGCCGCCGTCGTGAACAAATAGCCGCGTCAGGCGCAACATCTGCACGCGGCGTTTGGGCTCCGCCGACCGTTTCGGTTGGCGGAGCCGATGACGTGCTTGGCGTTGTCGGCGGATGCTCGCCGGCGGCTACTTGATCAATTCCCAGAAAATCCCGGCGACCGACACGAAGCCGAGCGTGAAGATCAGCGTCCGCAAATACGGAATGGCGAACAGATACACGATCGCGTGCGCAACGCGCAGCCAGAAGAAACATTGCGCCCAGAACGCCGTCATCGCATCGGCCTTGCCGGCGAGGTGTGCGACGATCACCAGCGCGGCGAAGGGTGCGAACACCTCGACGGCGTTGATGTAGGTCCGGTCCGCGCGCTTGCCCCACAGCGGCACCGGCCGCGGCGTGGGATCGACATAGTTCGCGGGCGTGAGAAATCCATTACTCATCACCTGACAGACGATGTAGGGAATCCACAGCGCCGCGGTGAGCATTGCGGTGAATGCCAGATACTTCAGGTCGGTCGACATCGAAATTCCCCCCTCAAGATTGGCCTCTTTGATTCCGTGCGCCGGCTTGCGTCCGATAGCAAGCGGTAGCACCGCCGAAACGAGATCATCTCGCGTTGGTTGAAGTCAATGACCCGGGTGCCGGATCGCGGACGCCGTCTCGCGCACACGGGAAGAGGGGCTGCTACGGGAACTGTCGGCGCGGCGGCGTGTTGGGTCGACAGGGGCATCACCCAAGGAGACACACATGTTTGCGCGAGCAATCCTGATCGCCGTGACTCTCGTCGCGGGTTCTGCCGTCGCGATGGCGCAGAGCGCGGCACCCAGCCCCGGCGCGACCCCGGGCGGCCTGCCGCCGAGCACCTCGACCACTGGCGGCCCCGGCATGCCGGGCGGAACCGGACCCTCGTCGGGCCCGGGCGTACCGGGCGGCACCGGGCCGACCGATCTGCAGTCGAGCCCGTCGGGGCTCAATACGGGAAGCAGCAGTAGCCCATCGGCACCGGGCAGCACCAAGTAAGCTACTGCGTAGCCCGGATGGAGGAAGGCGACATCCGGGGCCTTCTGCCCCCGGGTTTCGCAGCGCTCAACCGGGCTACATCCTACGTTCGCAGCAACAGATGCCGCGCCTGCGCGATGGTGGCGCGGGCGTAGCCCGCCAGCATCTCGCCCGACGCGCTGCTGATCGGATGGTCGATGACGACGAATTTGTAATCCGGCATGCCGAGAACCCGGCACATCAGTTCAGCCGCGCTCGAAAAGCGCGTCGTCATCACGCCGATCGCCGGGACGCCTTGCCGTTCCGCCATGATGCTGTCGTGCAGACTGCACGATGAGCAGCTTCCTCAATCCCCGACGCCGGTGACGACGGCGTGCCAGTTGTTGATCTCGGCGACGATGTGGGCATCGGCCGGCGCTGAGTAGTTCGACTTCGTGCGCCAGACGACCTCGGCGACGCCGAGCTCTTCGCGCAGCATGCGGTCGAGGTGGCCGAAGTAGGCCTTGGTGCCTTCCTTGCCGTTCGAGATGAAGCCGACGGTCTTGCCGGCGAGCGAGGAGGGGCGGGCGGCCTGCGCGATGCCGGCCGCTTTCATCTCGTTGGTGGGATCGAGGACGTGGATCATGTTCACCCCTTCGGCGGTTCGCAATCGACGCACACGCCGATGGCCGCGGTCACGGCCTTGGTCTTGTGTCCCATCCAGGGCGGAATGACGGCGCCGAAGCCGCCCGCCGGTCCGCCGGCCGCCACGACCAGGAGATGGTCGGGCGAGTCGAGCGCCGTGTAGACGCTCTCGCCGCGGTCGCGCACGACGGCGGCCTTTCCGACGTCGGCCCATTCGGCACGGCGGATGCGCGCGCGCTCATAGACGAACTCGGCGATGTCGCGCTTGGTCCAGCCGGCGCCCTGGATGTGCTCGCGCAACTGTTTCGGGATAACGATCGCGTAGTTGCCGCCATAGATCGAATAATGGCGCTGGTTCGCCCGCATCTCGGCGGCGAATGTTTCCAAAATCTCTTTCGGGTCCGTGGTCCACTCGTTCATGATCTGGCGCGGCGCCATCGCGGCCATCACGGTGACGGCGGATGTGCCGTCATTTGGAATGCCGCGCACGACCGAGAGCGGCTGCCAGGTCGTGTCCTCCTCGTCCTCGGCGATGCAGTAGGAGAACTTGCCGGGATGGCCGAGCGTGGTGCGGTCGATGCCGCCGGGGCGCACGTCCATCAGGTTGATCAGCGCCAAGCGAATGGCGCGGCCGATGACCGCGGTCGCGCGGTCGGAGTTGGCGAGGGCGTTGAACGTGCCGTTGGCGCCGATCTCCAAACGAATGGGGCCGTTGATGATGACGAGGACCGCGCAGCCGCCGGTGCTCGATGTCGTGCCGTGCAGCAGGAATTCGTCCTGCATCATCGCAGCCCAGGCGGTTGCGACGATGGGAAAGTGCATCGGCAGGCAGCCGGCCATCACGGCGTTGATGGCGAGTTTCTCGGCCGTGATCGGCTGCTCGCGCACCGGCTCGATGCCGATGAGTTGGTCCGGCGTCATCAAGGCCCAGTCTAAGCAGGCCTGCACGGCTGCTTGCGTCGGCGGCACCACCGGTAGGCCGTCGGTCCAGCCGTTGCTGTGATAGAGCTCCTGCGCGGATGAAAAATCCGTAACGTCATAGACCTTCGAGGTCAGCGGCGGCTTGATCGACAGGTTCATGGTGGGGCCAAGATACACCGTGCCGGCTATTCTTCAAACGAGCGCCTCAGGATCGGCTTGAGCGCGAAGGTCGCCACGCCCGCCGCCGCCGCGATGCCGGCGAGCATCAGGAAGAAATGCGGCTTCTCCAGGCTGCTCCAGAAGCCGCCGAGCCTTCCGCCGAGCAGGTCGGCCGGAAGCGTCGCGGCGAGCCACAGTCCCATCATCAGCGAGAGCATCCGCGCCGGCGAGAGCCGCGAGATCAGCGCGAGCCCGACGGGTGCGAGATGCAGTTCCCCGATGGTACCGATCAGGTAGTAGCCGACCAGCCACCAAGGGCTCGCCTTGTCGGCCGCGCCCGGATTGAGCGAGGCACCCGCCGCCAGAACGATGTTCGCGAGCGCGATGCAGAAGAACGCGAAGGTGATCTTGGCGACGTCCGACGGCTCGATGCCGAAACGCGCCATCAGACCCCACGCCTTGATGATGATCGGCGTGAAGATGAAGATCATCAGCGAATTGAGTGCCGGAAACAGTTGCGCCGGGATCTCGTGCGACCAGCCTGCGAACGCCACGGCGCGGTCGGTGAAGTCGTTCGTCCAGAGCGGCAGCGTGAGGTACTGCTGATCCCAGACCGCCCAGAAGAACGCGACCAGCGCGAAAACACATAACAAGCCGACGACCGCACGGTGCTCGTGCGGCGTGAGCGGCGCATGCGCGGCAGCGGCGAGCCGCGGATCGGCGCGCTCGCGATGCAGTTCGTCCGGCGGCAGCCAGCGCATGCCGTGGAGATAGATCGTGGTCGCCACCAGCATGCCGACGCCGGCGGCCGCAAAGCCGTAGGGGGGGCCAGCCTCGGCGCCGAGCGTTCCACACACCAGGGGTGCGACGAACGCCCCGATGTTGATGCCGAAATAATAGATCGAATAGGCGCGCGTGCGGCGGCGGTCGCCCGGGCTGTAGAGCGAGCCGACCTGCGTCGATACGTTGGGCTTGAAGGCGCCCATGCCGAGAATGATGAGGCCGAGCGCGAAGAACAACATCGGCTCGAACGCCATCATGAAGTGGCCGGCCGCCATCAGGAGCGCGCCGATCACCGCGGTGATGCGCTGACCAAGCCAGCGGTCGGCGACGAGGCCGCCGAGAACCGGCATGAAGTAAGCGAACCCGGTGAACAGCCCGATCAGTTGCGCGGCGAACGGCTGGGGCGCAAGCGGACCGAAGACGCTCTCGATCGCGCTCTTCACGGCGGTGTAGCCGACGATCGTTTCCACATGACCGGGCAGAAGCAGATACTTCACCAAGTAGAGCGTAAGAAGCGACGTCATGCCGAAATAGGCGAAGCGCTCCCACATCTCGGTGGCGAACAGCACGCTGAGGCCGCGCGGATGGCCGAACAGATCGCGCGCGGCGGGCGGTGTGACGCTAATCGGCGCCGTAACTGTCATGCCGTAACCGTCATGCTGACCCTCATAGCGTGCACCGGGTTCCTGTGGTTCGCGGGGCTCGTCCGCCGAAACGGCAGTTCTGGCAGGCCATAATTGGAGGTATAACCGGGGCGCCGCACAAGGAGCCAGTCATGCCGGAAGTCCAGACCCCGTTCGATGCTGCCCGTCTCGACCGTCTGATGGAGGAGGCCGGCATCGATGTTCTGCTCGCGACGTCGAAGCACAATGTGCAGTATCTGCTCGGCGGGCACCGCGCGATCTTCTTCGACTACATGGACGCGATGGGCCTCTCCCGCTATCTGCCGGTCGTGGTCTATCCCAAGGGCGCGCCCGACAAGGCGGCGTTCTTCGGTCATCGCCTCGAAGGCTTCCAGCGCGAGGTGAAGCCGTTCTGGACGCCTGAGCAGCAGACGAACTCGTCCGGCGCGGTCGACGTGATGAAGAAGGCGACCGACTATCTGAAGAGTTCTGGGGTGGCGGCCAAGCGCATCGGCATCGAGACGACGTTCATGCCGATGGATTCGGGCGCCGCGCTGAAAAGCGCGATGCCGGACAGCGAGATCAAGGACGCGCTGGTCGTGCTGGAGCGCCAGCGCCTGCGCAAGTCTCCGCAAGAGCTCGCGATGCTGAAAACCGCGTCCGAGAAGGTGATCGACGCCATGATGGCGACGATCGCGCAGAGCGGGCCGGGCACGACCAAGGCCGAGATCACCGAAACGCTGCGTCGCGAGGAGGTCAACCGCGGGCTCAACTTCGAGTATTGCCTGATCGCGGCCGGCACGAGCCACAATCGTGCGCCGTCGCCGCAGCGCTGGGAGGAGGGCGACGTACTCTCGGTCGATTCCGGCGGCAACTATCACGGCTATATCGGAGACCTCGCCCGCATGGCGATCCTCGGCGAGCCGGACTCCGAGCTCGAGGATCTGCTTGGCGAGATCGAGACGATCCAGCGCGCCGCGTTCAAGCCGATCAAGGCCGGCGTCGGGGGCGGCGAAATCTACTCCGCCGGCGAGGCGCTGGTCGCAAAGTCGAAGCAGCACAACAATCTCGACTTCCTCGCGCATGGCATGGGGCTGGTGAGCCACGAGGCGCCGCATCTCACCAATCACGGCCCGGTGCCTTATACCGACGAGGACGCGCACCGCCCGCTTGAAGCCGGCATGGTGATCTCGGTCGAGACCACGCTCAAGCACCCGACCCGCGGCTTCATCAAGCTCGAAGACACGATCGCGGTGACGGAGGCGGGTTTCGAGATTTTCGGCGAGGGTGGGCGCGGGTGGAACAAGGGCGGGACGGCGGCGCGGGTGTAGCGCCATACTTCGTTTGAGGTGACGTCGAATGATCTATCGCGCTGTCAAATGGCTCGGCCTGGTGGTTTCTGTGATCGCGTCCGCGAGCCTGTTGCGGCGATCGTACGAGTACTCGTGTCGCGGGAATTGCCAGGTACGCGTCGCCGACACACGTGTCGGGCCGGCGACGCGCAATGCCGGTGCGACCGCTACTTCGTGATCGCCGTGGTCTTGTCGCTTGCGCGATCGTATTTCAGCGTGATCTCGCTGACACTGCAGAGATCGATGCCGTTCCACAGCACGCCCGGATAGCCGGGATCGGCCCATTCGATCTTGAAGTTCCACGCGCAGCCCTTGTCGCCGGTCCGGAATTTCACCGCGACGTTGTCGCCGTCGGCGAGCGGATTGCTGAGCTCATTTTCCGACCATTCATTGTCGCCCGGATTGTTGAAGCCGAGAAACTTGATGCGGTAGCCCGTCCCGTTGACGACCGTGACATCCCTGAGATCGGCAGCGATCGCCGCCGAAGCGCCGAGAACCGCGGCGCAGGCGACCAGTCCGAACAGCCATTTTCGCATGAGAAGCCCCTGTGAATAGAAATCTCCCAGGCGACGAGTTGGAGTCGTTCGCGGGCGGGCTGTCAAGGCGGGCCGAGCTATCTCATCGAGCGCGCGCTCGACGGTTTACGGGCAGGCGACATATCGGCGAAATTGGGTCGGCCGCCACGGTCACTAGCATTTCTCGATGACGCTGCCGGGGCGCGCTTTGTCGTATGCGCATCCGAAGACGGATCGCCGGAACTTGTCAGCATTGGGCGAGTTGCTCCCGCAGGAGCAGAGACATGCGCAGGGCCAAAACTCGGTACGAGTTGGCGGTGGGAGTGCTGCTCCTCCTCGCGACAACGGCTGCTAGTCTGTCCATACCGCTCCTGGTCGCCAATCGATCGTCCGTCGCCCGAAGTCACATCGTCACGACAGCGTCGACGGTGATTTCCATGTTTGGCGAATGAGCTTGTACAGCGTCAGTACGAGCAAGACGCAATACCCGACGAGCGCAATCCAGGCCCAACGACTGCCGCTGAAATGCTCGCTGTATGCTCCGAGCTGGAACGCCGCGATCGGCGCCAGTAGAACTTGGGCCACCTCGCCGATGCGCTGAAAAGTCTGTATCATAGCTCTCCTACCTTCCAAGATCAGCTCGACGCTTGGTACCAAGGCAGAGGGCTTTGTAACGCGGCGAGCTGGTCGTTATGGAATCAACCTCAATATAGTCCGACCGCACAAGAAGGCCGCCAATATCAGCAGCGGCACCAGCACAATGGCCAGCCAATACGAGGGATCACCACGCAACCAACTCGTGCCGCCTTGTACAATGAACACGCCGCACCCTCCGGCCGCATAGGCAAGGAAGTAGAGATAGGGACGCACTGCCTCTTTCGGTGTTTTCCCTGTGAGCATGATCAAACTTCGCCTTTCTCACGATTGGTCTCGGCGTGAAGATGCGTTTGATGGGGCGAGGTCGTGGGGCTAAACGGTGTGGTCTACGTCCAATCTCGGCAGGCCGGTCGCGGCGCAGACATCCGTCATGATCTCGGTCGAATTTAAACGGCTATCTCCGAGACTGGCGAGGCCCACGGTGCTGCCATCCTTCAATGTCATGAATGGGCGATAGCACTTCGTTGCGTCCTCGCTATAGACGGTGACGCCAATTCCTTCGATCTGATCAAACGAATATCTCCGTCTTCGCCAACGCCATAGACGGCCGAGGATTCGTTCTTGAACGACCTGCCGGACGCCCGGTTCGAATGACGTGGAAATTTCCCGACGCAGCATCGCGAACAGGCCGACGCCGAAAAGTATCGTGACGACCACGGCATCAGCAGGCCGGTTGAGGTCGACGAAGCCGTCGCGAATGTTGGCGGCCAGAACCGCCGCCAGAGCGGCGATCCAAAGAAGCACGCCCAAGGCCATGCCGCTATAAATCGAGTGCGTAATCAGGCGATCGCCCCGTCGCTCCAGGACAAAATTACCCTCCCGCGGCGGGTTCGAACTCTTCTCCCTCTGCATCACGGCATTGGAAATCAGATTTGGAGCGGGCGCCAGCCTCGCGTGGTTCGGTATTCGAACCAGCGCGCATCCCGGATTGAGCGACGAGAACGCCGCGAGTTCCGGGTGAGCTCCGGGAACTCACGCCAACCGCGTCGTGCGAGGCAGCGGCCGCGCGCGGATGAAATTGGCCCTTCATGGGCGCGCTAGAATCATCGTAGCAATGGCGTGGGGGTGAGGCGTCAAGCCCTGTGGATAAGCGGGTGGGGCACCTGTGATGCCTAATGCTTCTGCTCAATGGCGAAGCGACGCCGAGGACGTGGAAACATGTCGCGGCCGCGCCTATCACGCGCGCATTGGCGCGCAAGAAGCGCCTTCCGGAGACGTCCGTGCCGTGTTCGAACGGCTCGCCGCGTCATATGAGGCTTTGGCTCTGGAGCTGGAGCGGCTGGAACAGGCCGACGGCCCGACCGCCTACGACACGCTATCGCAAACGGTCGATCGGCTGACGCACGAATGAGCGCTCCGATCGCCGCGCCCTCCGACTGGAAGACGAGTTGGCGTCACAAGATTTGGCACGGGTTGCTGCACACCCGACATCCATGGTTCGGATGGCTGCACTTCATTCTCGGACGAGAGAGTGCGCGGCCCTTTGCTCGAGAGATGCTGGCTCGGTGCGATCGCGCACCGCCGGCGATCGGCGGGTCGGCATAGCGCTGGCGCGCCACCTCGCCACGGCTGCGGCCGTGCTGTTCAACGGGGATGCCCGATTAGGACGCCGACGCCAAGCGCACGATCGCGTTCGAAGCGAACCATGGGTCATCAAGGATGAAGATCATAGGCCTCGCCGAAACGCCATCGCGCGTGATCTGAATGCCGTCGCTATAGGCTTGCACGGAAATGATTTTCTTAATCGGGATCTTCAGGCTTTTACTCGAAGAAACGAAGTAGACGTTGCGACTGGTAATTACAAGGTCGCCGCGCGCCTCCGTCGATAGGTATTGGGTCTGGATCGGCTGGCCCATGCTCATGCCCGCCCGGTAATAAACCCCCTTCATGATCCGGACTGACACACCCTGCGACCGCCCGGCCCATTGGGTCTGGCTGCGGATCATCGAAAAGGTGACGTCATTGAATACCCAGATGATGCTCTCGCCACGTTCCATGACGATTGGAGACGAGCTCCCCAGGGTCACGCGTTTCGGAATTTGACCTTCGTCGAGGTCACGAAGGATTTCGGCCTTGACGAGCTTCCGTCCGACTTCCCCCAATTCGCTGGTGTTCAGGCCGAATGCATCTCGAATTTCGTCAATGCGGTGCTCTTCAGCCTTGGGGCGTCCGCCTGCTTCAATGCGGACTCGACTGGAGACAGCATCTATGCGGCGTCAGTTTCGGGCAAGCTTATGGACGAGGCCCGCGACATCCTATCGACGTTCGCGGGGAAACCCGCAACGAGCGCTGGGGCGATCAAGGCAAAAGCGCGGGTCGCGCTGCCCATGATGGATAAGTCTCAGCACGGCGTTCTCGACGGGGTCGAGTACGGCTTTCTCCGACTGTTCCTGAAAGAGGTTGCGGACTTCGCCACACCAATGGCGGACGCCGCGTGGCGGGAAGGCAAGCAGGCAAAACGGGCGAAGGCGGCCTAGATTTGAAATCTGATTTGGCCCGCTCGGCTAAGGCCGGGCGGGAATCCGGTATTGTGGCGCAAGGCCACCGAAGCCCCGACGTGCGTATTGGCACGCCGGGGCTCGACGGCATCGGATTCGAGTAGAGGGTGTCATCCAAGAAGCCGAAGCCGCGGGACCATCCTACACGGTTTGAGCGAGCCACCCACATCGCCAGTCAACGCCGAGCGGTCCGGTCAAGATCGTGCTGTGACAACGTCGGACTTGGCGCGGCAATGTTTGCAACTGTTGCAAACATTCGCCACTAAAGCGCTCGTGAACATCGCGCTTGCCTTGGACTCCGGGATGATTGCCTATTTCTCCACCTCGACGACATACCGTCGTATTGACTTTTGAACCTTGTCGCGCTGGGGCGCGAGGTCGGTCCACGCCTTCGATTTGTAGAACGCCACCGCGTCGTCGAGGCTGTCCCACTCGACAATGGCAACGCCCTGGGGAGGCTCTGCTCCCTCTATTTTCACAACGCGCCCACCCACGGTGCGCACAGCTTTGCCATGAGCAGCAACTATCGCCTTACGGACGGCGGCGAGATAGGCCGGATCGCTCCCAGTACCAACCCGTTCGACCTCGCCCACGCTGTAGGCCTTGAGCTTCCCGCCTTGAGCCTGAAGTCCCTGCACGGTAAAGCCGCCGACGGCTATGCCGGTGAGCATCGCGATTGAAGCCGCAATATAAGTCTTCATAGTACGTCTCCTCCCGTGGTTACGGTTCCCTACCGTAACACTGGCATGGGGATCCCCAAAAGGGACCACTCTCAGATTCAAAAGGGACCAGTACCCATGAGCGCCGCTGTGACGTGATCGGGCAGGGGCCTGAGACCGTCCTTCTGCATCCCTCGATCTGAAATCAGATTTTCGAACGGCGCCAGCGGCAAGTGGCGGGGCAGGTGCAAACGTACCGCTCGCGGTTTATTGGACACCTATTGGACATAGACTTAGTTTAGCGGGCTAAGCCATTGAAATCATTGGCGCGCCCTAGGGGAGACGGCCGGGGCAATCAGAAAAGCCCGTCAAATCGAGACAACTGCGCTTGCCTGCTTCGCTCTTGATACCACTTGAGAGTACCACCGGCAAGCTCAAGCTGATCTCGAAACAAGTCTTCCCACAATCGCCAATGCCAGCGATGCCATTTCGATTGGGTCGGTTAGTGTGAGCAACCTCTTAGAGCCTGACCGAAAATG
>PLJS01000244.1 GCA_003140315.1 Hyphomicrobiales bacterium
GACGGCCGCATGGCCTCGATCACGCGGTCGGCACATTCGCCGAACGTAGCGCCTTCTGTCGGCCTTCTGGCGTCCTTTGGATTGATGCCTTCCGCTAGCTTGGCGCGAGCTTGCGATGCCAGTTCTCGGGCGTGGGCGAGCGTCACATCGCGTGCCGAACCGAAGCCGATTTCGGTCGGCTTGCCATGCCAGCGGAACAGGAACACCCACCGTCGGCCCCCGTTCGGCGAAATCGAGAGATACAGACCACCACCGTCGGCATGGCGGCCGTGCTTGCTGACTGTCGCCACCGCCCGCGCGTTTAGTCGATTGATTTTGCGCGCCATCGCCCCCATCCCTGCCCTAGCATGTGCCCTAGCACTTGTGCCGGATTGTAGCGAACAGCGACGGACGAGGAAAGACAGAGATGGCAGAAAAGTCCCATCGAATCAGGCTTTATGAGCACACTGGCGAACTGCCACGAACGTCGCCGGAGGATAGTGTGGCGGTCACCCTCTCCGCCAGCACACTGAATGGTTGGACGCAGCTTTCAGCGATCTCGCGTCAGAATGCGTAGCCGATCCGGGCGCCGTAGTTGTTCAGGCCCTGATTGCGGTCACAATTCGACAGGCCGATGCCGGAGCCGTTGGAGACATGGTCGAAGGTCCCCATGATGCTCCAGTTGGAGGTCAAGTGATATCCGATGGAGCCGCCAACGTGGAACTGGGCGCGACAGCCCAGCGCCACCTGGGTGGTGGTGCCGACCAGTGAGCCGTCGGTCCAGGCGCCGTCCAAAAAGCCCTCGACAAAAATCCGTTGCGTGATCGGTATGGTCCACAACAGGCCGCCATAGACGACGTCGGTCTTGCCGCTGGTGTTCCAGTTTGTCCCCACGTGCAGACGCGGAACCAGCACCGACCACCAGCCGGTCGGAGCCCAGAACTTCGCAAACACGAGTTCGCCGTTGACGTCCCAGGTCTGCTTTTCGACGCTGCCGACGCCATGCGCGAAGCCGCCGAAGCGGACCTCCCAGCGGTTCGGGTCGTACAGGTCGGAAACGACGACGGGAGCCTTGACCGGATAGGCGTCCGGAGCAGGCGGCGGAATGTCGGCCGCCGATGCGGACGGCGCGCCGAGCGTAACCGCGATCGCGCCCGCGATTGCGGCGACACATAGGCGCTTCACCGCGCTCCGCACTTTCATTAGCGCCCCCGAACCGAGATTGTGACCCGGATAAACCCAGCACAGGTGGAGAGTCCGGTCAATTCCAGGGCCTTCCTGGGCGAGGGATTTTCACCAAGTGTGGCAAATATCCGCCAAGCCTTGTCCTTGTTCCATAGATGGAATCGGGCCTTGGATGCGCGGACGCCGGCATTGGCTTAAGACAACGGGCGCTCCGACCGTTGGGAAAGACCTCCGATGACCCGCGCTGCCGCCATTGCCCACGCCACCGGTTATTTCGACTCCGGTGCCTTCAAGGCCGACCTTGCGCGCCGCGTCGCGATCCCGACGGAAAGCCAGAATCCGGACCGTGACGGGGAGCTTGCGCGCTATCTCGACAGCGAGATCGCGCCGGCGCTCACCGCGCTCGGCTTCACGTGCCGCAAGTGGATGCACGCCAAGGCGCGTGGTCCGTTCCTGTTCGCGGAGCGCCACGAGAGCCCAGCGCTCCCGACCGTGTTCGGCTACGGCCATGGCGATGTCATCCGCGGGCTCGACGCGGGCTGGAAGCAAGGTCTGTCGCCGTGGACCCTCGTGGAGCGAGACGAGCGCTATTACGGACGCGGCGTCGTCGACAACAAAGGCCAGCACACGATCAACATCGCGTCGCAGGCGGCGGTGCTCGCCACGCGAGGCAAGCTCGGCTTCAACGCCAAATGGCTGATCGAGATGGGCGAGGAGACCGGGTCGCCCGGATTGCGTGAGATCTGCGCCGAGCATCGCGATCTGCTCGCCGCCGACGTGCTTGTCGCCTCGGACGGGCCGCGGCTCACCGCCGACCGGCCGACCATCTCGCTCGGGACGCGCGGCGCCTACCCGATCGATATCTGGATCGACGCGCGCGAAGGCGGACATCATTCGGGGAACTGGGGCGGATTGCTTTCGAGCCCGTCGATCCAGCTCGTGCATGCGCTCTCGACCATCACGGGGCCAAGGGGACAAATCCGCATTCCCGAATGGGTGCCGGACGGCATCCCGGATTCGGTGAAACATGCGCTAGCCAATTGCGCGGTGAAGTCCGGCCCGGGCGATCCGGTCATCGATCCGACCTGGGGCGAGCCGGGGCTGACGCTCGCCGAGAAGGTCTTCGCCTGGTGCACGTTTGACATTCTCGCGATGACCGCCGGCAATCCGGAGAGCCCGGTCAATGCGGTGCCGCCGCGCGCCTGGGCGCGCGGGCAGATCCGCTTCGTGGTCGGCACCGATCCGGACGAATTCCTGCCCGCACTCCGCCGCCATCTCGATCGTCATGGCTTTCCGATGGTGCAGATCGCCAAGGGCCGCGACGACATCATGAATGCGACGAGGCTCGATCCCGAGCATCCGTGGGCGCAGTTCGCGGCCGCCTCGATCGCCAGAACCACGAACCAGAAACCCGCCGTGCTGCCGAATGTCGGCGGATCGTTGCCGAACGACATTTTCTCCGAAGGGCTTGGGCTGCCGACGATCTGGGTGCCGCATTCCTATCCGGGCTGCTCGCAGCATGCGCCCAATGAGCATTTCCCGGTGGCGCTTGCGCGCGAGGCGCTCGCCATCATGGCGGGGCTCTATTGGGACCTCGGCGAAGGCGGAACGCCGGCGCGACAAGGTCGTTGACGGCGTCAGTCGGAGGTCAGGATGCCAGATATCAAACGGCGCAAATTCCTCGCTGGAGTTCTCGGCGGCGCTGCACTGCTGGGCGGTTCCGTCGAAGCGCTGGCAGTCCGGCCGAAGCGAGCGCCGCATTCGGTGCTGCCTCGCCGGCGCGTCCCGCCGGCGAGGCGTGTCCAAGTTGGAAGCGATTTTGCCGGCCGGAACGCCTATCGGGCCGCCAACGTCCAGGCCCTTGCCGGTCCGGCAAGCGCGCGCCGCGTTGTCATGATGGGCGATTCCATCACCGAGAACTGGCTGCGCTTTACCGGCAGTTTTTATGCCGATCACGGCTTTCTCGGGCGCGGCATATCCGGCCAGACGTCCGCCCAGATGCTGCTGCGCTTCGGGCCCGATGTGACCGCACTCAAGCCGCAGGTCGTGCACATCATGGCGGGCACCAACGACCTTGTGGGAGCGCCTGAGCCCTATGAGGCCGATGTGACACAGAGCAATCTTGAAGCCATGGCGTTGCTCGCCAAGGCGCACGGCATCGCGGTGGTGATGGCCTCCGTGCCGCCGGCGTCCGGCTTCGGATGGCGCGGCGCGATGGACGCGCTCAAGGCGCTCAACGTCTCGGTCAATGACTTGTGCGCTAGGAACGGCTACACGTATTGCGACTACTGGCCGGTCCTAGAAGGGACAGACGGCAGGTTGAAGCCGGAACTCGGGTTCGACACCGTCCATCCCAATGAGGCCGGCTACGCCGTTATGGGACCGGTTTTTTTGGCGGCCATCGACGTGGCGCTGAAGAAAACCGGATAACAGCGAACAACAGCAAACATCATCTGGCGGTTTTTCGGGATGCGGTCTCGTTCCCCTGTGGTTTCCTTCGTGTCGCTCGGTTGCCCCAAGGCGCTGGTCGATTCCGAACGCATTCTCACGCGGCTGCGCGCGGAGGGCTACGAGCTTGCGCGCGAGCATGCGGGCGCCGACATGGTGATCGTCAACACCTGCGGCTTTCTCGACTCGGCACAGGCTGAATCGCTCGATGCGATCGGCGCGGCGCTCGCCGAGAATGGCAAAGTGATCGTCACCGGCTGCATGGGCGCGGAGCCGGAGAAGATCACGCAGCGTTATCCCAACGTCTTCGCGATCACCGGACCGCAGCAATACGAGAGCGTGGTCGAGGCCGTGCATCGCGCGGCGCCCCCGCTGCATGATGCGTTCGTCGATCTCGTGCCGCCGCAAGGGATCAAGCTGACGCCGCGCCACTACGCGTATTTGAAGATTTCCGAAGGCTGCAACAATCGCTGCAGTTTTTGCATTATCCCGAAACTGCGCGGCGATCTCGTCTCGCGCCCCGCGGCCGACGTGCTGCGCGAGGCCGAGCGGCTGATGACGGCGGGCGTGAAGGAGCTGCTGATCATTTCGCAGGACACTTCCGCATATGGAATCGACCTGAAATACGCCGCGAGCAGATGGAAAGACCGCGATGTTCGCGCGAGGTTCGTCGAGCTCGCGCGCGAACTTGGAACGCTCGGCGCATGGGTGCGCCTGCACTACGTCTACCCTTATCCCCACGTCGACGACGTGATCGCCTTGATGGCCGACGGCCAAATCCTCCCCTACCTCGACATCCCGTTCCAGCACGCGGCACCCGCCGTGCTCAAACGGATGAAGCGCCCGGCCGCGCAGGAAAAAACGCTTGAGCGCATCCGCGCCTGGCGGCAAACGTGCCCTGCCCTCACCTTGCGCTCGACCTTCATCGTCGGCTTTCCCGGCGAGACCGACGCGGACTTCGAATTCCTGCTCGGCTGGCTCGATGAGGCGCAGCTCGATCGCGTCGGCTGTTTCCGCTACGAGCCGGTGAAGGGCGCAGCCGCGAACGACCTCGGCGATGCGGTGCCCAACGACGTGAAGGAAGAGCGCTGGCATCGCTTCATGGCGCGCCAACAGGCGATCTCGGCAAAGCGTTTGAAAGCGAAAGTCGGCACGCGCCAGCAGGTCATCATCGACGAGGACGGCGGGGCGCATGTTCCGGCGAAGTGGGAACCGGTTCGCCGACAAGAACATGCGCAAAATGAATT
Source organism: Hyphomicrobiales bacterium (assembly GCA_003140315.1). Lineage (GTDB taxonomy): Bacteria > Pseudomonadota > Alphaproteobacteria > Rhizobiales > Xanthobacteraceae > PALSA-894. Next base: position 4,860 of record PLJS01000244.1, read on the forward strand.
CGTCGCCAAGGGCCGCTCAAAGGGCGATGCCCCGGAGATCGACGGCGCGGTCTATGTGGCGAGCCGGCGTCCGCTGCGCATCGGCGAGATCGCGACGGTGAAGATCGAGCGCGCCGACGATTACGACCTGCATGGCACCGCCGTCGGCTTCTGACGTCTGAACGCCGGTTCGCGGCGCTGGACGCGGCAGCCCTCGTGTCCCCATCCGCCGCTGCGATCATTCAGGCACATCAATTATAGGTAGTATGAATAAGTTAAACTCTCTACGATTGTAACTACACTGGCTGCCTCGATAGAGACTGGTGGGTGACGGCCACTACCACGAGCTCGGCAGCGTCGTAGCTCGACGGCTCGACTGAAGCGCGGTGATCGACCGTCACACGAGCAGAAGGAACTACGGCCATGACCAAGAGGAGCGCCTCGCCGCGAGGGCACGCCATTCTGACGCAAGATGACTTGCGTGCGCATCGTCAAAATCTGCCGAAGTCGAAGCACGGACATTCGTTTGCACCCGACAAAGTCCCACCAAGGTTTCACACCCTGATCGACCCGGACAAAAGCCCTCCGCAGCCGTGGCGAGATCTGCCGCCCGCGAGCGGCCTTCCGCCGTATCGCATGAACCTCGATACCATCCTCGACGCCGCGACGCTGAAATCTATCGAGCAGAGCGGAACCCTTGTGTTTCATTCGGTCGGGGACACCGGCGGCGTCAACACGCCGACTTATATTGAAGGTGTGACGCGGTTTATGGAGTGCGACTTCACGCACACGACACCGCCGAACCACCCGTCTTTCTTCTATCACCGCGGCGATGTCGTCTACTACGACGGCGAAAGCGCAAATTACTGGCCGGAATTCTACGAGCCTTACATGCATTACCCGGCGCCGATCGTTGCCATTCCCGGCAACCACGACGGCGACCTCAATCCGAGCACAGGCGAGTCGAGCCTGCAGGGCTTTGTTCGAAACTTCTGCGCGCAGTCTGCCGTGATCAGTAGCGACAACCGCGACTCTCCACGCCGGACCATGACCCAGCCCAACGTGTTCTGGACCCTCAACACGCCGCTGGTGACGATCATCGGCATATACAGCAACTGTCCGGAAGGCGGACAGGTCGGTGACACGCAACGGCAGTGGTTCATCGCGGAACTCAAGGCGGCTGACCCTCAGCTTCCGGTGATCCTCGCGATCCATCATCCGATCTATTCGGCCTTCGGGTCACACCCGGGAAGCACGCGCCTGAAGGATTTTCTCGACGACAGTTGCGCCGCGGCCAATCGCGCGCCCGACGTGGTGCTGACGGGTCATGTGCACGACTATCAGCGCTTCTCCGCACCGCTGCACAACAAAGAGAACGTACCTTTCATTGTCGCCGGCGCAGGCGGCTACAACAAGCGGCTGCACGTTCTCGGAAAAGTCTTTCACGACGCGAAGCAGGCCAACAAGCTCCCCATTCAAATCGAAGGCGAGCCCGAGAAGCTGGAGAATTTCAACGACTCCGATCACGGCTATCTCAGGGTCATCGTGACCAAGAAGAAGATCGTCCTCGAGTATGTTGCGGTGCCGGATCCGAGCACAAACCCCGCGGACCAGTACTTGAAAGCCTATGATTCGGTGGAGGTGTTGCTCTAGCGGACGCGCCAAGAAGTCCGCCGCGCCATCCTTGACGGCGCGGCGGACCACGGAACGGCGTCCGTTGCGCATCGGCGAGATCGCGGCGGTGAAGATCGAACGCGCCGGCGGTTACGACCTGCATGGCACCGCCGTCGGCTTCTGACGGCCTCAGCCGGCGATCATGTCCCACAGGAGCTTCAGGTTGAGCGCCACGATGATCGCGGCCACGGCCCAGGCGAGGACCGCGACTGGTCGTGAGATCGCGAACGCGCCGACCTTCCGGCGGTCGGACACGAACTGGACCAGCGGAATCACGGCGAAAGGAAGCTGCATCGAGAGCACGACCTGGCTGAAGATCAAGAGGTTCGCGGTCCCCTTCTCGCCGTAGAACGCCGTCACGACGACGACCGGAACGATCGCGATGGCGCGCGTCAGCAAGCGCCGCGCCCAATGAGGAATGCGAATCCGCAAAAAACCCTCCATGACGATCTGGCCCGCAAGCGTCGCCGTCACGGTGGAATTAAAGCCGGAGGCGAGCAGCGCCACGGCGAACAGGACCGACGCGATACCGACGCCGAGCAGCGGCGAGAGCAGCGAATAGGCCTGCGCGATCTCCTGCACGTCGGTCTTGCCATGCGCGTTGAACACCGCCGCCGCGACGATCAGGATCGCGGCGTTGACGAACAGCGCAAGCATCAGCGCGATCGTGCTGTCGGCGGTCGCCCAGCGGATCGCGCTGCGCCGCCCGGTGTCGTCCTGCTCGAAATTCCGCGTCTGCACGATCGAGGAATGCAGATAGAGATTATGCGGCATCACGGTCGCGCCGATGATCCCGATCGCGATGTAGAGCATCGCGGGGTTGGTCACGATCTCAGGCGACGGCACAAAGCCCGCGACCAAGGCCGCGACCGGGGGAGCCGCAAGCACGATCTGAACCAGGAAGCAGCCCGCGATGATGGCGAGCAGCACGATGATGAACGCCTCAAGGTAGCGGAATCCCTTGTTCATCAGCATCAGCAGCAGGAACGCGTCGAGCGCGGTGATCAGCGCGCCCGCGATCAGCGGAATGCCGAACAGAAGCTTGAGCGCGATCGCGGTGCCGATCACCTCGGCAAGATCGCAGGCGATGATCGCGAGCTCGCAGGCCGCCCAAAGCACGAGAGCGACCGGGCGCGGATAGGCGTCACGGCACGCCTGCGCAAGGTCGCGGCCGCTCGCGATGCCGAGCCGCGCGGACAGCGCCTGCAGCAGGATCGCCATCAGGTTGGAGATCAGGATGACGGAGAGCAGCGTGTAGCCGAACTTCGATCCGCCCGCGATGTCGGTCGCCCAGTTCCCCGGGTCCATGTAGCCGACCGAGACCATGTAGCCCGGCCCCGAGAAGGCCAGCAGCCGCCGCAGCCAGGAACCGCCACGCGGCACGGGAATCGAAGCGTATACTTCGGAGAGACTCCGCTGCTCCGAGTGACGCATGAAACGCCAGCCTGCCGGCGCTACGTTTGGATCGTTCACGCCGTCTCCCGGCAGGTCTGCTTGCATGGTCATCTTACAGTCACGCAATTACGAATTAGTTGCAATAGTATTGACAGGGGCCGGAACGGTCGTCAATCTAGTTGCGAATTATTCGCAAGAATGCTGGGGCAATTGATGAGGTCGGTATTTGTGTTCTGCTGTCTGGCAGCGCTGACCGGCGTGGCGGAAGCCGCGGACCTTCCCGTGAAGGCGAAGCCGCCTGAAGCCTTTAGCTGGGGTGGTTGGTACGTCGGCGGCCATCTCGGCTACGCGGCCGGTACGTCGGATTGGGCCACGCCCTCTTCGACCGGAACGCTCGACCTCACTAACAGCTTCGACATCTTCAAGGGGACCGGCAGCTTCTTCGGCGGAGTCCAAGGCGGCTACAATCTCGTGCTGCCATCGCGTCTCCTGCTCGGGATCGAGGCGGACTGGTCGTTCCCGAATACGATCTCAGGCGACGCGATGACCGCGAGTCCCGCGGCCGGCGTTGCGAACCTCAACGACACGGTGCTGCATTTCGGGACGCTGCGCGCGCGCGCGGGCGCCGTGTTCGAGCGATGGCTCCTCTACGGCACCGTCGGTTTCGCGTGGAGTTACGATCAGGTCACCCGCACGCAAGTCGCCGGAGGCCCCCTCGCTCCGGGAACCGACGAGACGCGGATGTTCTGGCGACTCGGCTGGGCCGCGGGCGCGGGCGCCGAGTACGCTTTCACGCCGAACTGGACGCTCCGGCTCGAATATCTCTACGCGAAGCTCGGACGTCACAGCGCCGATTTTCCGGCGTCGGGCGAGATCTATAATTCCGATCTCTCGCTGCATCAGCTCCGCCTCGGCATCAATTACAAGTTCGGCGGCGCCGGCGCGGCGGACTTCGCGCCGCCCGCCATTAAGGAAGACATCTTCAACGTTCACGCCCAGACCACGTTCGTCAGCCAGTACGCGGCGCCGTTTCGCGCACCTTATGGCGGTGCGAACAGCCTTGTCGGCAATCAGGGCCGCGAGACCTGGGACGTCACCGCATATCTCGGCGTGCGGCTGTGGGACGGCGCCGAATTCTGGGTCAATCCGGAGATCGATCAGGGCTTCGGCTTGAGCGGCACGCTCGGCGCCGCGGGCTTTCCGAGCGGCGAGGCCTACAAGAAGGGCGCGGATTATCCGTATACGCGGATCCATCGGGCTTTCCTGCGCCAGACGATCGATCTCGGCGGCGAGACGCAGAAGGTGGATGCGGCCGCCAATCAATTTGCCGGAAGTTACACGGCCGATCGTCTTGTCATCACGATCGGCCGCTTCAGCGCCAACGACGTGTTCGACACCAACAAATACGCGCACGATCCGCGCGCCGATTTCCTCAACTGGACGCTGATCGACGCGGGCGTGTTCGACTACGCGGCCGAAGCTTGGGGCTATACGCTCGGTGCCGCGGTCGAGTGGTACAAAGGCGACTGGACGCTGCGCGCCGGCGTGTTCGACCTCTCCGTCGTGCCGAACAGCACCGACCTTGATCCGGGCTTCGCGCAATTCCAGTGGGTCGGCGAGATCGAGCACCGTCACACGCTCGGCGACCAGCCCGGCAAGCTCGCGCTGACCGCCTACCTGTCGCGCGGCCGCATGGGCACGTTCCAGGATGCGATCGCGCTCGCGCAGGCGACCGGCAATCCGGCCGACATCAGCGCGGTGCGCCAATATCGCAGCCGCGGCGGCATCAGCGTCAATCTCGAGCAGCAGATCGTGCCCGGGCTCGGCCTGTTCGCGCGCGCCGGCATCGCGAACGGAAACGTCGAGCCCTACGAATTCACCGACGTCGACCGCACCATTTCGGCCGGCCTGTCGCTCAGCGGCAAGTTCTGGAACCGGCACGACGATACGGTCGGGCTCGCCGGCGTGATCAACAACATCTCCGGCGTGCATCGCGCTTTCCTCGACGCCGGCGGGCTCGGAATCCTTGTCGGCGACGGCATGCTTCCCAATCCCGGATCGGAGCGCATCCTCGAGACCTATTACTCATTGGCGCTCTGGTCGTCGTGGCGCCTGACCTTCGACTATCAGTTCATCGTCAACCCGGCCTACAACGCCGATCGCGGGCCGGTGTCGGTGCTCTCGACGCGGCTGCATGCGCAGTTTTGATTGCGGCGGTGCTAAGCTCAGCGGATGGTTATTTTCGCCGCTGTCGTCGCGTTGCTGCTCGCCGCGGGCGCGATCGGCTACGCGCTGCTGGAAAAGCGTCCCGGCTATGGCGCCTATTACGGCCTCGCCAAGCTCACGGGTTCGCGGCTCGACATCGGCTCGGTCGATTGGGCGGCGCTCACGCGGCATGCGACGCCGAACGACGCGCTCGTCTGCCCGGCCGCGTACTGTCACAACGCGAAGCCGGATTGGGAGCCAAAAATCTACCGGATGGCGCCGGACGAACTGCTCGCGCGCCTGAAGGTTGTCGCACTCGCCGAACCCGGCACGTCCGAACTGTTCGACGCGTCGGACCGCGAGAGCGCCGCGCGCTTTCTTCAGCGCACGCGGCTGATGCGCTTTCCCGACACGATAGACATGGAAGTGCTTCGCGCCGATGCCGGATCAACACTCGCGATCTATTCGCGCAGCCTACTCGGCCGGAAGGATTTCGGCGTCAACAATGCGCGCGTCGCGCGCTGGCTCAAGGCGCTGGAAGCCACGCCGTAACCGCTCACCCCGCCGGTACAGCGCCTTCGCCTCCGCGGCGAAACACGAACCAGGCGAACAGCAGGACGTCGGCGACGGTGATGAGCGAGCCGACAGCGGCGATCGGATCTCCGATCGGATGCCCCGTGTGGACGAGGCCGACCCCGACCGGGAGGACAATCGTCGCCACGACCCAGATCCAGACCTGGATCATCGCGGCCCGGCTGCGATCTAGCACCGGGTGCAGATGGTAGTAGACGCCGAACAGAAACAGCGACACCCAGCCGAGCAGGTTGAGATGCGCATGCGCCGGCATCGCCGCATGATCTTCGGTGATCGCCATCACGATGCCCCAGATCATGCCCGCAATGACGAGCAGCACGGCGGTTTGGAAGCTCAACGTCGATGCTTTCATGGTTCTCTCCCGGATTTCGCTCCGCTCCATCGCCGGTCGTAGCCCGCATGAGCGCAGCGACATGCGGGGTGCGGCTTCCCGGATGTCGCTGCGCTCATCCGGTCTACAAAAAACTATGCTTTCAACAGAACACGCAAGGTCGCCGCGATGACCCGCGTCGCAGCCTTGAGGTCCGCCAATTTGACGTGCTCGTCCGCCGCGTGGCCTTTCGCTTCGAGCAGCGTGCGCGGGCCTGCGCCATAGAGCACGGTTGGGATGCCTTTTTCCGAATAAAGCCGCGCGTCGGTGTAGAGCGGCACGCCCGTGATCTTGATATCCGTCTTGAGCTCCCGCTTGGCATTGGCCTTGAGCACCGCGACCAGCTTATCGATGCCGGGCGCGGGCTTCATCGGCACCGCCAAGATGATGCGCTTGACCTCGACCGTGATGCCGGCCTGCCCGGCCACGGACTTTTCGATCAGGGCTCGCAAACCCGCCTCGACCTCCTCGCCGTTTTCCTCCGGGATGATGCGGCGGTCGACGCGCATCACAACCTCGCCCGGCACGACGTTGGTGTTGATGCCGCCGCGGATCAGCCCGACGGTCAGCTTGGGCGAGCCGATGCCGTCGACCGCGGAGATGCGCGCCGCGATGCGGTGGCGCTCGCCGTAGAGCGCGGCGAGCACCGCGGTCGCGGCTTCGAGCGCGTCGGCGCCGCTCTCGGGCATCGCGGCGTGCGCCTGCTTGCCGCGCACCGTGACCTCGACATGCAGGCAGCCATTGTGCGCGGTGACGATCGAATAGGAGAAGCCTGCCGAGATCGCGAAGTCCGGCTTGGTCAGGCCCTGCTCGAGCAGCCACTGCGGCCCGACGAAGCCGCCGGTCTCCTCGTCATAAGTGAGATGCAGCTCGACCGTGCCGTCGAGGCCGTCCGGCGCGGCCTTCAGCGCAAGCAGCGCGAAGCCGAAGGTCGCGAAGTCGGACTTCGACACCGCGGCGCCGCGGCCGTAGATCGCGCCGTCCTGCTCGATCCCGCCATAGGGATCGACGGTCCACCCGGTGCCGGGCGGCACGACGTCGCCATGGGCATTCAGCGCGATCGTCGGCCCCCTGCCCGTCCCGAAGCGCTCGCGCACGATCAGGTTGGTGACCGACACCATGCCGTGCTGCGCGCAGACGTCAGGCGGGACCGGATGGCGCTCGACCTTGAATCCCAGCGCCTCGTAGAGTTTCGCTGCGGCTTCGGCATGCCGCGCGCAATCGCCGGGCGGATTGTCCGACGGCACGCGCACCAGGGCCTTGAGGAATTCCACTTCGCCCGAGAAGTTGTGGTCGATGAAGTCGGTCACACGCGCTCCTTAATCCGGTCAAGAAAATGCAGTCACGACGTCGGGGCGACCGTTGAGCTAATCCAGACAGGGAGAGACGGCAATGCTGAAATTCCTGCCCTTGTGGGCGAGCCTGATCATGCTCGCGGCGCCGGCCCACGCGGAGCCCTCCGAAGAGCGCGCGCTCACATGGCTGGTCATGCCGGACTGCATGGGCCGATCGGACGCGCTTGCATGCATCGACGCCGAGCTGGAGAAGTTCAAGCCCTGCGGCGGAACGGCCGAGGAGCGGCTCGCCTGCATCGAGCGCAAGGTGCTGGCGCAGACCGAGGAGATCTATCTGCTCAAGCGCAAACTCGAGCAACGCACCACGCCGCATGTAAGCCCGCTGACCTCTAGCCGCTGAACAGCGCGGGATCGAAGCGCTCGATGAAGCCGATCAGGGCCGCGACCGCGAGCCCGATGTCGCGGGGGCCGGCATATTCCATCGGGTTGTGGCTGATACCGCCGCGGCAGCGCACGAACAGCATGCCGATGGGGCAGAGCTTCGCCATCGCCTGCCCGTCATGGCCCGCGCCCGAGCCAAGACGAAGCGGCTCGGCGCCGAGCGCACGCACAGCTTGCGCGAATGCTTCTTGCAACGCGGGGTGACACGGCGTGGTCGGCACCTCACGCGTCGACGTGATCGTCAGGCCGAGATGGCGCTTGTCGGCGATCGCGCGCACGCCGGCGCGCAACCTCTCGACGAGCTGCGCGCGGGCTGCTTCCGAGGCCGAGCGGATATCGAAGATCGCGACGACATTGGCCGGGATCACGTTGGTGGCGCCCGGAGAAACCGCGAGACGCCCGACGGTTGCCACCACCTCGCCCTTGGTGTCGCGCGCGAGTTGTTCGCCGAGCAGCATCGCTTCGGCGGCGGCGGCAAGCGCGTCGCGCCGCATCAGCATCGGCACGGTGCCGGCGTGGCCGGCCTCGCCCAAAAATTCGACGTTGAGGTAGGTCTGGCCGATGATCGCTGTGACGACGCCGAGCGGCTCGCGGCGCGTCTCCAGCACCGGCCCCTGCTCGATATGCACCTCGACATAGGCTGCGGCCTCGTCGCGCCGGAAGGCCGCGGCTGGGATGTCGGCGGCCGACTTGCCGTAAGCCGCAAGTGCATCCTGGAACGTCACGCCGTCGCGGTCGGCGAGCGCGAGATTGCCCGGGCGGAAGTTGCCGGCGCAGGCCGAGGAGGACGACAGCGTCGCCGGAAAGCGCGAGCCTTCCTCGTCACCGAAGGCCAGCACATCTAGGCCGAACGGCAGTTGGCGTCCGGCACGCGCGAAGTGGCCCGCCGCGAGGACGCCGGCGATCACGCCGAGCGGTCCGTCGTATTTCCCGGCATTGACGACCGTGTCGATGTGCGAGCCGATCAGCAGACGCTTGGCTTCCTCGCCGGGCAAGTGGCCGCGCACGGTGCCGAGCGCGTCTTCGCTCACGCTCAGGCCGGCATCGCGCATCCAATGGCCGACCAGGTCGGCGGCGCGGCGATGTTCGGGCGTCAGAAACAGGCGAACTAGCCGGTCCGGCTCGGCCGAGATGGCGCCGAGCGCATTGACCATCGCCTCGGCGCGCGCGCCAAGGGCATCGATGTCGGTTTGGGAGAAGGAGGCCATGCGGCGCGGAGGAAATCCGATTCTGCGCCCGTGCTTATCACGGGCGTTCCGCGGCGGGCCAGCGATCAGGCTGCGATGCGCGGCGTCGTTTGCGCGACCGGCAAGGTCCTGGCGGCGTCGCGCAGCTTCTTTCCGTCCTCGAAGCCGTGCATGCCGAGGCTCCATTGCAGCGCCACGACCGCGCCCTTGACCGGCTGCAGCAGCGCAACCGACAGGATCAAGGTCAACGGAATCCAGAGCGCCGCGTGCACCCAATAGGGCGGCTGGTAGGTCATCTCCACTTCCAGCACGAGCGGCACCACGATGTGGCCGACCAGCACGATCACGATGTAGGCCGGGAAGTCGTCGGCGCGGTGGTGGCTGTAGTCCTCGCCGCACACCTCGCAGCGGTCGGTCACCTTCAGGAACGCCCGAAACAGATGACCCTCGCCGCAGTTCGGGCAACGGCCGCGGATGCCGCGCCAGATGTCGGACATGACGGAATGGCTGGTTTGGGGAGTGGGCATGGACAGTCTCGTCTTTTCTTGTTTGTAGGGGCAATATAGCGCTATAAATCCATACAATCAATGCAGGGATGGCGGGCTTGTATGGATTGGACCCCTACACTGGATGATCGCTCCGGCCCGGTCTACCAGCGCATCGTCGATGCGCTCAACGCCGATATCGCGAGCGGGCGGCTGCGTCGCGGCCAACAGCTACCAACTCACCGCGCGCTCGCCAAGCGGCTCGCCCTCGACCTCACGACCGTCACCCGCGCCTATGCAGAAGCGCGCCAGCGCGGGCTGACCGAGGCGCGCGTTGGCCAGGGCACGTTCGTGGCCGAGAGCATGTCGTTGCGGCACGCCGGCGCCGGCGCCCCGGAATTCGATCTGTCGATGAACCTGCCGCCGCAGCCGCTCGAGGCCGACCTTGAGGGCCGGCTTGCGCGCGGCATCGCGGCGCTGGAGCGCGAGGCCGGGTTCGCGGCGTTCCTAAATTACCGCGAGCCCGCGGGCTCGCAGGAGGAGCGCGACGTCGCAGCCACCTGGCTCGGCCGGCGGATCCCAAGCGCGCATGGCGACCGGATCGTGATCTCGCCCGGCACGCAGAACGCGATCCTCAATTTCCTCATGACGCAGATCGGCCCGGGCGGCGTCGTGCTGACCGAGGCACTCACCTATCCGGGGCTGAAGGCCGCGGCAGCTTACGCGGGCGTGCGCGTCATCGGCGTCGCGACCGATGCAGCCGGCATCCTTCCCGACGCACTCGTGGCGGCCGCGCGCGAGCTTGGCGCGCGGGCCGCGTATCTGACGCCGGCGATCCATAATCCCACGACCGTCACCATGCCGCCCGCGCGGCGCCGAGAGGTCGCGGAGGTTTTGCGCGCGCACGATCTCAAGCTGTTCGAGGACGACGCCTATGGGGCGCTGGCGCCCGAGGCGGTACCGCTCGCCACGCTGATCCCGGAGCGGACGTATCTCGCCGCAAGCCTGTCGAAATGCATCGCGCCGGGCCTGCGTATCTCTTTGCTGCTGACGCCAAGCCGCAGTGCCGCCGCCGCCATGGGCCACGCGTTGCGCGCGAGCGTGCAGATGCCGGTCGCCCTGATGGTCGCGCTCGTCACCCGCTGGCTCCACGATGGCAGCGCGGACGCGATCATCGCAGCGATCCGCTCCGAGGCGGCCGCACGGCAGAAGCTCGCGGCGCTTGCGCTCAGCGGTCACCGCTATGCGGCGCACCCGAACGGCCATCACATCTGGGTCGAGCTTCCGCCTGGCTGGAGCCGGCCGGAATTCGCCGCGCATGTGCAGCGCCAAGGCCTCGTGGTCGTCACCAGCGAAGCGTTCGCCGCGGGCGATGCATCGCCGCCGCATGCCATTCGGGTGGCGCTCGGCGCCGCGCGCAGCCGCGCCGAGGTTGCCCGCGCGCTCGATATCCTCAGCGTGGCGCTGAAGTCACCGGCCGCGAGCGCACGGGTGGTTTGAGTGTAGCAACCGTCATCCTGAGCGACCGTCATGGATGTCAAGCGGTCTGCCATGGGGTTTTGTCTCTGAGGATTGCGTTGAGGATTGTTGCGAGCTTTCGCATGCATGCGACGA
>PLJS01000257.1:0-8100 GCA_003140315.1 Hyphomicrobiales bacterium
GCCAATCGGCGGGTTGGTATAAATAGAAAAATCGTTACAATCCGCGATTGTCTCGCAGGTGGGCTGCGTCACGCGCCGCCATAGAGCCAGGCGATGCCCTCATAAGAGTCCGCGGGGCTGCGTGCGCGAAGCATCTGGTTGCGCAGCTCCGCCGCGACCCCGCGTGCGTGATAGAACTCGCCATACACGCGTGCCATGATCTGCACGCGCCCGGTGCGCAGATAGCGGCTCTCCTGGTAGGCGCGGAACGCGCCGGGCAGATCGTCCGGCGACGCGGCCACTTTCTCGGCAAGCGATACGGCGTCCTCGGTCGCCATGCAGGCGCCTTGCGCGAGATATTGCAGCATCGGATGCGCGGCGTCGCCGAGCAGCGTCGTGTGCCCGTTCGACCAGTCCTTGATCGGCTCGCGGTCGCACAGGACCCACATGCGCCAGGTGTCGATACGCTCGAGCAGGCGCAGCACCTCCGGCCGCTGCATCTTGAAGTGCTGCCACAGCACGTCCTTGCTGCCCTCGGCGTTCCAGCCTTCCTCGTAGCGGTCGGAATGAAACACCGCGACGAGGTTGTAGAGTTCGCCGCGCCGCAGCGGGTAGTGCACGAAATGCGTGCGCGGCCCGGCCCACAGCACCACGTCCGGTCGCCAGAGATCGTCCGGTACGTCTTCTCGCTTGAGCACCGCCCGATATGCGATGTGGCCCGAGACGCGCGGTGCGCCGTCGCCGACGATCTTCTCGCGGATGCGCGACTACATGCCGTCGCAGCCGATCAGCGCGCGGCCTTGGACGTCCTCGCCATCGTCGAGCCGCACCGTGATGTCGTCACGACTTTCCGTGAAGTCCGCGACGCGGCGCTTGGTCTCAAGCGTGATGAGATTGTTGCTTTGGCAAGCCTTCAGGTAGACCGCGTGGATGTCGGCGCGGTGCGTCACCGCGTAAGGCTGGCCGAATTTGGCGAAGTATTCCGCGCCGAGCGGCATCTCGGTGATCAATTCGCCGGTCAGCGCGTCACGCATCTCCTGTCCGGGTGGGATGTGGGCGTCGGCCAGGACTTCGTCCTTCAGCCCAAGCTTTTCCAGCGCACGGAAGATATTGGGCCCGAGCTGGATGCCGGCGCCGACCTCGCGAAAGGCGTCCGACTGCTCCAGCAGGCGCACCGAGAAGCCCTTGCGGGCGAGCGCGTAGGCTGCCGCGAGCCCACCGATGCCGCCGCCCGCGATGAGGATCGGGAGATCGCCGCCGTTTACTTTGGGCACGCGATGATTAGGCCGCCTTCAGCCGCACCGTATCCGGGATCGACAGCGGCGTGTTGGCGCTGCCCTCGATGGACTCGACCGTCATGAAGATCATGTCTTCCTCGCCCAGGTTTTCGAGGTCATGCACCTTGAATTCGCCGGCCGCATAGGTCTCGTGGCGTGTCTCGCCCGGGTAATAGCTGTATTCGACCGCGGTGCCGTCCATCAGGTGCTGGCGGCCGCGTCCGCCGTTCACCGAGGTCCAGAAGTAGTTGAGCACATGGCGATGGAAGCCGATGCGCTCACCGGGCGTGAGGCGTATCATCCACACGCGCGTCTTGTCGGTCTCGGACAGAAGCTCGGAGCCGACGCAGCCGTTCGGGCGTTCGCTCTCGCGCTGGAATTCCGACTTGAGACCCGGCGCCCACTCGCTCTTGACGTGCGTGTTGGCAGGCTTGTCCTTCATGGTCATCGCCATGGCGTTTCTCCTCGCGAATATGGGCTAAGCTATAACAAGGTTTGTCGCGCGGCGGAATGGCGGGAGGACTGCGTTTGCCGAAGGCTCAGCGTGCGCTGGTGATCGGCGGCTCGATGAGCGGGCTCCTCGCCGCCATCGCGCTGCGGCGCCGCGGCTGGCAGGTCGAGGTTTTCGAGCGGGTCGCGGAGGCGCTTGCGGGCCGCGGCGCCGGCATCGTGGCGCAGCCCGAATTGAAGACGGCCCTGCGCGCGCTCGGGCTCAACGCCGATAGCGACCTCGGCGTCGAGGTTCCGACCCGGATCATGTACGCGCACGACGGCAGCGTGACGCACAAGGTCCTCTGGGCGCAGACCATGACGGCCTGGGATCGCGTCTTTGACTTGCTGAAATCCGAATTGCCGGAGGCGAGCTATCACGGGGGCAAGGAGCTGCGCCGCGTCGAGCAGGACGGGCAGGGCGTGGTGGCGCACTTTGCCGATGGCTCTGTTGCCGCCGGCGATGTGCTGATCGGCGGGGACGGCATTCGTTCGACCGTGCGCCAGCAGTACCTCCCCGAGCTGGCGCCGCTCTACGCCGGTTACGTGGCATGGCGTGGGATGATCCCCGAAGCGGCATTTCCGCTCGCGCTGCATCGCGAGCTGTTCGAGGACTTCTCATTCTGCCTGCCGCCGAGCGAGCAGGCGCTCGGCTATCCGATCGCGGGACCGGACAACGACCTGCGGCCGGGACACCGCCGCTACAATCTCGTCTGGTACCGGCCGGCGAGCGAGGAACGCGAGCTCCCGCGGCTGCTAACCGACGACGCCGGGCGTACGCATGTGCTCTCGATCCCGCCGCCGCTGATCGCGCGGGATGTCGTGGCCGCGATGCGCGCGGCGGCGCGCGAGCTTCTCGCGCCGCAGTTCAATGAGGTCATCGGTCTCTGCGAGCAGCCGTTTCTGCAGCCGATCTACGATCTCGAAGTGCCGCATATGGCGTTCGGCTGCGTCGCGATCCTGGGCGATGCGGCGTTCGTCGCCCGCCCGCATGTCGGCGCGGGCGTTGCGAAGGCGGCCGAGGACGCGCTCGCGCTTGGCGACGCACTCGACGGTAACGCGGACATCGAAACGGCCTTGAGGCATTTCGAAGCCGCGCGTCTTCCCGTCGGGAACAAGATCATCGCGCGCGCGCGCCGTCTCGGCGCCTATGTGCAGGCGGACCTCAAGACGCAAGAAGAGCGCGTCTATGCGGCGCTCCACCGCTCGCCGGAAGCCGTGCTGGCCGAGACCGCGACGATGGATTTTTGAATTTTCTTCGTCATGCCCGGCCTTGTGCCGGGCATCCACGTCTTATGTCGCGCCGAAGGAAGACGTGGATGGCCGGGACAAGCCCGGCCATGACGAGATCGTCACAGCCCCAGCAATCTCTTCGCGTTCCCGCCGACGATCGCCGCGACGGTCTTCTCGTCGAGCGACGCCGTGCCGGTGACGTGGCCGACCGGATCGTAGTCGGCCATGTCGAACGGATAGTCGGTGCCCATCAGGATATGGTCGGCACCGAACATCTTGACGAGGTATTCGAGCTGGTGCGGCGTGAACACCACCGTGTCGAAGTAAACTTGCTTGAGATAGCTCGTTGGCGGCTTCGGCAGCGTGCCGTGCACGTCCGAACGCGCGCCCCAGGCGTGATCGATGCGGCCCGAATAGCCCGCCAGATAGCCGCCGCCGTGCACGGCGAGGATCTTCAGCTTCGGATGGCGCTCCAGCACGCCGTCGAAGATCAGGTAGTGCAGCGCGACGGTCGTGTCGAAGGGATTGCCGACGACGTTGTTGAAATAGAAGCGCGAGAGACGCTGGCCTTCGGTGAATCCGTTCGGATGGATCACCACCAGCGCGCCAAGCGCTTCGGCCTTGGCCCAGAACGGCGCGAAGGCCGGATCGGAGAGCTCCTTGCCGCCGACGTTGGTGAGGATCTGCACGCCCTTGAAGCCGAGCGTCTTCATCGCGCGTTCGAGCTCGGCGGCGGCCTCGTTGCCGTCCTGCAGCGGCACGGTGCCGAGAGCGACAAAGCGATCCGGCGTCTTGGCCACGTATTCGGCGATGCCGTCGTTGAGTACGCGCGTCGCCTTGACGGCGATTTCGACCGGCACGGTGAAGTAGCATTGCGGCGGCGGCGGCATGATGAGCTGCATGTCGAGGCCCATCTCGTCCATGTCTTTCAGCCGGTCGGAAAGGCGGGCGCCGAGCCCGCTCATGCGGTCGCGGCGGTCCGCGTCCTGCTTGGCGTTGAGCGCCTTGGTGTCGGGCGTCGAGAAATGCGCAAGCGGCACCGTCGCCATATCGAGATGCGGCATGGCGATGGCTGCCGCGGCCGGCACGGAGACGTGCGAGTGGATGTCGAGGGTCAGGCTTTTTGGCCGGCTCGCGCGCCCCGATTCGCCATGCTGTCGCGCCGCGCTCGGCGTGTACTTATTCCACTGGTTCACAAATCTCTCCGTGCGTTTCCGGTCGGCCGCTGACGGGCCTTGCGCGCTTTGATAGCGTTGCGGCGAACGAGAGTCACGATGGAAGCGGAGCTTCAATTCAACTGGCCTTTGCTCATCGCCGAAGCGGTGCGACGCCGGCGTGCTTTGAAACTGACGCCGAGCCGATTGGCGGCGCGGGCGAAGGTGGGCAAAGAGACCGTCGCGCGTTTCGAGCAGGGTGCGCGCGACGTGCGGATGTCCGCCGTGCTCGCGATCCTCGGCGTCCTCGGCATGACGGACCAGCGCGATCTGAAGTTCGACGGGTCGTTCTATATCGACATCGACGACAGCGTGGTGTTCTGGGCCTATGATCGCGGTGTCCAGGTACCCTGCCGCATTCTCTACGATGCGCTCGTCAGGCATCGTCCCAATCCCGAGGGGGTGCGCACCGAGTGGGTGTTCATGGCCTGCCAGCGCGACATCGAGGCGGTGGCGTGGCGGAAGTATATGCTGAACCGGCGCGAGGCGGATGGCTCGGTGCTCCTCGCCACGTCCGACATCGCATAGGTTTAAAATATTCCCAGATGCTGCGCGATCGCGGCGTCATTCGCCTTCGTCTCGGCGGCCGTGCCAGTGAATACCACCACACCGGTGTTGACGATCACAATGTCGTCGGCAAGGTCGAGGGTGAGCTTGATGTTCTGCTCGACCAGCACGATCGACAATCCCTCGGCCTTGAGTTGCGCGATGGTGCGGCCGACCTCGGCGACGAGTTGCGGCGCGAGGCCCTCCGAGGGCTCGTCCATCAACAGCACGCGCGGATTGCCCATCAGCGCGCGGCCGATCGCCAGCATCTGCTGTTCGCCGCCGGAGAGCGAGCCCGCCATCTGCGCGTGCCGTTCCTGCAAGCGCGGAAACAACGCGAACACGCGGTCGAGCGACCACGGCTTCGCGCTGTCGCGGCGTGTCTGTGCGGCGACCATCAGGTTCTCGCGCACGGTGAGCGAGCGGAACACGCGGCGGCCCTGCGGCACCAGGCAGATTCCCTTGCGGGCGATCGTCTCCGGCGCCAGTCCCGCGACGTTCTCGCCGAACAGTGAGATCGTACCGCGGCGCGGGCGCAGGAAGCCCATGATGGTTGCCATGCAGGTGGTCTTACCGACGCCGTTGCGGCCGAGCAGGCCGAGCAGCCGTCCCGGCTGCAACGCAAAGCCGATGCCGTGCAGCACATGGCTGTCGCCGTAGTACGCATCGACATCGCGGATCGCCAGCGTCTCACTCGCCAAGGTACACCTCCTTGGTGCGCGGGTCGGCGACGACCTCGGCGCGCGTGCCTTCGACGATGACCTCGCCGTAATGCAGGAGCGTGATCCGCTCCGCGAAGGCGAGCGCCGAATCCATGTCATGCTCGATCATCACGATGGTGACGTCGCGCGGAACGGCGTTCAGCACGTCGCGCACCTGCTTGCGCTCTTCTTGGGACAGCCCCGCGAGCGGCTCGTCGAGGAGGAGCACCTTCGGCTTCTGCGCCAGCGCCATCGCCATTTCGAGCCGGCGGCGCTCGCCATAGGAGGTCTCGCCAACCACGCGCTCGGCGATTTCGCCCAAGCCCACCTGGACCAGCGCGGCGCGCGCCGCGTCGTAGAGCCGGCGCTGGCCAGCGAGATAGGCCCATGGATTCCAGCGCGAGCGGTCGAGGCCGAGCAGCGCCAGCACCACGTTATGCAGCAAGGTCTCCTTGGGAAACAACGTGAGGATCTGATAGGTGCGCGCCAAGCCGAGATGGACGCGTTGCTGGGTCGGCAGCTTGAGCATCTCGCGGCCGAACAGCTTCACTGAGCCTTCGTCCGGCGTCAGGTCGCCGGTGACGAGGTTGAACAGCGTGGTCTTGCCGGCGCCATTCGGCCCGATGATCAGGCGCCGCTCGCCCGGCATCACGGTGAGCGAGACATCGCGCGTCGCAGGCAAGCCGCCGAAGCGTTTCTTCAGGTGGCTGATCTCGAGCGCGGGCGTCATACGGCGCGCTCCGTTTTCGCCCGCCGCCGCCAGCGCACCCATAATTGCCGCAGGCCCGGCACGATGCCAAACGGCATGAACATGATGACGATCACGAAGATCGCGCCGAGCAGCGAGTTCCAGCGGTCGATGTAGGTCGAGACCACGTTCTTGACGAGCGTGATGATGATGGCGCCGACGATCGGTCCGGTCAGCGTCGAGGCGCCGCCGAGGATCGCCATCAGCAATGTCTCGGCCGACTGCTGCAGCGAGATCGCGTGTGGCGAGATGAACAGGTTGTAGTAGACGTAGAGCAGGCCGGCGACCGAGCCCCAGAATGCGGAGAGCACGAAGGCGAGCCACTGGATCAGCCACACATTGTGCCCGAGCATGCGCATGCGTCGCGGCTGGTCGCGCGCACCCTGCAAGGCGGCGCCGAACGGCGAGCGCACCAGCCGCCAGATGAAGAACAGCGCGACCGCGAACACGATGAGCGTGAAATAGTAAAAATGCGGCGCGCTTGAGATATCGACGCCGAACGGCTGCGGGCGGGCCGCAAAGCGAATGCCGTTGTCGCCGCCGGTGAGATTGTTGGCGCGATATGCGATGCCCCAGACGATCTGTCCGAGCGCGAGCGTGATCATCAGGAAGCCGATGCCGGAGGCGCGCAAGGCGAGCACGCCGAACAGGGCCCCGCACAGCGTCGAAAACGCGACCGCGACGAGCGCCGTGGTCAGTTGGTCGAAGCCGGCATTGAGCAGCAGCACCGCGGTGTAGCTGGTCAGTCCGATGAACGAGGCGTGGCCAAGCGACACCATGCCGCCATAGCCGACCAGCAGGTTCAAGCTCACCGCCAGCAGCCCGTAGATGAGAATCTGGCTCGCCAGGTTGAGATAGAACTCGTTGGTGATGACGAGCGGGACCGCCAGCAGCGCGGCCGCGACGAGAACGAGCGCGACGAGCCTGCGCGTCATGACGCAACCCGGCCGAACAGGCCCTGAGGCCGAAACACCAGCACCAGCACCATCGGCAGGAAGAGGATGAAATAGGCAAGGTCGGGAAACAGCGCGATGCCGAAGTTGTACAGAAAACCGACCGCGAAACTCCCGACGAAAGCGCCGAGCAGCGAGCCGGCGCCGCCGAGGATCACGACGATCAGCGCAAGCGGCAGCATGTCGGCGTCGAGGCCCGGGTAGGCATTGAGCATCGGGGCGCCGAGCGTGCCGCCGAGGCCGGCGAGCAGCGCGCCGAGGCTGAACACCACGGTGAACAACAGCGACACCGGGATTCCGACGCCGCGTGCCATCTCCATGTCGTCGACGCCGGCGCGGATCATCGCGCCGAGGCGGGTGCGGTCCATCAGGACGTAAAGCGCGGCCGCGACGACGAGTGCGATGCCAAGCACGACGAGGCGGAACGTCGGGAACGCGAAGCCGCCGAGGCGGATGGGCGGACGCAATTCGGACGGCGCCGGCAATGTCCACGGGTCGCCGGTCCAGATCATGAGACAGAGATCGGCGATGATGAACGAGACGCCGAGCGTCACCAGCACCTGGCCCTGCACGTTGCCGGCAAGCCGGCGGAGGATCAGCCGCTCGAACAGGATGCCGATGAGGCCGACACCCAAGCCCGCGCCAAGCACCGCGACCCAGAAATTGCCGCCGACGGACACGATCGTCGCGCCGAGATAGGCGCCGAGCATGAAGAAGCCGCCGTGGGCGAGATTGGGGATCCGCATCAGCCCGAACGCGAGCGAGAAGCCGGACGACAGGAGGAACAACAGCCCGCCGAAGGCGACGCTGTTGAGGGTCTGGATGATCCAGAATTGCATGCGGGCTTAGTGCGCGCTTTCCCCTCGCCCCGCGAAGCGGGGAGAGGGTGCCGAGCGAAGCGAGGCGGGAGAGGGGCGCTTCAGAGATGCAAGAGAAGGCCCTCTCCCGGCTTCGCGGACT
>PLJS01000257.1:8139-15561 GCA_003140315.1 Hyphomicrobiales bacterium
GTTCTTCTTCTCGACCTTGCGCACGTATTGATTGCCGATGACATTGCCGAGAGCGTCGAAGTGCACCGGCCCGCGCAGCGTGTCCTTGATGTTCACGTCTTTCAACGCCTTCATGAACACGTCCTTGTCCTCGATCTTGCCGTTGATCGCCTTGAGCGCCGCTTCGAGGACTTCGCCGCACAGGTAGGTTTCGGCGGCGTAGACGCCGGGGTCGACCTTGTAGTCGCGGCGGACCGCTTCGACGAACTTCTTGTTGATCGGATTGTCGAGCTCGCCCGAATACCAGCAGCCCGAATAAATGCCGAGACCGTCGTCGCCCATCTGCTGCAGCACCGACTCGTCGATCGGCGTGAAGCCGCCGACGATCTGGAACTTGCCCTTGAGGCCGTATTCGGAAAGCTGGCGGATCAGCTTCAGCCCGTTGGAGCCGGCGTGGCCGGTATAGAGTACGTCGCAGGGCTTGAGCTGCGAGATGTAGGTGCCGTAGTCCGGCGCGTTGAGCGGCGTGAAGATCTTCTGCACCACCTTGCCGCCGGCGTCCTCGAACACGCGCTGGAAGCCCGCGACGTTCTCATGGCCGTATGCGAAATCGTCGGCGATCGTCACGCAGCGCTTGAGTTTCAGCTCCTTCGCCGCGTAGTCGCCGATCGGATAGCTCGACTGCGCCGAGGTGCAACTCGGTCGTATCAACCACGGGTTCGGCTTGCGCTGCGTCATGTCCTCGGCGCCTGCGACCGTGAGGATCGGCGTCTTGGAGGAGCGGATATAGTCGTCGATCGCGAGCGCCTCGAAGGCTGCGAGCGGTCCGATCAGCACATTCACGTTGAAGCGCTCGACCAGTTCCTGCGTCTTGCTGCGCGCCTGCGCGGGATTGCCGGCGGTGTCGCCGGTCGTCATCTCGACCGGGCGGCCGGCGAGCATGTTGTTGCGTTCCTTGAAGAACGTCAGCATCCCCTGTTCCATCTGCAGTCCGCCCGAGGCGAGCGCGCCGGACTTCACGCAGAGAAAGCCGACTTTGATCGGACCGGATTGCGCGACCGCGGCCGGCACCTTGAATGCGGACGTGGCGACGCCCGCGGCGAGCGCGCTTTTGAGAACGCTGCGGCGATTGAGATTCATCTTCGCTTCTCCCAGTGTGTTTCCTTGTCGCATGACGGTATTGCGGTTTGCGCGCGGCCGCCTCAGGCTGACGCTGAGTTACGGCTCCAGGTTTTTGTTCTGCGGCCAAGTCTCGCGATTGTAGACCGGCTGCTTCAGGAATTCGTCCGGATCGTAGGTCCAGAACTGACTCACGTTCGGATAAGTCTTGATGACGGCATTCACCAGCTTGCCGTCTTTCTTCTCGACCTTGCGGATGTACACGTTGCCGACCACGTTGCCGTACTTGTCGAAGCTCACCGGCCCGCGGCAAGTCTCGGCGACCTTGATGCCGCGCAACGTCTTGATCAGCGTGTCCTTGTCCTCGATCTTGCCGCCGATCTCCTTCAGCGCGGCTTCGAGCACCGCCGCATTGGTGTAGGTCGCGGCGGCGTAGAAGCCGGGATCGACCTTATAGTCGCGCTGCATTCCCTCGACGAGCTTCTTGTTGGAGGCGTTGTCGAGTTGCGCCGAGTAGAAGCTGGTCGACAGCGTGCCGATCGCCTCGTCGCCCATCTGGCGAAGGAGCGACTCGTCCGCCGCCGTCATGCCGGCGAGCAGCGGGATCTTGCCGCCGTATTCCTTGTACTGGCGCAGGAATTTGAGCCCGTTCGAGCCCGCGAAACCCATGAAGATCGCGTCGACGTCGGTTTTGAGTTGCGCGATGTAGGTGCCGTAGTCGGGCGCATTGAGCGGCGGCCAGAGCTTCTGCACCACCTTGCCGCCGGCCTCCTCGAAGGTCCGCTGAAAGCCTGCGTTGAGCTCGTAGCCATAGGCGATGTCGTCGGCGATCATGGCGACGCGCTTGTATTTCAGTTCCTTCGCGGCGTAATCGCCCATCGGATAAGAGCACTGCGCCGAGGTCGAGGTCGCGCGGCAGAACCAGGGGTTCGCCTTGCGCTGGGTCATGTCCTCGGCTGCCGCGACGCTCAAAGTCGGAATCTGCTTGTCGCGGATGTAGTCGTCGATCGCGAGCGCCTCGGCGGTCGCGAGCGGCCCGATCAGGCAGGAGATGTTGTCGCGCTCGACCAGTTCCTGCATCTTGGTGCGCGCGACCGCGGGCGCACCGGCCGAGTCGCCGGTGAAGAGCTGCACCGGCCGGCCGGCGAGCGTGTTGTCGCGCTCCTTGAGATAAGTCAGCAGGCCCTGCTCCATCTGCAGGCCGCCGGACGCGAGCGGGCCGGTCTTCACGGTGAGGAAGCCGACGCGCATCGGTCCGGTCTGCGCGCGCGCCACAAACGGCATCGCCATGCTCGAAAGCGCGGCCGCGCCAAATCCCTTCACCACCGTTCTGCGATGCAGTGCCATGCGACGTTCCTCCCAATATCTGAGCGCGGCCGTTACGCGGCCGTCGTCTTGTCGGCAGTATGGCGTGTCAGAACGCGGCGCGCGAGATCAAGTTTTGGCCATTACGCGTTGCAGCCATTCGGTCACGATGCCCATCACGGCGTCCTCCCGCCCACCATAGAAGTGATCGCAGTTGGGCACGATGCGGACGTCGCATGGTCCTGTGGAGCGCTTGGCGAATTCCTCCGCCGGATAGATGTGGGCGGGCTCCTTGTCGCCGCGGATGTAGAGCACCGGGCACTTGATGCGTGGCGCCAGAGCCAGGACGTCGGGAAGTTGCGCTGAATAGTCGAGATAACTTTCCGCGGTGATGACCCACCACCAGCCGGGCAGCAGCATCAGCTCCTTGCCGCGCCCTTCCGCGACCATCGCCCGCGCCTTCGCCTCGACCTCAGCGATGCGGTCGCCGCCGAGGAGACCCACCTTGCTGGCGAGCGGCACTACGTCCTTGCCGCCCAAATGCGCGGACAGCAGCACCAGCGCCGGCGTATCCGGATGATCGGCCACGTGCTGCACCGCCAACATGCCGCCATTGGAGTGGCCGAGGATCATCGGATCGCTGTGGCCGCGTTCCTTAAGCCACGCGGCCGCGAAGCGATTATCGGCGGTCGCCTCCTGGGTCATCTGGAAGGCGCCGCCGGTGACCGCGCGGCTGTTCAGGCTCGCGATCATGTCGTGGCCGCGCCGGTTGAAGGCGAGGCAGGCGTAGCCGAGTTGCACCAGCGCCGGCGGCACCATGCGCGCCGGCCCAGTGTAGAAATTCATGCAGTTGCCATGCAGGAACAGCGCCGTGCCCTTCGGTGTGCCGGGCGGCGTGTAATAGAGGCCGTCGAGCGCGTGGGTGTCGGTGTCGATGGAGATCAGTTCGAGGGGCATGGGTTCCTTTCTTCACCTCTCCCGCTTGCGGGAGAGGTCGACCCGCCGAAGCGTAGCGAAGGCGGGGCGGGAGAGGGCTCTTAAACTCGTATGCCCTCTCCCGGCTCGCATTCGCTCGCCACCCTCTCCCGCAAGCGGGAGAGGGGACGTGTGGCGCAGTCTTCGCGCTACTTCGCCAGCACCACAGGCAACAGCAGATATGGTGCGCTGTCTCCGCCGAAATGCAGCGTTGTCTGCCCGTTGAAGATGTCCTTCGGCCGGTCCACCGGGTCGTCGTGCAGGAACGGTCCGCACCCTTTCAACTCGTTCTTGAAGTTCGACAGCCGCCCGCCCGACCCGCCGCCGTATTCGTAATCCCTGCCGCGCACGGTCAGCGCGACACGATAGCCGGCCGGCACCACGATCGAGCTCGGCCAGAGCTCGATGTCGAGCGCGACGATCTCGCCGGGCGTGAGCGGCTGCTTCTCGTCGTGGGTGTGATAGGGGCGGTAGGGCGTTGAGAGCTTTTCATCGAGCTTGTGATGCGACGCGCGCAGCCAGCCTTGCGCGACCGGCGTATGCGGATCGATCGCGCCTTGAAAGACGATCTCCTTCATGTCGGCAGAGAACACGCGCAAGATGAGAAACAGATCGGCGTCGGTGGTGGACGACGAAATGAACAGCTTCGCCGACACCGGACCGGTGATCTCGGTCTCGGTCTTCATCGGTGGCGTCATGAAGGTGACGCCCTCGCCTTGTGCGTCGAAAGTGATCTTCGACTCACCGGTAAGAGACGTTTCGACCAACGAGAAGTCCGCCGAGTTGAGGTGGAATTTCGTCCAAGCCGTCCGCGCGATCGGCCATTCGTTCTCTTGCCGCTCGACGAACCTCTCACCCGGATGACGCACCTGCAACAGCACGCGCGGCTGCTCGCCCCAGCCGGTGTCCTCGCCCTTGAGGAACCGGTCGAAGAACTTGCGCTGCAGCTCGCGGCCGTAGTCCGTATAGAAATGCGTCCAGTGCTCGATGCCGTGGGCTTCGAGCCACTTGTCGCGCGAAGCCGCGCGAACAAAGCCTTCGAAATTGCCGCGCGGATGCAGGCCCTGGCCACCCCAGTTCGCCGCCGAGAACAAAGGCGTCACGATCTTGTCCCAATGCGGCGAGCGCGCCTTGTGATAATCGTCGTCGAGCGGGTGCGCGCGGATATCGGCGCCGAAATCGCAACGGTTGCCGGCGAGTTGCTCGTCGCTGAGGATTTCGGGCCCGCACACGAGCTCGCCGTGCACGCGCGAGCGTTTGCCGCGCTCGCCCGCGCCGTATTGCACGGTCTTCACCTGCATGTCGTACCAGTTGGCCCAGAAGGTCGAGAGCAGGCCGCCGTGATGCGTCATGTCGCGGTACCAGTCCGCGGCGCCTTCCCACACGCACATCGCGGCGAGATGCGGCGGCTGCAGTGACGCGACATGCCACTGGTTGATGCCGTAGTATGAGATGCCGTTGAGCCCGACCTTGCCGTTCGACCAGGGCTGCACGCCGGCCCATTCGATGCAGTCGTAGAAGTCCTTGGTCTCGCGCGGCGAGAAATGATCGATGAAGCCCGGCGAGCAGCCAGCGCCGCGCGAATCCACGCGCACGCACGCATAACCGTGCGGCACCCATTTCTCCGGGTCGACGACCTCCCAGCTTTGATAGAGGTTCGACGAGCCTGCCGCGACATCGGGGTGCTTTTCCACCATGCGCTGCCACGCACTCGGATAGCCGTCCTGAAACGCGAGGCCCTTCGCATAAGGGCCGTAGCTGAGGATGACCGGATGCTTTGCTTCCGCGATCGGCCGGAATACATCCGCGCGCAGTACGAGGCCGTCATCCATCGTGATAGGCTGATCCCAGTCGATCCGCATGCCGTCGCGGGTTTCGGAGCGCTGCGTCATCGCTTGATGCCCGCCATTGCTTCCAGCACGGCGCACACCGAGCCGGTGTCCTCGTCCGCATAGCCGGTCGACAGTGCTGCGCGATAGATAGGCTCGCTCGCCGAGAACAGCGGCGTTGGGCAGCCGACGCTCGCCGCATATTCGCCGATCACCTTCATGTCCTTCTGCCAGGTCGAGACCCGCATGGTGAGGTTATCGCCGTCGTAGCGGTTCTCGACCATCATTGGGGCGCGCAGCTCGAACACGCGCGAGTTGGCGGCGCCGGCCTGGATCAGCTTGAAGATCTGCGAGGGATCGAGGCCGGCCTTCATGCCGAGCACCATCGCCTCGGCGCTCGCGACGTTGTTGATCGCGACCAGCAGGTTCGCGACGAATTTCATCTTCATGCCGTTGCCGAAGACGCCGAGATCATGTGCTTGGCGCGAGAAGTCCGCGAACACCGGCATCATGCCCTTGATCGCCGCGCTGTCGCCGCTCGCATAGACGACGAGGTCCTTGGTGCGCGCCTGCGAGCCGGTGCCCGAGAGCGGGCAATCGAGCATCGTGTGGCCGGCTGCGCGCAGCGCGGCTTGCGCCTCCATCTTGTCATCGATCGAGAAGGTCGAGAGCTCGGCGATCACGCGGGGCGGCAGCTTGGCCGCCACGATCTCCGTCACCGTCGCGAGCAGCGCCTCGGGCTTCGGCAGGCTCACCAAAATGTTCGCGGCCTTCTCGGCAATCGCCGCGGCGCTGCCAGCGATCTCGATGCCGGCCGCTTTTGCCTCGGCGCAGCGCGTCGCATCGATGTCGAAGCCGACGACGTGCCATCCGGCGGCGTTCAAATTCCTTGCGATCGCCCCGCCCATGATGCCGAGGCCGATGATGCCAACTTGCCCTTTGGTAGCGGCTGCGCTCATGATGTCTCCTTGGCGCCGCGTCTTGCGCGCGAGCAGAGCGACAATAGGGCAGGGAGGCGCGCATGCAAATCGGAGTCGCGGGTCTCGGCCGCATGGGCGCCGCGATCGCGGCGCGGCTGATCGAGGTCGGACACACGGTCGCAGTCTGGAATCGCACGGGCGACAAGGCAAAGCCGCTGGTCGAGGCCGGTGCGACGCTCGCCACGACGCCCGAAGATTTGATTGAGCACAGCGAGGTCGTGGTCTCGATCCTGACCGACGCGGCCGCGATCGACCATGTCTACAATGGCGAGCACGGGCTCCTGGTCGGCGACGTTGCCGGCAAGCTCTTCATCGAGATGAGCACCGTGCGGCCCGAGATCGAGGTAGCGCTCGCCGCCGTGGTGCGCGCCGAAGGCGCGGGCTTCGTCGAGTGTCCGGTCGGCGGCACCACCGGGCCGGCGCGGCAGGGCAAGCTGTTCGGCTTCATGGGCGCGGAGCCCGCGGACGCCGCGCGCGCGAAGCCGATCCTCGATCAGCTCTGCCGCCGGCTGGAGCACGTCGGGCCGGTCGGCAACGGCGCGCTCGCGAAGTTCACGATCAACATGCCGTTGATGATCTATTATCAGGCGCTCGGCGAAGCGTTGTCGATGGCGCGCCCGATGGGCCTCGCGCCGGAGCGATTGCTGGACATCATCTGCGACACGTCCGGCGCGCCGACCATGATGAAGGCGCGCGGGCCGGTGGTCGCCAGGATGTTGCAAGGAGAGGACGCGGCGGTCACGTTCACGCTCGAAGGCTGCGTCAAAGACCTTCAGTCGATGCAGGCGGAAGGCCGCGCGCGCGGGCTGTCGCTGCCGTTGGTGCAGATGACGCTCGCCTGCATGGAAGAGTCGGCGTCGAAAGGGCTTGGCGGCAAAGAGGCCGCGACGCATTCCGTCTATTGGTCGAAGAAATAACAGGAGCTCTCATGTCGGTCACGCTCGCCCAGGCCTCGACCATCGTCGATGTCGCGTTGAAGAAAGGCCGCGAGGCGAATTGCGCGCCGCTCACCGTCGCGGTGCTCGACGCNNTGGGGCGCGCTCGGCATGGGTTTCGGCTCGCGCGAGCTTGGCGAGCGCGCCGGGAAAAATCCGTTGTTCTTCGGCGTGCTCGCGACCGTTGCCCAAGGCCGCCTGGTGCCGGTGCCGGGCGGCGTTCTCATCAAGGACACAGGCGGCGCGGTGCTCGGCGCGGTCGGTATCTCGGGCGACACGTCGGACAAGGACGAGGTCTGC
>PLJS01000073.1 GCA_003140315.1 Hyphomicrobiales bacterium
TCACCGGCAGCCATCGCCATCGCCATCGCGCCCGCGACCAGGCCGGCGACTCCAGCGACCAATACGTTGCTGCGGGTCCCGTGTGCAGCAGCGACACCCAGCACCAAACTGGCTGTCGAAAGGATGCCGTCGTTTGCACCCAATACGGCCGCGCGTAGCCAACCCAGGCGTTCTGTGCGATGTCGTTCCCTGTGGCGTACAGGCATTCTTGACCGACATTCCCAGATGAGTGCCGAGCTATCGCGAATCGTATCGATTTTCCAGCGTCCCTGGAAGTGGACGCGACGTGCCGGCGACATGCGGCGGCAAATCCTCGTCGATCGCGACGGTCACGACTGACTGGCCGCTTAGGCCGTATGCCGGGTGGTCCGTGCGTCGATAGCCTCGTTAACGATTTCTTTACCAACAATTAACTGCGAAAGAACCGGGTGGGGAATACCGTACCGACTGATACGGACGATGGCATCATGTTCAAATTGCTTTTCGCCCTAACCCTCAGGCGCGCCGCGTGGTTTGTCATGCTCGTCGGGCTCGCCTCTTTTGCGGGCAGTTTTGGCGTGCTGATCGTCTTTGCTACTGGCTGGGCCGCCGCAGTCATCCCCACCATTTCCGAAACAGTACTTACCGCCGTCCTCGCCGCGGTCGTTGCCCAGTTGGCGATGAGCCTGACGGGCGCCATGCTCACTCGCCGTCAAAGCCGGGAAATCGAGCAAATGCGCACCGCCATCGACAGCATGGCACAAGGGCTGTGCATGTTCGATGCCTCCGAACGGCTGGTCGTCTGCAACTCGCAATATCATAAGATGTATGAGCTGACGCCGGCCGACGTAAGGCCGGGCTCCACGCTGTCTGAGGTGCTGGCGAGACGGGTTTCCAAGGGCACTTTTTCTCGCGACCCTCTTCAATACCGCACAGAATTTTTGGCCGCGGTCGGACAGGGGCGCACCATCGTGCACGAGGTTAAATCCAAGGACGGGCGTCTCTTGCTGGTCACGAATCATCCGATGAAGGACGGCGGGTGGATCGGCACGCACGAGGACGTCACCGAGCGGCGGCAGGCCGAGCAGCAGCAAACAACCCTGCAGCATCAGGAAGAGCGCCGCGCCGTAATCGAAAACGCGATCTCGACGTTCCGCAAGCACGCCGAATATCTCCTAGAAACCGTGGTCCACAGCGCGGGTAAAATGCGCTCGACGGCCGCGAGCCTGTTAGAGGCATCCGGCCATACATCGGAGGGCGCCGAAAGCGCAGTGCAGACGTCGAATGAAGCCGCAACCAATATCGAGACTGCGGCGATTGCCGCCGAGGAATTGACGAATTCAATCGCGGAGATCGGACGACATCTCAACCAGACCACCGAAGTGGTGCGGGTCGCGGTCAGTGAAGCGCAGGTGACCAATCAGGATATTGGCGCCCTGGCGCAGGGTGCGCAGAAGATTGGTGACGTCACCAAGCTCATCCGCAATATCGCCGCCCAAACCAATCTGCTGGCGCTCAACGCCACCATTGAGGCGGCGCGTGCTGGGGAAGCAGGCCGCGGCTTCGCGGTGGTCGCTTCCGAGGTGAAGTCGCTCGCTGTGCAGACCGCGAAGGCGACCGAGGATATTTCTAGCCAGATTCTTGAAGTGCAGAACTCGACCGGCAACGCCGTAGAAGCGATCGGACGGATCGTACACCGCATGCGAGAGATCGATACGTCTACGTCCGCTGTCGCCGCGTCGTTGCAGCAGCAGAATGCCGCAACCGGCGAGATTTCACAAAATGTCGCAAGCGCCGCCGACGGTGCCAAGCTAATCGTCTCGGTGTTGAGCGAAGTGGCTGGCGCCACCACAGAAACCCAACAATCGGCGCGAACCGTGCTCAGCGTATCGGAATCGGTGGAAGAGGCGGCAGCCAAACTGCGTAGCGAAGTCGAAAGCTTCCTCACCAAGGTAGCGGTTTAATTGCGACGGCTGACCGCGGGCGTCTCAAAGTCCTTCGCCGAAAGCTGCTTGTTTGTCATAGGCTTTGTCCTGCCGAACGATACGATGGCGGAATGATCGCGTCCTGCGAGCATCACGGGCCGTAAGTTCGGGTCGCTACGAAGCGTCCTTCGCATCGAGCTCAAGCCAGGAAGCTCCGACACGCGACCGTGCGGCCTTGGCCTTCGGCCCAAGCCATGGTTGGAAATCATCGGGGTTCGTTTCCTTGTGAAGCCGCGCGTTCTGCAAGTCTTCAATCAACCCGATATCCGCGACACGGCGAACGTATCGATCGGAATGCGCAAGCCACTGCTCAACGACGGCGAAAATGGCGGGAAAGGCTGCCGTGTCCTTTGCGGCGAGCTTCGCGATCAAGTGCCGCGCCAGCGCGGTCGCCGCGACGTGCATCGGCAGATCGGCTTCGGCGCTCCACCTGTTACGGAAGGCCTGCCAGACTGGATCGAAGGTAGGATCGGCTTTCAAAATTGCCGCGAACATATCGGGACGTGGTGTCATTGGATTCCCCAACGCGAGCAGCGTGAAGGCAGCAAAAGCGGATTTGGTTCCACGTGGTTTCGATTTTCTTTCTTCTCCGATGACACTTTGCGGCCACGATTGGCGCAGCAGCTATTCGGTCCGGCATTTCACGCCGGACACAAAACCCAATGACCCAAGGATACGTACTATGGCTCAACAGGATCACAACAAGGCGGCCGAGCATCACGAGAACGCGGCGAAGTCCCATCGCAAAGCGGCCGAGCATCACGGCAAGAACGACCATGCGGCGGCTCAGCAGCACGCGAGTGACGCGCAGAAGCACTCCAAGACCGCGAACGAGCACACCGAGAAGGCCCACGGCGCGAGCAAGCAGCAGAAGTAAGCGTTCCAAGAGGGGCCGGTGGTTTAGCCGGCCTCTCGCCTCTCATTTTCGCTACAACGCGCGCGAGCGCCGCCTCCCCATCGGCAATCGACAGATCGCGAATGCGGCCGCGATGGAGCGCGAGCGATGCGAACGCGATCGCCATGCAGGTGAAGGTTTTGTCGCGCCATTCTTTCATCCTGGGCGTCGGATGCCTGGGCAGTTGATTCCGCACCGGCGCTGCGCCAGGCAGCAGGTGGCAGCCCGGTCTCATACGATGACATCATCGACGCCTTGCGCAGCCTCGACGACCCTACACCACCGCGGTCCGGCGGCCAGCGTGCGCGGCCGAGACCGCGATGGCGTCGCTTGATCGTAGCAGAGAAAGGTGCCGCGGCGGCCACCCCTACGCGAGGCAGAGGTGGCACACCGCGACACGGTCCGCTGAAGGGTTAGTGCGAAAGAAGCACGAGGAGGATGATGATCGGGATTGGGATGCCCAACAGCCAGAGCAGGATCGGCATGACGTGTTCTCCTTGTCCAATGTCACCGGGCGCGCGGAGTGAGACGGCGATCGTCCCACGTTCCGTCGCGGAGCTGACCGCCCTCAACGGCTGCTAGGCTTGCTGCGAACGCCCCGAAGAACAGGGCCGCCGTCAGCCAGAATGCGAGCTTCGCGGCTCCGCTACGCGCACGATCCGCTGCCGCTTTCGCCTGCACGATAACGTCGTTGACCCGCTTTTCGGCGTCCTGCTGACTGAGCCCTGTCTGCGATGCCACCACACGTGCCACGTAGGCTTTGTCGTCGGCGGCAAGGTCACCGTTTTCCCGGAAGCTTGCGGTCCACAGCCGCAGAACGTCCCCGCGCGCGTCGTTACTTCCCGTTGAGGACGGGTTGGGAGGGGCTGCCGAGTCCGTGCGGAACAGTCGGTCGACGAAAACACGGGAAGGATTGATCGCCGGGACGGCTTGCGCGGCTGCCGGGCCCACGGCCGAAACTCCCCCGGCCGCGACATGCATCGCCGCCGCTCCCAGAATCGTCGCGCTCAACACCGTCGCGAAAGCCCACGCAACCAAACCGTGCGCGGTGTCGCGAAAGAAGGCCTCGTTCACGTGGATGCCGGACCACTTCGAACGCAGGCGTGCAGCGATATAGCCTCCTATCGCCGAAGACATCACCGCGACGATGACAAGGTAGGCTCCTGCAGTGGCCTTAAACGTCCCGGCGGAGACGCCGGAATCGGCCCAGGGCGAAATCGACGATAGCCCGAGGCCAGCACCGAGGGCCAAGAGGGCCAAGGAAAACGCGCAAGCGACGATGGCCCCAGCAGCGATACTGGCCCAGCAGACGCCGGTTCTTATTTCGGTCCAACCCGGATTGTCGGTGCGAATGGCAGTTTCCATAGAATCCCCTCCGCGCGTTTGTTTGAAAATGACGTAAGTAAGTTCCGGAGTGGCCGGAAAGTTCCGCGCGGCGTCGTCAACAACCCGCATCGATGTCAACGTCTGCGCATCGCGCCCGCGGCGGGACGACCCGCATCGACGCCATTTTGCTCCCGCAATGCGGAACTTTACCCGCCGACAGCGGTTCCAGCCGGAGATCATGGGAGGCCGTAATGGCTAAAGACAAATCGCTCACTGACCTTTTCCTCGACACGCTCAAGGGGGTGGTTTTGGTACCCGGCGACATCGTTAAGAACGCGGAAAAAGCGGAAAAAGATGCAGATTGATTAATGACGAAATGCATTACGTCACAGGCTTTTGAAGTCATGGCGGCTATTGCAGTCCCGTAATAGAAACACCTGATCGGATTTCAGAGAGACCGCCGTGAGGCGATCTTTGGTCAGGCCATGGGGCGTCGTTGACGAGTGCCTGAAAGCTGGCATCGGAACCCTCCCTGTATGGGTCTGTCGGACACTTTCCAGGGTCCTAGCGTTGAACCGGAAAACCAAAGAATGGCGTCGCAACTCGCTTCCTCTTGGAACTAACGCGAACCGGGCGTGGTTTGAGGGTATGAACGCTTTATCAAATTGGCCCCGCAATCGTCTTTTGCTCGCCCT
>PLJS01000239.1:0-788 GCA_003140315.1 Hyphomicrobiales bacterium
TCGATCGGCGCTCCATCCCCCCTCGTATTTGCCGGCGAGGGGAAACCCGAGTAGGCGCAGCCCGCGCGCCACCACAAGCGGGCGGCGGAGCGTTGGCTTGAGCCGGTCGAGCGTCTAATACATCGGATAGGATGCGATCCGCGCCGAGGGATCGGGCAAGGGCGAACGAGGCTATCGATGGCATTCGACACGATCATCCGCGGCGGGACGGTGGCGACGGCCGCCGACACCTTCGCCTGCGATGTCGGGATCAAGGACGGGCGGATCGCCGCACTCGGGACCGACCTCGGCGCGGCGGGCGAGATCGTCGATGTGACGGGCCTGCTGGTGCTGCCCGGCGGCATCGACAGCCACGTGCATCTCGCGCAGCCCTCCGGCCCGGGCATCGCGATGGCGGACGATTTCGAGAGCGGCACGCGCTCGGCCGCATTCGGCGGCAACACCATGGTGCTGCCCTTCGCGATGCAGCAGAAAGGCCAATCGCTGCGCGAAGTCGTGAAGCAGTATCACGCGAAAGCCGACGGCAATTGCTACGTCGATGTGTCGTTCCACCTCATCATCGCGGATGCGACCGACCGCGTGCTGGGTCAGGAACTTCCGGCGCTGGTCGAGGACGGCTACACCTCATTCAAGGTGTTCATGACCTATGAGGGCATGGCGCTGTCCGACCTCGAGCTGCTCAACGTGATGAGCGTCGCGCGCGAGACCGGCGCGCTGGTGATGGTGCACGCCGAGAATTACGACGCGATCCGCTTCCTCACCGACCGGCTCGAGCGCGCCGGCAAGAC
>PLJS01000239.1:846-21975 GCA_003140315.1 Hyphomicrobiales bacterium
ATCTACGGCGAGACCTGCCCGCAATATCTGGTGCTTACAGCGAAGGATCTCGAAGGCCTCAACATGGAGGGCGCGAAATACGTCTGCTCCCCTCCCCCCCGCGACGAGGCAAGCCAGAAGGAATGCTGGGCCGGCCTGCAGCAGCACGTGTTCTCGGTGTTCTCGTCCGACCATTGCCCGTTCCGCTATGACGACACGCACGGCAAGCTCACGCCGAAAGGCCGCACCAGCTTCCGCTGGGTGCCGAACGGTATTCCGGGCGTCGAGACGCGGCTGCCGATCCTGTTCTCCGAGGGCGTGAAGAAAGGCCGCATCAGCCTCAACGATTTCGTGGCGTTCACGGCGACCAACCACGCCAAGACCTACGGGCTCTATCCGAAGAAGGGCACGATCGCGGTCGGCAGCGACGCCGACATTGCGATCTGGGACCCGGAGCGACGCGTGACCATTGCGCATGACCTATTACACGACGGCTCGGACTACACGCCGTACGAGGGCATCGAGGTCGCCGGCTGGCCGGTCTCGACCATGGTGCGGGGGAAATTCGTGGTGCGTGACGGCAAGCTCGTCGGCGCCAAGAGCGGCGGCGAATATGTGCCGCGCGCGAAGTCGCCGCTTGCGGCGCCGAGCGGAAAATTGCCGACGGAATTTTCGCCGGCCGGGAATCCGAAAGGCTGATCCCTTGCGCTGGGACCGCGAAGTCGACGTGCTCGTGTTCGGCGCCGGCATGGGCGGCATGTCGGCCGCGCTGGTCGCATCGCTCGAAGGCCTCGACGTGCTGTTGTGCGAGAAGACGACCCAAGTCGGCGGCACGACCTCCACGTCCGCCGGGACCGTCTGGATCCCCGGATCGAGCCAGGCCAAGCGCGACGGCGTTCCGGATTCGATCGACGACGCGCGGCGCTTTCTAGAGGCCGAGATCGGTCCGCGGGCGCAGGCCGTGCGCGAGGCGTATCTCGCGGCAGGTCCGGCGGCGCTCGACTATCTCGACGCACGCACGGAGGTGAAGTTCACGGCGCCGCCGCGTCATCCGGATTATCACTCGAACCAGCCGGGACGCGCGCTGGCCGGGCGCGCACTCGCGGCATTGCCGTTCGACGGGCGGCTGCTGGGCAAAGACTTCGCGCGCGTGCGGCCGCCGATCGCGCCGTTCATGGTGCTTGGCGGCATGATGGTCGGCAAGAACGACATCCCGGTCCTGCTGAGGCCCTTTGCGTCGGCTCGTTCGTTCGTTGCCGCCGCAAAACTGCTGCTGCGGCATGCGGCCGATCGCCTGCGCTACCCGCGCGGGACGCGTCTCGTCATGGGCAACGCGCTGGTCGCGCGGCTCTATTACAGCCTCAAGCAACGCAACGTGCCGATCGCATTTGGCGCGAAGCTCGTCACATTGGTACGCGGCAAGGAGCGCATCGAGGGCGCCGTNNTTCATGAAGGATGTCCCGGTCGCGCATTCGAACGCCTTCGCGGGCGCGAACGGCGATGGCTTCCAAGCCGCGCGTGCCGTTGGCGCGGCGGTGGACGAAAAGCACACCAATCCGGCGTTCTACTTCCCGAGTTCGCTACACGAGGACACGGTTTATCCGCACATCCTGCTCGACCGCGCCAAGCCCGGCTTGATCGCCGTGAACAAAGATGGGCGCCGCTTCGTCAACGAGTCGGACAGCTATCACGACTTCGTCGAGGGAATGCTGCGCGCAAACGCGGCGACGCCGAGCGTACCGGCGTGGCTGATCTGCGACCGTTCATTCATCCGCGACTACGGCCTCGGGCTTTTGCATCCGGGCGCGGGCGCGCGCGAGATCGAGCGCTATATCGCGGACGGATATCTGCACCGCGCCGACACGCTGGCCGCGCTCGCACAACACATCGATGTCGATGGCGCGAACCTGGAAGCGACGGTCGCGCAGCACAATCGTTATGCCGCGACCGGTATCGACGAAGCCTTCGGCAAGGGCGGCACCGAATACAATCAGTTCAACGGCGATCCGGCCAACACGCCGAACCCGTGCCTGCGCCCGATCGTTGCGCCGCCGTTCTTCGCGGTCGCGGTCTATCCCTCGACGATGGGCACTTGCGTCGGCCTGTCGACCGATGGCGATGCGCGCGTGCTCGACGGAAACGGCGCGGCGATCGAAGGGCTTTATGCCTGCGGCAACGACATGGCCTCGCTGTTTCGTGGCGTTTATGTCGGGCCCGGCATCACGCTCGGGCCGGCGCTGGTGTTCGCCTATCGCGCCGTGATGCATCTTGGATCGAACGCGGCGGTCGATGCGGGCGACGCGCGCAAGCGCATCAGCGCGTAGACGGCGAACGCGGGCGCGATCAGCGCGGGTCCCGGAACATGGAGATTGCCGAGCCGATCTGGATCAGCGGGAGCCAGTAGATGAGTTGCGCGAAGCGTTGTCCCTTCGGGTCGAGCGACCCGTGCGCAAGCAGCAGCAACGCCGCGAACGTCAGTGCGAGCGTGTCGTAGGAAAGAAGGTACGGCACGCCGCAGACCGCGCAGGCAAGGAACAGCGCCATCAGCCAGCGCGGATCGGCATCGCGGCGGAAACGAAACGCCCAGGCGACCGCAGCAACCGCGAAGACCGAGAAGCAAAGCTGCACCGCCATGGCGGCGCCATAGGACAGATCGAGGCCGCGCAGGTTCATAAACACTGTCGGATAGAACGGCGTCGCGATGCGTTCGGGATCGGCGAGCACGAGGTCGTTGATCGGCAGGCCCTTGGTGACGAAATCAACCCACACCTGCGGGCCGAACACGAGCGCGGTCGCGGCGGCGAGTACGAGCGCGGTCGCGGCGGCCGACGCGAACACGCGCCAGCGGCCGGACGCGATCAGCATCACGGGAAACAGGACACCGAGTTGCGGTTTCTAGGTGAGCAAGTCGATCAGGATGCCCGCGGCGACCGGACGGCGATCGAGAAACGAGAAGATCGCGACCAGCATCGCGGCAGTGATGAGCGAGCTTTGGCCCGAGATCAAACACAGCACGGCGGCGGGCGAGAGGACGAGCGCGAGCAGAAGTCGGCTGTCGCTAAAGTGCGAACGCGCGACCGCGATGAAGAGCGCGACGCCGAGCACGGTCCAGACCAGAAGCGCCGGGAGGTAGCCGAGTTGACCGAACGGCGCGGCAAGAAAGAAGATGCTCGGCGGGTAGGACCAGTTCTGGCCCGGATAGTTAGGCCCGAGCAGCGCGTCGAGCGCGCGGTGATATTCGGCGAGATCGTAGAAGCGGCTCGGGTCCGCCGTCAGCGCGGCGCGGCCATACATCCAGAAATTCAGGAAGTCGCGCCCCACCACGAGGCTCGTTCCGTCGCGCGGGATCGTGGCGCCCCACGACATCGTGGCGAGATAGCCGACGACCGACGCGACGAAAAAGAACGCGCCGAGAAACGCCAGCATGCGGATCGTGTCGCGATTTTCATCTTCGATGGTTGTGCCGACGGCCATGCCGCAGCATCGCCCAGCGCGGTTTCGATTGGGTTACCGCCCTCGATCCGTCACCCTGAGGTGCGAGCGACGAAGTCGCGAGCCTCGAAGGGCGACGGCCCAAGCTTGTATCCATCCTTCGAGGCTCGCTACGCTCGCACAGAATGACGACTGAGTCATACCACCCCGTTCTTCAGCGCGGTCTCGTCGCGCCAGAGCCGGCCGAGGTTTTCGAGCAGCAGGTCGATGACGTTGTCCTCGTAGCGCCGCGTCTCGCCAGCGCTATGCGGCGTGATCAGCACGTTCGGGATGTCCCACAGAGGCGAGGCCGCGGGCAGCGGCTCTTCCATGGTGCAGTCGAGGCCCGCGCCGGCGAGGCGGCCCTCTGCGAGAGCCGCAACAAGCGCCGGCTCATCGACCACGCGTCCGCGCGCCACATTGATGAGATACGCCGACGGCTTCATCGCCGCCAGGGCGCGCGCATTGATGAGGCCTTCGGTCTGTGGCGTGAGCGGACAGGTGAGGGCTACGAAATCGGCTTGCGGCAAATGCTCGATCAGCGCGGCATCCGGGACAATCAAATCGGCGGCGTCGGCGCCGGACGCAACATCGCGCTTGGTCGCGATCACGCGCATGCCGAAGGCGCGCGCCAGCATGGCGAGATGCGAGCCGATGCGACCCAGCCCGACGATCAGCAGCGTCTTGCCGCCGAGCTCGTCCTCGCGT
This sequence comes from Hyphomicrobiales bacterium, assembly GCA_003140315.1. Classification (GTDB taxonomy): domain Bacteria; phylum Pseudomonadota; class Alphaproteobacteria; order Rhizobiales; family Xanthobacteraceae; genus PALSA-894. The sequence continues at coordinate 5,005 of PLJS01000239.1, forward strand.
TTGGACAGGTCGCCGATCATGCCGCGCCAATGATGCTTGACCTGATTGTCACGCGCGAAATGGAGCTGGCGCGTCATCGCGAGGATCAGCGACATCGCGTGCTCGGCAACGGCGCGCGCGTTCACGCCCTGCCCGCTCGCAAGCCTGATGCCGGCGGCTTTCAGCGCCTCGCGCGAATACTGGTCCAAGCCGGCGCTGATCGACTGGATGAATTTCAGTTTCGGCGCGCGGGGGATCAGCTCGTTGCGCCACATCATCGAAACCGAGACCACGTCGGCCTCGACGATGCGCGCCTTGAATTCCTCCAGCGTGTGAACCTGGAAATGCCGGATGCCGGTGCCGCGTGCCGCGAAGCGATCCGCCATGCGATAGGCGACATGCGCGAAGCAGATGGTGACGTCTTCTTTGCGGGGAAATATCATTGCCAAACCTTGAGCCGCGCCTGCCGGCGACGAGATGCCGCGCGCCATCCCGCAATAAAGCATAGGTGTTTCCCGTTATGCCACAATACGTTGCGTGTAATGCTTTTTTATCAGCCCTGCTGTAATCAACCGGAACGTGCCATAGTGCCCTCGCGGCCGATTGCGCGGCGTATCGCGCAAAGTGCGATTTGTGGAATGGCCCGAGGGTTTAAGCGATGACGAGCGAGTTGCTGACGCCGGTCATCATGTGCGGCGGAGCGGGAACGCGGCTGTGGCCGGTTTCGCGCGAAAGCATGCCGAAGCAGTTCGTGCCGCTCATCGGCGATCGCTCGACCTTCCAGCAGACGATCGAGCGCGTGCGCGATCCGGAGCTGTTCGCACGGCCGATCGTGATCACCAACGGCGATTTTCGTTTCATCGTCGCCGAGCAGTTGCGCGAGATCGATGCGCAAGCCGACATCGTGCTCGAGCCGATGCGGCGCGACTCCGGTCCGGCGGTCGCCGTCGCGGCCGCGCTCGCCGAGCAGCGCGATCCAGGTACGACGGTGCTGGTGCTCGCCGCCGACCATCTCATCCGCGACGGGCAGGAATTCCGAGCGGCGTGCCGGAGCGCCGCCAAGGCCGCGGCCGAAGGGCTGATCGTGACGTTCGGCATCCGGCCAACCTCGCCCGCCACCAATTACGGCTACATCCGGCCGGGTGCGAAGCTCAACGGCGGTGCGAGCCTCGCCGTCGAGGCGTTCGTCGAAAAGCCCGACGCCGCGACCGCGGCGCGCTACCTCGCCGAGCACTATCTGTGGAACAGCGGAAACTTCACGTTCCGCGCCAACATCATGCTGAGCGAGATCGAGTCTTTCGAACCGGCCATGGCCGACGCCGCGCGGGCGGCTGTCGCCGGGGCGACGCGCGACCTCGATTTCACGCGGCTGGCCGCCGAGCCGTTCGCGCGGGCGCCGAGAAAATCGATCGATTACGCGGTCATGGAGCGCACCAAGCTCGCCGCCGTTGTGCCGGCCGACATGGGCTGGTCCGACATCGGCAGTTGGAGCGCGGTATGGAAGGGTCTCGATCACGATGCCGCCGGCAATGCCACGTCGGGCCCAGTGGTCGTGCTCGACAGCCGCAACAGCCTCGTGCGCGCTGACGATAACGTGCTGACGGCCGTGATCGGCGTCGACGACATCATCGTGGTCGCGACCGGCGATGCCGTCCTCGTAGCCGCGCGCGACAAAGCCGAAGAGGTGAAAGCCCTCGTCGAGCAACTGCGCGCGCAGAACCGGCGCGAGGCGGTCGAGCATCGCCGCATCTATCGTCCCTGGGGCTATTACCAGGGCGTCGACGCGGGCGGGCGCTATCAGGTCAAGCGCATCATGGTGAAGCCGGGCGCGCGGCTCTCGCTGCAGAAGCATTTCCATCGCGCCGAGCACTGGGTCGTCGTCATCGGAACCGCCGAGGTGACGATCGGCGAGGCGATCAGCACCGTGCACGAGAACGAGTCGGTCTATATTCCGATCGGCGGAGTGCACCGGCTCGCCAATCCGGGAAAGATCGCGCTGGAGCTGATCGAGGTCCAGGTCGGCAGCTATCTCGGCGAAGACGATATCGTGCGCCTCGACGATGTCTACGGCCGCGGCTGACTGCCTTGCGCGCGGCCGAGCCAATCATGCTAGCCTGTGGTTGCGATCGCGTTACGCGGCTGGTCGTGTTCAAGGAGATTGTGATGGCGAAAAGTGAACAGGAAGGCGTTTACAAGATCGTGGAAGTCGTCGGGGTCAGCCCGGTGTCGTGGGAGGAAGCGGGACGGCAGGCCGTGAAGACGGCGTCGAAGTCGCTGCGTGACCTTCGCATCGCCGAGGTCATGAAAATGGACATGAAGGTGGAGGACGGTAAGGTCGTCGCGTTCCGCACGCGCGTCTCGCTCTCCTTCAAGTACGAGGCCTGATTTTCCGCGTCAGCGCCACGGCGGTGCGCGCGGACTTCGCTACGCAATGCGGCTCTGCACGATCTGCCGCAGCCCGGCCGACCTGAACGGCTTTTCGATCGATGGATTCGGCGCGCGGTCGAGAAACGCCGCGGCCTCCGGCGAGAACGCGCCGCCGGTCATGAAGATCATCCGGCCCGCCTGCTCCGGCACCGCATGCAGCAGCGCGGCGTGCAGGTCCATGCCGGTCATGTCCGGCATCATGAGGTCGGACAGGATGACGTCGAAGCGCTCGCCGCTCTCGATGCGGGCAAGCGCCTGGGCGGCCGACGTCGTGATGACGACCTCGTGCGCGCCGGCCAAGATGCGATTGATCACCGAGCAGAGCATCGGTTCGTCGTCCACGACGAGCACGCGGCCGCGGCGCGCTGCGGCGACGGCGGGCGCGGCGGCGACGGTCTGAGGCGCTGCCCCGCGCGCGGCCAGGAGCACGACGCGGAACGTCGTACCGTGCCCGGGCGCGCTTTCGACCGCGATGTCGCCGTTGAATCCCGCGATGATGCGGCGGCATATCGCAAGACCGAGGCCGGTGCCGACGCCCGCCGGCTTGGTGCTGAAGAACGGATCGAAGATGTGCGGCAGCACGTGCGGCGGAATCCCCGAGCCGGTGTCGCTGATCTCGACGACGATGCGGCCGTCTTCACCGGGCCGCATCGAAATCCTTATCTCGTTATCGGCCTGGCGGCCTTCAGGGATCGCCTGCGCGGCGTTGACGATGAGATTGAGAAACACCTGGCCGAGCCGGGCTTCGTTCGCGTCGGCAGGCGGCACACCGCGAAAATCCTTCACCAGACGCGCCCGATGGCGGATCTCGTTCGAGGCCATGCGGATCGAGGATTCGAGCACGCGCTCGACGTCCATCGGCCCGTGCTGCTCCTCGTCGGCAGACCGCGAGAAGATCTTCAGGTCGCGAACGATCTGCCGCACGCGTTCGGCTGCTTCCTGCGCATCGCGCAACTGGTCCCTCGCCTCGCTCAATCGGCCCCGTGCGTCGACGCCACCCTCCTCGGCGAGCAAGGTGAGGCCCTGCGCGACCAATTCGACGTTGGCGGCGAGCACGGCGAGCGGATTGTTGATCTCATGGGCGACGCTCGCGGCCAGCATGCCGACGGACGCCATCCGCTCCGAGATCAGAAGCTGCTCGCGCATCGCCTTATGCTCGGCGCGCCCGGCAGCCTCGCGCAGCTCGCGCTCGATCGCCGGCAGCAGGCGGGCGAATGCCCCTTTGGGCATGAAATCGTGCGCGCCGGCGCGCATGGCCGCGACGGCCGTCTCCTCGCCGACCGTGCCCGAGACGATGATGAACGGAACGTCGATGCCGCGCTCCTTCACCAGCGCCAGCGCCGCCGGAGCGGAAAACCGCGGCATCGCGTAGTCCGAGAGCACGACGTCCCATGGCCGGCGCTCGAGCGCGGCGTGCATCGCTTCCGGCGTGTCGACGCGTTCGGTGTCGAGCTCGTAGCCGCCGCGGCGCAGTTCGCGCAGCAGCAGGATCGCGTCGTGCTCGTTGTCCTCGACGATCAACACTTTGAGCGGCTTCGTCACGCGTTGCTCCTGCCGCGCGTTCACGCGGGCACGGGCGGCTTCTCGTTCAGCACGAGCCAGTAGAGGCCAAGCTGGGTCACGGCTTCGGCGAACTTCACAAAGTCCACGGGCTTGCGGACATAGCTGTTGGCACCGAGCCGATAGCCTTTCAGCCGATCGCCGTCCTCGACCGATGTGGTGAGAATGACGACCGGCAAGAGCTGGGTGCGCTGATCGCCGCGGATGTGCTTCAACACCTCGTGCCCATCCATCTTCGGGAGCTTGAGATCGAGCAGCACGAGTTGCGGCAGGTGATTTTGGCTTCCGTCCGCTCCGGACGCGAGCAGATAATCGAGCGCCTCCGCGCCGTCGTGCGCCACGATGACCTTGTTCGCGATGTTCCCTTTCTTCAGCGCCCGTAGCGTGAGCGCTTCGTCCTTCGGATTGTCCTCGACGAGGAGGATGAATGATTCAGGTGTCATGCTGCGGCTCCAGTGGTCGGATGGTTCGCGGTTTTAGGCGGAGGCGCGTATCGCGCGTCATCTTCTAGGGTGAAGAAAAAGGTCGTGCCCGACCCGACCACGCTTTCCGCCCAGATGCGCCCGCCATGACGGCGGATTACCCGCTGGACCGTCGCGAGACCGATTCCGGTCCCTTCGAACTCGGCGTTCGAGTGGAGGCGCTGGAACATCCCGAACAGCTTCGACGCGTAAGCCATGTCGAAGCCGGCGCCGTTGTCGCGCACGAAGAACGCGCGCGGATGGACGTCGGTGACACCGACCTCGATCCGTGCGTCACGGCGCTTGGAGGTGAACTTCCAGGCGTTGCCGAGCAGGTTCTCGAACACGACGGTCAGCAGCCGGCCGTCGGCGTCCGCCGCGAGCCGTTCAGGCGTGATGAACTGGACCTTGCGCGTCTGGTTCGCCCGCGCGAGGCGGCCCGCGACCTCGCGTGCGATGACGCTCACGTCGACCGGCGTGCGCTCGAACTCACCGCGCGTGACGCGCGAAAGGGCCAGCATGTCGTCGATCAGTTGCGCCATCTGCTGCGCGGACTCGCGCACGTAACGCAGATATTGCTTGCCGTCGTCGTCGAGCTTGTCGGCGTAGTCTTCGAGCAGTGCGAGGCCAAATCCGTCGATGCTGCGTAACGGCGCGCGCAGGTCATGCGCGACCGAATAGCTGAAGGATTCGAGCTCCTCGTTCTTGGACTCCAGCTCCCGGATGAGCGCTGCCCGGGTCGCGGCTACTTCCTGGGCCCCGCGTGCTTCCACGGCCTCCAGTTCGGCGCGCGAAAGCTGGTCGCGAATGAGACGATTCTCGTCCTCGAACTGCTTGCGCCTGATCTGCGCCAGCACGCGCGCGCGCAGGAGATCGAAGTCGCTCGACTTCGCGATATAATCGTCAGCGCCCGCGCTCAGGCCCTGGATCATGGCGTCGCGGTCGTCCACCGCGGTCAGCATCACGATCGGGATGTCGCGGATGCCCGGCGCGTTCTTCACGCGCAGGCAGGTCTCACGCCCACCGATGCCGGGCATCATGAGGTCGAGCAGCATGCAATCGACCGGCTGCAGCGCGAGCAGCTCCAGCGCTTCCTCGCCGGAGCGGGCGAGCACGACGTCATAGCCGTCCGCCCGCAGAGCGTCCGCGACCTGCTGGAGATAGGTCTCGCTGTCGTCCACGGCGAGAATCTTCTTTGGCCCCTGCAGGCTGGCGGTCGCCTGTTGCGCCACCTGGCCGGCGGCACTGCGCAGCATGGCGTTGAGGCGGGCAAGCACGAGGCCGATGTCCTCCTCCTTGCGCACGAAGGCATCGGCACCGGCATCAAGCGCGTGGACCTCGGCGCCGCTGTCATCCGAGCCTGTCAGCAGCAGGCAGGGCAGCCCGCGTAGCGCTGCGTCGAGCCGGATGCGCCGGATGAAGGTCGCGCCGTCCATGCCGGGCAACTGTCCATCGACGATGATCGCGCTTGGGCGCAGATCGGCGGCGAAGCGCAAGCCCTCCTCGCCGCTGCCGGCGACGGACACCCGATAGGACGCATGCTCCAGCGCGGCCTTGAGTGCCTCGCGAAACGTGATGCTGTCGTCGATCAGGAGCACCGCCTTTTCGGCCGGCTCCCGGCCCGTCTCACCGCGCCGCACCAGTTCACGCGCACGCGCGATCACGTAGCCGGGATCGTAGGGCTTGCCGACATACTCGTCGGCTCCGGTCGTCAGGCCGCGCACGCGATCGCTGATTTCGACCTCGGTCGTCAGCATCATCACCGCGGTCCCGACAGCGGCGGGCATCGCACGAATTTCGCCGAGCAGCTCGACGCCGTCGCCGTCCGGCAGCAGCACGTCGAGGATAGCGAGGGAAAAGCTCTCGCCGACGAGCGCCGCGCGCGCCTCTGCAACGCTTGCGCAGGCGACCGCTGGGAGTCCCGCGGCGCTCAACATGTCGACCAGGTTCATGCGAACCGTGAGACTGTCGTCGACGACGAGAACCCGGCCGCTCATTGAGTTGTCTCCATGGCGAGCCCTTGCAGCGCGGCAAGCCGCGGTCCGATTTCGCCGATACGAAGGATCTGCTGCGCCGCGCCGAGCAAGGCTGCCTCGCGCGGCATGCCGTAGATGACCGATGTGGACTCGTCTTGCGCCACCGTCGTGCCGCCGGCCTCGCGGATTTTCAGGAGCCCGAGCGCCCCATCGCGGCCCATGCCGGTCAACAGGCAGGCGGCGGCGGATGGGCCGTAGTCGGCCGCGATCGACTCGAACAGCACGTCGACCGAGGGCCGGCAGGAATAGCGCTCCGCGCCGTCGGTGAGGTGCAGACGGCCGGCACGGACGATCATGTGACAGCCGCCAGGCGCCACGACGACGCGGCCGGTGAAGGACGCAACCGACACGCCGTCCTTGGCGTACGCGACGCGCCGCGGGGTCTGCCCGTCGAGCCAATCCGCGAAAGCCGTGCCGAAGGGCTCGTTGATGTGCAGCACCACCAGCACCGGGATCCGGAATTGCGGCGGCAGCCCGCGCAAGACGTCGACGATCGCCCCCGGACCGCCGGTCGAGGCGCCGATGGCGACGACCGCGCATGTCTGCACCGCAAGCGCAGGCGGCGTATCGAGCAGCCGGGCGCGCAATTCCGCGAGCCGGGCGCGCGGATGGGTGATGACGCGGATGCGCGCGACGAGCTTCACGGTCGAAAGAAAACGCCGTTCCCAATCGCCCGCGACCTCGTGCCCGTTCGGCTTCTCCAGCACGTCGACGGCGCCGGCCGCGAGCGCGTCGTAGATCTTGAACAGCTCGCCGCGGTTGGTCGAAGCCGAGACGACCAGGATCGGCGTCGGACAATGGGCCATGATGTATTCGGTGGCCGCGACGCCGGTCATCACCGGCAGCATCATGTCCATCGTGATCAGGTCCGGCCGGTATTGCTGGCAGAGCGCAATCGCCTCCTTGCCGTCGCCGGCTTCGCCGACCAGCTCGATGCCGGGATCGGACGAGAGGATTTCGACCAGGCGCGCGCGCACGGTCTGTGAATCTTCGACGACGAGGACGCGGACCTTGGGCATCCGTTATCCCATCAACGGCTGGATCATGGCGAGCAGCTCGGCCTGATCGAACTCGCTCTTCATGATGTGGCCATGCGCGCCGACGTCGCGGCCGCGCTGGCGATCTTCGGCCGAGGCGCGCGAGGTGACGAGGATGGCCGGCGTGTCGCGCAGGACGGCATCGGCGCGGATGCGCTCGATGAAGCTGAACCCGTCCATGCCGGGCATTTCGACGTCGACGAGGATCACGCCGTAGCGCTTGTGGCGCAGGATCTCGAGCCCCTCTTCGGCGGAATTCGCGACATCGACGTCGTAGCCGGCCGACTCCAGGATGCTCTGCTCGAGCATCCGCGTCGTGAGCGAATCGTCGATGACGAGGACCGGCCGCACCGGGGCCGGCGCATCGAGCCTGTCCGCGTCGCCGCGCTGCGCCGCCGTCACCAGCCCATCCGGATCGAGCACCAGCTGCGGGTTGCCCTCGACATCGAGCGAGGCCCCGACCACGATCGAGCTTGCGATCAGGCGCTCCGGCAACGGACGCGTGATGATGCGCGCGGTGCCGAGCAGACGATCGACGCCGATCGCCGCCATGCCGCCGGCACCCGCCACGATGACGGCGTTCCAGCCGCGACCGGGCGACCATGGCGCGCCATCGAGCGCGACGCTCAGCGGAATGAAGGGGATCGCCTTCTGCTCGAACAGAATGGCCGCGCCGGGCGAGCCGCGCGAAATGTCCTTGGCGGCGACGCGCAGCGTGCTGCGCACCGCGTCAATTGGAATGGAGGTGCGGCTTGTCGTGCCCTTCTGTCCGTCCGCCTCGATGACGAGCGCTTCTATGGAGGCAAGCGACGGCGGGATGGCGAGCTCAAACATCGTGCCCTTGTAGCGCTCGGTCCGAACCGTGACTTCGCCCCCGAGCCGTTCGACTCCCTCGCGCACGACATCGAGGCCGACGCCGCGTCCCGACACGGCCGTTACCGCCTGCGACGTGGTGATACCGCCACGCAACAGCACGCGCACGAGATCCTGGACGCCGAGCTCCTTGGCGACCGGACTGATCAGGCCGCGTTGTGTCGCAATCCGCCGTACCGCTTCGAGATCAATGCCGCGCCCATCGTCCCGGCAGGCGAAGACGATCTTGCGGCCGCGGCGCAAGACCTCCACCGTCACGCATCCGGCGGAGGGCTTGCCGGTTGCCGCGCGTTCGGTCGGAGATTCGATCCCGTGCGCAATGGCGTTGCGGACGATCTGGATCAGCGCGCCCTGCACGGCTTCGAGCACCTGTGCGTCGAGCCGGATGCCGCTGCCCTTGCCCTCGAACGTCACCTGCTTTCCGAGCGCGCGAGCGCCGTCGCGCGCGGTGCGTTCCAGCGCCGTGAATAGGTTTCCCGCCGGCACCAGCCGCAGGCGCTCCGCGGCTTCGCGCAACTGGCGCAATTCGCGATCCATCTGATCGATGATCGAGCCGAAGTCGCGCTCGATGCCGCCGAATTTCTTGCAAAGCTCTTCGGCAATCGCGATGCGGCGGCCCGCGGCGGCGCCGGACTGACGGGCGCTTTCGGCCGACGCCGACGGCGAGAACTGGGCGAGCAGCAATTCGGCGAGGTGCCGCGCCTGCTCCAAGCCATGCGCGCTGCCGCGCAGCCCGTTGAGCAAAGCGTGCGTCTCGGCAACGCCTTCGAGCACCGTGTCGGTTTCGGCGAGGTCGGCGCGGATGGTTCGCGGCCCCTCCTCCTTGCTTGCCTTGCTCCGGGCCGGATGCTCGGCATCCTCGGTCGGCGCGAGCGTGACAAGACGGCTCGAAATGTCGTCGATGTGCTCGAGGATCACGTCGATCTGCTCGCGCCCGAGTTCCTGCCCGGCATCGCGGAACGGCGCGAGCGTATCCTCGATCGCATGCGCGCGGTCGGCGATCTCCGACTGCTTGACCACGCGGGCGGCGCCTTTGAGCGTATGGACGAGGCGAAGCAGGCGCTGCACCGTCGCGGCGCCGCCGTCGCCCTTTTCGATCTCCAGCACGCCCTTGGCAAACTGATCGACGAGGTCGCGCGCCTCGGGCCGAAAATATCGGTAGGGATCCTGCGCCATGCCTGCGGCCGCCCGGCTCAAGCCGCCATATGCGGCTGGATGATGCGCAAGAGGTCCTTCGACAGCACCGTCATCTGCGACACGGTCTGCAGCGTCTGCCCGGCGCTGGTCTCGGTCTCGACCGAGGCCTGCGTCACATTGGCGATCGCGACATTGACCTGCTCGACCGCGGTGGACTGCTGCTTGGTCGACAACTCGATCTCGCGCGCGGCTTCCGTGGTCGTGGTGACGAGGCTCGCGATCTGCTTGAACGTCGAGGCGACGTCGCCGAACTGCCGCGAGCCGGCGTCGACCGCCTTCGATCCCGTCTCGGTCGCCATGACGGTGGTGTTGACGGCACTGCGCACGTCGTCGATCAGCGTGCGTATCTCCTTGGTCGAGCCGCCGACCCGATCCGCGAGCTTGCGGATCTCCTCGGCCACGACGGCAAAGCGCTTGCCGGCATCGCCGGCACCGGCCGCCTCGATGGTCGCATTGATGGCGAGGATGTTGGTCTGCTCGGCAAGCTCCGAGACGATGTCGAGGACAGAACCGATCTCCTGCGACTTCTTGCCGAGCTCCAGCATGTGCGAGACGATCTGATCGACTTGACGGCGGATGCCGCTGATCGACTCGTGCGTGGTGTCGACGGTCCCGTGGCCGGAGCGCGCCGCACTTGCGGTCTGCTCGGCGTTGAGAGCGACGCGCTGCGCGCTCTCGGCGATCTGGCGCGAAGTCGCGAGCAGCTCCGTGATCGTGGTGCTGATCTCCGTCATGGCGCTTGCCTGCTCCTTCGCGCCGCTCGCCTGCTGGTTCGCGGCCGCCTGCAGCTCGGCCGAGGAGCTTCGCACCAGCCCGACCGCGGAGCCGATCTGGTCGGACAAGGAACGCGAAATGAACCAACCGATCGCCGCGACCACGAGCGTACCGATGACGCCGCCCCAGAGGATGATCAGCATCATAAGGTTCGCGCTGGCGTGGGCTTCCTCGCTGCGGCGATTGAGGAGATCGAACTCTTCCCGATCCGCATCGGCGACGATTGCGCGAATCTGGTCCATGTATTCCTTGCCGACGTTCGACGACACGACCTTGAGCGCGGCGTCGAAGCCCTGCGTGCGGCGCAGTTCGATGGTCTGCTTGAGCTCGGCGAGCTTGGCGTTGATCGGGGCAACAATCGCGGCCAGCCGGCGCTGCTGTGAAGGGTTATCGGCGGTGAGCTTGCGCACCTCGTCGAGCGTCGTCCCGACCGAGGCGATCGCAGCCTGGTACGGCGCGAGGTAGTTGTCGTCGCCGGTGATCACGTAGCCGCGCTGTCCGGTCTCGGCGTCCTTCATCAGGGACAGCAGCGAGGAGAACTCGATGCGGACCTGATGGGAGTGCTTGACCCAACTGTCATTCTCGATCAGGCGGGTGGCATTGTAATACGCAATGCTGGCGATCAGGGCGAGCGTCATCGCCGAAAGGCCGAAGCCGGCCGCCAGCCGCTTGCCGACGGTCCAATTGCTGAACGTATTCATGGGGAATCACTCCTCCGCTGGCACCGCCGCGGTCCTCAGCGCCTTGGTGGCGTTGAGGATCGAAGGCAGATGCATGATGGGTCCGACGAAATCCTTGGTCCGCACGACGTCGCGCGCATGGGCGGACATGTCTTCGCGCGCGGTCTGCGGCAATATGTCGGTGCGCGGGACGCGCAACTGGCCTTCGAACGTATCGAAGGCGAGCGCGACCGGCGCCGCCGCCGCGATCACCAGCCAGCGCGGCGCTTGCGCGCCCGCGTGGCCGAGTAGCAGCGCGAGGTCGTACACCGGCAGCAAGGTGCCGCGGAAACCCGCGATGCCGCTCAGCGCCGCATGGCCGCCGGGAACGCGCGTGATCTTCCTGCCTGCGAACAGGCCGGTGATCTCGGCAAGCCGGATCGCGTACGGCTGCGCGCCGATACGGATCGCAAGCAGATCCTCGGTGGCGACAGGGTCGAGCCGGATCGGCTCCGCAAAGCCGCGATCGAAGTCGCGCCGCAGCTCGGCCGCACGCTCGGCGACATTCGATCCGGCGACGCTCATGGCCGCCCCCCACATTCCACGAGTGCCGACCGGCACAGCGTCACGAGCGCCTCGCGGCCGAAGCCGCCGCCGAACAGCAACAGACGCGAGGCGTCCTCGCGCTTGAGCAGGAGGAGCGCCTGTGCAAGCTCGCGGCGCGCGGCATCGCGGTCGCCGGCGTGCCGGGCGAGCAAACCGAGATGCAGACGGGGCATCGCGAATTGCGGATCGAGATAGGCGGCGACGCGATAATGCTCGCCGGCGCCGTCCTGATGGCCGGACTGTTCGCGGCAGAGCGCGAGGACGTAATGCGCGCCCGCGTTGAACTCGTCGATCTTGAGCAGGCGCTGACACACCTCTTCCGCCGCCGCGGCCTGCCCGCTGTGGGCGAGCAGCGCGGCCTCGAGGAGAAGGACGTCGGGGTCGGGCTTGTCGGGGGCCGGCCCGGCGCGGACATGAACGAGCGCCTCGGCGAAACGCTCCTGTCGCAGCAGGTCGAGCGCCGGCGCCGGATCCCAGAACGGCGCCGCGGGCAGCGACGGCGCCGCAGGCTCGTTTGCGACGGACGGCGACGGCATGAGCGCGGCAACGCGCTCGCTCGCCTTGCGGATCGCGTCGAACCATTCATCGTCGACGACGACGGCCGATTGCGCCGGCGCGCGCGATTGCGGCAACGACGAAGGCATCCACGCACGCGAGGGTTCGCCGCCTTCCTTGAGTTCGTAATAGAAGGTTCCGTGCGTGTGGCGCAGATGAAAGCGATCGGAAACGCCACGCAATGTTTCGGCGTGGCCTAGAAACAGGAAGCCGCCCGGCGCCAATGAACGGGCCATGCGCACGATCGCCGCACGCATCTGCTCCGGAGAGAAATACATGAGCACATTGCGGCAGAAGATCACGTCATAGGTCGCCGGCAGCCACAGCTCCGGATCATGGCTCGCGAGATTTCCGAGCTCAAACCGTACTGCGCTGCGGATCGATTCATCGAGACGCAGGTCGCGGCCGTCCGGGTGGAACCATTTGCGCTGAATGTCGGGTGGCGTCTCGCGCAACGCCCAAGGCGCATAGCGGGCGGACGCGGCCTTTTCCAAGACCGCGGGATTGAGATCGACCGCCCGGATCGCGACCTCAAAGGATGTGTCGGCGACCGCCTCGCGTGCCACGATCGCAAGCGTATAGGGCTCTTCGCCGGACGCGCAGCCGGCGGATAAAAGACGCAGCGTGCGCGGCGCGGGAGCGGAATGCAGGCGCTCCGGCAGCACGATCTCGCGGAGCGCGCGGAACTGCTCGATGTTGCGGAAGAAATAAGTCTCGCCGACGGTCAGCTCACGCGCCAGCGCGTTGACTTCCCCGTTCAGACCGTCCCGCTCCACGCCGCGAAGATAGGTGTCGCTCGGCTGTCCGAGCTTGTCCAAGCGCCGCTGCAAGACCTCGCCGAGGAAGCCGAGCTTGGCGTCGTCGAACTGCAGGCCGACTCTGCTCACGATCGCGGTCCTGAACCGCTCCAGGTCGAGGCGGGTCGGCTGAGCGTTCACGAGAGCGCCCCCTCGAATTCGAGCCGATCGAGCACGTCGTCCGGCACGATGCGGGCCGTGCGCAGGAAGAACAGCAGCTCCGCATCGAGCATGCCGATCGCTTCGATCGTCTCGCTCGCAGCGGCGCGCAACAGTGGCGGCAGTTGGCTGAGCTTGTCCGGCGCGATCGCCGACACGCCCTCGACCGCCTCGGCGGCGAGCGCGACCGTCCGCTTGCCGGTGCGGACCGTGACCAGGCGGGTGCATCGGCTGGCCTGTTGGCCGACGAGCAACCCGGTGTCGATGACCGGCACCGGCGAGCCACGGATGATCGCAAGACCGCGCACGTAAGGCGGCGCGCCCGACACCGCCTCGATCGGCAGCAGCCGCATGGTTTCGATCACATGCTCGATCGGAATGGCGCAGAGATGCGCACCGGCGCGGCAGAGCAGCCACTGTGGGCGACCGGTCGCGGCATCGTCTCGCGCTTGTGCCGTGGACCTCTCGGGTGCGGCCGTCGTCGCGATCGCTTCGCTTCGCATCATGGTTGTCCCAACGCGGTCAGCGGACGGCGGCCGAGCGGGAGCACGGATCGGCTCCCTCCTCCGGCTGAAGCGGCGGATTCCATAGGCCCCTCATGGTGATCACCTCGATGATGGCGTGGCGGGTCACCGGCTTCGTGAGGTGCGCGCCGAACGTGACGCCTTTGCGCACGCCAAGCCGCTGCACCGCCTCAAGCAGCGCGACGCGGCCGCCGCTCATCAGATGCACGACGCCGCGGTAGTTGCGCTTGCCGAGTCCGTTGAGAACGTCGATCGCGTCGGATTGCAGCAGCGCGACGTCGAGGAAGATGACGGCTGGCGGAGCGCTGTCGATCGCGGCGAGCGCGGTCTTCGCGGTCTGAAAGCTCTCAACTCTGATCCCGTGCTCTGCCAGCGTCGCGGCCACGAATTCATGGACGCGCGTGTCATCGTCAATGATGAGCGCCAAGTGTTGATCCGACGCGACGGGTAGAGCGGACGTTTCAATCATGGGCGAACCGCCGATTGGCGAACGGCTGTCGCCCCGGCGATTGCTGCCCGCATGTTGACAGTAGAAGGCAGTTATCCGGCGCCCAGGCGACAGCTAATCTTAGGTATACTGATAGTTGGCGAATCTTAATACTTCGCAGTACATGCCAATACGTAAGTAGAAGACACGATCAGACTGAGCCGCCAGGCCTGCGGCGGCGCGTGGCCCGCGCGGCTCCTTCAGCGCAATACCCGCTTCGCGCGTTCACCGATGGCATCATGAATCGCGAGTGTCGCGTTCGCGCGTTCAACCACCGGCACATCCACCATTTTCCCGTCGACGGCGATCGAGCCGCGGCCGGCCGCGACTGCCTCGCGGTAAGCCTCAACGATCCGGCGCGCAGAGGCGACCTCCGCGGCGCTCGGCGAAAACTCCTCGTTGAGGATCGCGATCTGGCTCGGATGGATGACCGAGGCGCCGCGAAAGCCGAGCCTGCGCGAGCGCTGCACCGTCGCGCGAAATGCATCGAGGTCTTTATAGTCAGCGACCGTGCCGATGAAGCCGAGCGGAAGAATGCCGGCCGAACGCGCCGCGATCGCGAGCTGCTGCTTCGGCATCATGAGCGCATCGGCGTTCGGCAGCATGCCCATCGCGAGCGCAAAATCTTCGCCGCCAAGCGTGAGGGCCACGATCCGCCGGTCGGCCTTGGCGATCTCCGGCATCTGGAACCAGGCCCCGGGCGTTTCGATCAGGAGCAGGAACTGCGTCGTGCCGACCACCATGCGGCGCTCGGCTTCGAGCTCGCTCACGACTTCAGCGACAAGCCGCACGTGATCCGCGCTGTCCACCTTGGTGACGGCAAGCGCCGCGACGCCGGGCCCGATCGCCGCTTCAAGATCGAGCATCGTCTGGCGCCACGGCCGGTTGATGCGCACGATCACGTCGGCACCGCCGCGTGAGACGTTCTCGGCGGTCGCAGCCAAATCGCGGCGCGCGGCCGGGCGCTCGGCGATCGGCACTGAGTCTTCCAGATCGACGATGATCGCGTCCGCGCCGCGCTTGTGCGCGCCGTCGATGAAACGCGGCACGTTCGCCGGCACGTAGAGCGCCGAACGCCAGACGGGCAGCTTGCGGTCCTTCGCGTCGCTCATATGACCTTCCGTTTGCGCAGATCGGCGATCTCGGCGGGGCTCAGGCCGAGGGTTCCAAGGATAGCATCGTTGTGCTCGCCGAGCGCGGGTGCGGGGTGACGAATCTCGCCCGGTGTTCCCGAAAGCCGCGGCACGACCGCGTGCATCGGCACACTGCCCATCTCGGCATCGGGCAGATCGGTCACAATCTGCCGTGCCTGCACGTGCGGATCGGCGATGAACTGGTCGATGTCGTAGACCGGCGCGGCGGTGACTTCCGCCGCCTCGAAAACGCTAAGCCCTTCCGCCAACGTGCGCGCCTTGATGAACTCGGCGACCGGCCGCTCTGCCTCGTCGATATTGCGCACGCGGTCGGTATTGGTGCGAAAGCGCGGATCATCGATCATGTCGGGCCGGCCGATTGCGCGGAACAGCCGCTCCGCCATGCTCTGGATCGAGGCCGAGATCGCGATGAAGCGGCCGTCCTTGGTCTCATACACGTTGCGCGGGGCGGTGTTGTTGGAGCGGCTGCCGACGCGCGGCTCGATCCTGTGGGTGAGCTGGTAGATCGCGGCCTCGGGTCCGAGGATCGAGAAGATCGGATCGAGCAGCGACAGGTCGATGACCTGGCCCTTGCCGCCCTTCTGCTCGACCTCGCGCAGCGCGATCATGACCGCCATCGCGCCGTAGAGGCCGGCGATCATGTCGGCGAGCGCGAGCGGCGGAAGCACGGGAGGGCGGTCGGCGAAGCCGTTCTTCGCCGCGAACGTGGATATCCCTTCAACCAGGCTGCCGAAACCCGGCTTTTCGCGATAGGGCCCGTCCTGTCCCCAGCCCGACACGCGCACGATGACGAGTTTCGGATTGTCGGCGTGCAGCACGTCCGGGCCGATACCCATCTCCTCCAGTGTGCCGGGGCGGAAGTTCTCGATCAACACATGCGCGGTGGCGGCGAGCTTGCGCACGAGCGCAAGGCCTTCCGGCGCGCGCAAATTCAGCGTCACGCTCTTCTTGTTGCGCGCGTAGACCTTCCAGTGGACGCTGATGCCGTTTGTGCGCCAGTCGCGTAGCGGATCGCCCTTGCGCGGATCCTCGATCTTGATGACCTCGGCGCCGAAATCGGCGAGCTGCAGGCTCACCATGTTGCCGGCGACGAGCCGCGACAGATCGAGCACGCGGATGCCTTCGAGCGGGCAGTTTGCGTCGGGACGGAAGGGGCGCATCTCTCTCCACGCGTCATGCGCGGGCTTGACCCGCGCATTCATTTTTCTTTTGACAAATTGCTCAGCGATGGATTGCCGGGTCAAGCCCGACAATGACGATGGCTATCATGCGCTGACTATCTCAAATGACACGCCACAAGCTGCCCGGGCTTCACCTCGCGCAGCGCGGGGCTTTCGACTTTGCAGCGATCGAACACGTAAGGACAGCGAGTGTGGAAATGGCAGCCAGGCGGCGGCTTGACCGGGCTCGGCACGTCGCCTTGCAGCACTATCTTCTTGCGCTTGATCGCCGGGTCGGGCACCGGCACGGCGGCGAGCAGCGACTCGGTATAGGGATGCAGCGGCGCCGTGAACAGCGTCCGCTTGTCGGTGTATTCGACCACGCGGCCGAGATACATGACGGCGATGTGATGCGAGATGTGCTCGACCACCGCGAGATTGTGCGAGATGAAGAGATAGGTCAGGCCGAACTCGTCCTGCAGGTCCATCACGAGGTTGAGGATCTGCGCCTGGATCGACACGTCGA
>PLJS01000321.1 GCA_003140315.1 Hyphomicrobiales bacterium
ACGATATGGTTAACAAGACCTTAATGCTGGCTGGGTGTTTCAAGGCTCTGTGGTCTTCCACTGAAGGGTAGTCCGATTCTGGAAACCGCTTCATCGCCTCTAGTTCACACGCGGCGAGCTGGCGCTTTTGCTCTTGTACGCAATCCGCCAGATATAGGAACGCGAGCAGCGCGACTATCGTTTCATTTCGGACGCTGTTGCGCCACGATTGCCGCCCGCACCGCGTTTGCCGGTGAGGTAATCGGCGGCTGGTGTAGCACCGCAAAGAATCTCCGCTTGTCGCTTCCCTCTATCGGGGATGACCACGCATAGGCTTGGCTGGCCTGAGGATGACCGTGAATTTTGAAGACGTGTACGATGCCTTCCCAGACCGTCTTGCCCGCGAACACCTCTTTGACGGGCACAGCTTGAATAAGCATAGCCGTGCAGCCATGCTGGGATTCGACGGCGCGCTTGAGTTGATCTGGCGTGACTTCATTCATGGCAGGTTTCATTAGTCAGAAAAATCTGTCGTCCATGTTTTGATCGCAAGCTTAGCCAAACTTCATTTGCCGGTCTCGGATTTCTTATCAGGCCGGTGGATGTGACCCGAGTCGTTACGGCCAAGAAGTTAGGCCCGGCCTGATTGAAGCGGGCTCGGTCAAATTAGGACACTACCCAATTTCGCGCATGTCCCCGTGGTGAACTCTGGCCACTCGCCCATTGTTCCAAGCGATCGTGACCGTCATTGTTGCTCCTCCCGTTGCCTGCGGGCGCGCACATAGTACGGCAACCCGCGCATCGTGGTCTTTTCTCCTTGCTTTGCAAATAGAGCCCTCTTTGGCCGCCAACGGTGCATTCCGCGCTATTGGGTGGGAGTGGTCGTGGTCGCATCAGTGAGTGGCGCGATCGAGGGGGATTCGATGACTACGGTTCGGGTTGAGGTCGCCGCATCGCCTGCGCTGTCAGTTGCGACGTAGTCGATCGTGTCCGTTGCTGCGGCCGAGGTGTCGAGCACGATATTGCTGATGAGCTGTCCGTTGAGGAATGTCTTGATGCCGAGGTTGAGGTCGGCCTGGGGGCCGGTGATGGTTGCGCCGAGGTCGCTGTAGCTGTCGCCTACATTGATGGAAGCCGGGTTGTTGCCGTTGATTGAGATGACGGGCGGCCTATCGGGTGTCGTTGACGCGTCGTTGCTGGCGCCCGATGACGAGGTCGTTGAGCTGCCGCTATCCTGCGAGCTGTTGACGAGTGCCACAGCCGCGTCGAGTTGCGAGCGTGTGTAGCAACTGGTGCCGTTGTTGTCGGTGACGCAGAGCTGATTGGTGTCGACCGTGTGGAAGTTTCCGACGTTAGCGAAGAGTTGGTCGATGCCGTTGGAGGCGTTGCCGAGCCACGCGATGAGGTTTTGTTGGAATGTGCTGGTGATGTTGGCGATGTCCTGCACGGCCTTCACGATGAGCGGCGTGATGCGGCCGTAATCGACCTGCCAAGGAGTCGATGAAGCGCCAAGCGGCACGACGCCGTTGTCGCCGTTGGTGGTCACCGCGTACGGATAGACTTTGTAGAGGTCTTGCGCGATGAAGCCCTGCGTCTGTGTGTGAGTCGGGTCGTTGATGAAATCGAAGTTGTCGACCGGTATCTGGAGCAGCGTGTCGAGCCCGGTCGTGGTCGTCGCGATGTTTTCCTTGAGCCGGCGGTCGGATGAGGTGTTAAATAAGGTGTTCGTATTACTATTGTTCGTTATCGATCCGATGGATGTCCCATTAGAGAAGAATTGAGCAAAGACTGCGCCGTTTGATGCATTCGTATTATTGATCGCCAAAGCGACGTTGCTGGCGCTTGAAAAGGGTAATGTCAAAAGACCATTTCTTCGAATGAGCTTGTTCCGCCGATAACGACGTTGCCGTTGTTGAGGATGGTCAGGCGGTTAGTGTTGTTGGTGAGTAGGTTGAGTATGCCGCCGCCTGCGCCATCGTCCTGGCCGGTTATCTTGGTGTTGGGATTGCTGGCGAAATTCTTGCCTTCGGTATCGAGTATGAGCGTGGATATAACGCCGCTGGAGATGTGCGTGGCCCCTTGGATATGCAGCGTACCGGAGTCGGAGCCGACGACATCGAGCGCGTAGCTCGGACTCGCCGTCCCGATGCCGACGTTGCCGTCTTTGTCTATCGTCATCCGTATGTCGCGGCTTCCGCCGCGTGAGCGCGTTCCATTCCTTGTGCACGTCGATGAGTTCCAGACATTCAGTTCGGAATCCTTCGCCTCGCTCCTGTCGGAAGCCAGAAAATTCGCAACCCATTTTTGTTTGGCCAATCAATACACCGACCAGCTTTCGCAGGCAGTGCGAGCGGCAGTGATAGGGAATGCCGGGACGCTGGCCGTCTTTCACGTTGGCAGTCGCGACGCGGAGCTGCTGGCACCCGAGTTTCGTCCCATGGATCCCTCTGGCCTCGCCGATCAGGAACCATTCACAGCCTGGCTTCGTCGTGGTATCGGCCGTGACCGCATCAAAGCCGAGGATAAGCTGTACGAGCCGCTCGGCACGGCCGCACTTATCCGCACGCAGAGCCGGCAGCGATTCGGCCGACCGCGTCGTGACATCGAGCCACCATTAACCTAAAACGGGGCGTAACTGTTTGATGGCTTAGTGAAGCCACTAAAGCCGTGCTCGCTATTCCATGGTGTTGTTGAGCGATAAGTTTAGCGCCGCACAATTATGAGGTTTCTGCGACGCCCTGCTCTGAGCGTGAGACCGAGCACACCCCATCGAGTGGCGTTGCAGAAACCTTGTTGCACGAAACCGCGGCCCGCAAGCTGCGCTATGGAGATTGTTCGGTGACTGTCGCCGCGATGACTGTCACTTGCGGTGGTTGAGATAGGGACGTTGCGTCGAAGAAGCCACGGCGTTTCGTCGTTCTGTCGCGTAGTTTATGCCGGCGTGAAGGGTTTGGCATCGACGCGGTTGGACAAGCCGTAACCAAATCGATGCTGTAACCGTGCAGCGCCGTGGACGACGATGCCACAATGGTTCGGAACGATCTTGTGCGCCGATGATAGGGAGATCGTCCGTTCATGAGCTGTCGGCTCTCCGAGCATGGAAGGGGCGCGAGTGCGTGCCTTCGAAGTTCTCGATGATCTTCATACGGCCGCCGCAGCATGGGCAAGCTGGCGGCTCGGATGGCGGGCCGGTCTCTTCTTGTTCGTCGCAAGTGGTACTATCGGATTCGGGCGCGGGGACATCGAGCAGCGGTCGACATAGTTCGATTTTGCTGGCGCGGTGACCATTGGCAAACAGGCCGTAGTAACGGATCCGGTGAAAGCCCTCCGGCAAGACATGGAGCAGGAGGCGACGCATAAACTCGCCGGCTGCCAGCCTCATGACCTTGCTCTTGTGGGGCCCGCTCTCGCGATAGTCCTTCCAGCGGAAACTCACATGGGTGTCGGTCAGCTCGACCAACCGACTATTACCAATCGCAACGCGGTGGGTGTAGCGCGCCAGATAGGCAAGCACCTGTTCGGGGCCTGCGAACGGACGCTTGGCGTAGATCACCCACTCCTGCCTGCGCAGGGGAGCGAGATAGGCGTTGAAGGCATCGTGGTCACCGAGCGCGGCAAGATCGGTAAAGAATTGCAGTTCGCCAGCTTCGTATGCAGCCACGAGACCTTCGAGGAACAAACGGCGGAACAGGCGCGAGAGCACACGAACCGGCAGGAAGAAGTCTGGACGGGATCGCACCCAGTTTACGCCGGTGGGGGAGACACCTCCGCCGGGTACAATACAGTGGACGTGAGGGTGGTGATCGAGGCTCTGTCCCCAGGTGTGCAGGACGGCGGTGAGGCCGATGTCGGCGCCGAGGTGCTTGGGATCGGCGGCGATCGTCGTGAGCGTCTCGGCCGCAGCCGTGAACAGCAGCCCATACACCTTGGCCTTGTTCTGGTAGGCGATCGCACCGATCGCGGCCGGTAGAGTGAACACCACGTGGAAGTAGGGGACTGGCAACAGCTCGCCTTCCCGTGCTGCCAGCTAGCGCTCCGCTGCCTGCCACTGGCACTTCGGGCAATGCCGGTTCCGGCACGAGTTGTAAGCGATACGCGTATGGGCACAGTCCTCGCACCGCTCGACGTGACCGCCGAGCGCAGCGGTGCGACATATCTCTATGGCCGTCATGACGCGCCGTTGGGCGAGGCTCAGATGAGCCGCGTTGGCCGCGCGCCAGCCGGCCCCGTGGCGGCGGAAAACATCCGCCACCTCCAGGATTGGCCGAGGCATAGCCGGCGCATCAGGTCGGCGCTGCCATCTCCATGTTCAGAAGTTCAAGCGGGCTCTGGATTTTCCGGATGGTGTTGATTGCCACCCGTGCGTAGCGGGTCGTGGACGCAATGTTACGATGGCCGAGCAAATCCTGGATCACGTGAATGTCGACGCCCTGTTCCAGGAGATGGGTGGCGAAGCTGTGGCGCAACGTGTGCACGGTGACTGTTTTGTCGAGACCTGCGGCCTCCGCTGCCTTGCGACAAGCTCGTTCCAGCGAGCGCGTCGTTATCGGCCGAGACGGATCAGGGCCGGGGAAAAGCCAATGCTCAAGATGCGTCCGCTTCCAATAGGCGCGGAGGATGCCGAGCAGCTGCTCGGAAAGCATGACGAAGCGATCTTTGCGCCCCTTGGATTGCCGAATGATTATAACCATCCGCGCGCTATCGATGTCGCGGCCGGTCAACTTCACGGCCTCGGAGACACGAAGACCCGCGGCATAGATCGTGATGAAGGCCGTCCGCATCTTGAGATCGGTCACTGCCTTCAAAAAGCGTTCGACCTCGTCACGCGCTAGCACGGCCGGCAGCGGGTCTGCCCTCCGCGCATAGGGAATATGCTCGGATACTTCCTTCAGCCCCAGCGTAGTGCGGTAGAAGAAGCGCAGTGCACCCATAATCGGGTTGATCGAGTTTGGCTTGAGCCCCCGAGAAATGAGATGAAGTCGATAGTCGCGCACGTCCTCGAACGTGAGCTTGTCGGGAGAGCGCCCGTGGAAGATGCTGAAGTTCGCGACGGCGGCAACGTAATCTTCTGGCTGCTCGCCGCCATGTTGCGGATCGTCATGTCTTCGATCATGCGCTGACGCAGTGGCGTCGTATGCTTGGTCATGGGATTACTCCTGTCTGTTGGACTGCACTGACCGTGCAATCCTGCAGACAGGACACTCGATGCGATGAGCACCCGTGACCACCGATAGGTCGGAGAAGTTATCTTGTGCGACGTATAAAAAATGGCTCAACTAAGCCATATTCCCCACTTGGCCCAGGAAGCCTTTTATGAATCCCGGCGAAGCCGAGCTTGCGGTTCCTCAGACGCAACGTCTGCGTAATCGCTTTGACCGAATGGAATGGGCGGGTGCGTTCGGTGATCTTGGCACGCTGATCCCGTTCGTCCTAGCGTACATCAGCGTGATGAAGCTCGATCCTCTTGGCGTCCTACTCGGCTTCGGCGTCTGCATGGTCGTGTCTGGTCTTTGGTACCGGACACCGTTCCCTGTTCAGCCGATGAAAGCTCTCGGTGCGGTGGCAACGACACAGGCCGCGCAAACCGCGACGATTACCCCACACGCAGTCTACGGTGCTGGACTGGTAACAGGCATTATCTGGCTCGTGCTTGGGCTCACGGGTACGACCCGATGGATTACTAAGTTCGTCAGCCGTCCCGTTGTGGTGGGCATCGTCCTCGGGCTTGGCCTTGGGTTCATGCTAGAGGGCATCAAGCTCATGGCCCTGGGTTGGCTTCTGAGTGTGGCGGTTCTCTTTGTTGCACTGTTGTTGCTCTCAAGCCGGCGAGTGCCCGCCATGTTTGCACTATTGATCGGCGGTGCAACACTCGCGGTCATCCGTGAGCCGGCTCTGTTGGACGCGCTGCGCAGCGTTAAGATTGAAGCTCGCCTGCCTTCCTTCGCACTCGCGGGCATCACCTGGTCTGACTTCGTCATTGGTCTTGTCTTCCTCGCGATCCCCCAGGTGCCGCTCACGCTCGGAAACGCGATGATCGCGATCGTGGAGGAGAACAATAGATTGTTCCCAAACAGGCCTGTCTCCGAGCGTTCTGTCTCAATATCGACTGGGCTTATGAATCTCTTCAGCGCGGGGATCGGCGGTGTGCCGATGTGTCACGGCGCCGGCGGAATGGCTGGCCACGTCCGCTTTGGAGCGCAAACAGGCGGTGCGGTCATCATTCTTGGCACGCTATTGATCGTGCTCGGTCTCTTCTTCAGCGGCTCCATTGAAATAATCTTCAGTGTAATACCGCGCGAGATATTGGGCGTCATCCTCTTCTTGACGGGAGCACAGCTTGCACTCGGCTCCTGCGACTTCGGCGAAGACAAGGGTGAGCGGTTCGTAGCAATCGTTACCGCTGGGCTGTCGATGTGGAATATCGGACTTGCCTTCGTGGTCGGCTTGTCAGTCTTCCATCTTCTGAAGCGCGGATGGATGCGTCTCTGAACACGGCAGCGTACGCACGCTCCCCTACCGCGATAGCGGTTTAGTGCAACATCTAATTTCCGACGCGTTCGTTTTAGAAATGACGATCCACTTTCGCGTTCGTGCACTTTTCGCGGCCATTTGATATACTCACTTCATATGACCAAATTGCTGAAAGAAGCGTATCCCGCCGGCGGCGGCCG
>PLJS01000047.1 GCA_003140315.1 Hyphomicrobiales bacterium
CGGTCTATGCCGGATGGATACCGTTCCAGCAGCGCACGACCAGGATGACATTCTATTGCCTGCAGATGAGCTGGAAGGTTCCAGCAGCGCACGACCAGGGCGAGAACGAGGGGCGACGAGGTGATTCAACCAGCGGCTAATCCTACGAGGGCGGATCGCTACGAGTACAAAGCTGCGCTGGTCACTGCCCTCGCCAAGAACGGTGGCGACTTCCACGTCGTGGCCCAGCTGCCGGTTGGCAGGAGCCGAGCCGCCCTCGAGGACGCGCTCTACGCTTGGGTCGCCCCGCCGGAGCTGACCGCCAGGGCAACCAATTTGCCCGATCGGTGAACCTGCTAACTGTCCACCGCATTGGGGACTGCGGCCTTATTGCAACATCTCATCAGATTCTATGGGGATATCGGAAATCGCTGGCGACCGGTCTTTGGATAGAGGATAGTTTCCCTCTTGGGCAGCTTGGATCGGCTTAAAGTTGGTTGCGGGGGCGCATGCGTATTTCAAGAAAAAACATTTTTGGTGCCGTTGCCATCAGTGTCATCGTTGCAAACGGCGCCGCTTCCGCGGCAGACGAACTTGTAAACCCGACGGTCTCTTTTTAAGCCAGACCTCGTGGATTGCTGTGGAATTAAAGCTTGGCTCGTCCTCGTGGCCCGAACAGATCGGAAAGTACATTGCACTTGCATTATGGGAGGAGCTTTATAGCGGTCCTGGAGAGCACATAGGATTGCTTTTCATAGTGCCTGAAAAATCCATCTCGACGCATTGGTCAAAGGCTGGTTTGCAGGGCGCGACAATTCCGAAAGGGTACCTTGATCAGCTTAGTCAGGATAAACTGCCTAAAACTATTCGCGAGCTATTTGCGAGTGAACGAGCGAGGGCGGAAAGCGTAGCATCGCGACTTAAGCTGCGCGTCATCTCTTGGGCCGAATTCCATGCCTTGATAAAAGCGGTGGAAGAGAGCCTGAACCCATCTGATCCCGGCGACCAGACTCTTTCCCGGCTGCTTGCCGGCCTGAGGGATCAAATTGCGTGCCACAAACAGAGTGGTATGCGGAGCTCCTTCGAGCAGGAGTTTGCTAAAGCCCTAGCGCGATTCAACTCGACCTTTGCGGCGCGGAACTTTAGTTCCGGCGGATGGGCCCTAGTGATAGGTGAAGGCACGCCAGCGAGTCCGATGACAATGCCTTGGTACGATTACGGTCTTGCCTGTCAATCGGCGTTGGATCGGGACCCCGGATCGGCATCCAAAAGGGACCCCTTTGAGCGGCGAGTTCGGCTGGTTGCTTTCGCGCGGTCGGAGCTGGCCGGGGTTGCGGAGACGGTGCGAGCGCGGGCGTGCGCTTTGCTAACAACATGTGCCCGAGCGAGGGAACGATGGACATTTTCATCGAGCCGGTGCTGCCGCATCCCCAACTCGTCCTCTGCGGGTCGAGCCCGGTCGCGGTCGCGATCGCCGATCTCGCGCGGCGCATCGGCTTTGACGTGACGGTGTGCGCGCCGGCCGCCGAGCAGGCAAGCTTCACGCAAGCTGATCGGCGCATCGAGGGCTATGCGCTTCCCGTCGAGGTGGCGGGGATGCGTTTCGTGGTGGTCTCGACGCAGGGGCGAGGCGACGAGGCGGCGTTGCAGGCCGCGCTCGCGGTCGAGGCGGATTACGTCGCCTTCGTCGGCAGCCGCAAGAAAGCCGAGGTGCTTAAAGCGAAACTCGCCGAACGCGGCGTCGCGCCCGAGCGGCTCGCAAAGCTCAAGGCACCCGCCGGCCTCGATCTCGGCGCCATCACGCCGGACGAGATCGCGGTGTCGATCCTGGCCGAGATCGTCGCGGTGCGGCGTAGTAAACATTCGCGGGAAGCCTACTCCCCCGCCTGAGCGCCATCTGGTACGCAGTCCGCACCGTTTCGTCGGGGGACCCGCATGGCGCTGCGTATCTGGCATCAATCGACCACCGAGATCGACAACATCGGCGTCTACAAGGACTCGCTCATCTCGCGCGCTCGCATGATCCTCGGCGGCGAAGCCGAGATCGACGTGCACGGGTTGCCGTCCGGCGCCCACCACGGCCGCGCGCCGAGCGCGAGCCTCGGCAACGCCTACCTGCATCACCGCATCCTCGAGCCGATCCTGCACAACGTGATCGAAGCCGAGCGCCAAGGCTATGCGGCGTTCGTGATGGGCTCGTTCAGCGACCCCTTCATCCGTGAATTGCGCTCCGCGGTCGATATCCCGGTGATTTCGTTGACCGAGAGCGCTCTGCTGATCGGCTGTTCGCTCGGCAAATATCTCGTGCCGATCTCCAATGCGCCGGCGGTCGCGTGGATGACCCGGACCTCGGTCGATGCGTATCAATTGCAAGCCCGCGTGCTCGATGTCACGTCGATCGACCCGCCGATGGATGAGCCGGCGCTTGCCGCAGGCTACCACAACCCCGGGCCCGTGATCGCGGCGTTCACGCGCGCGGCCGAGCGCGCGGTCGCGGCGGGCGCGGACGTCATCATTCCGGCGGAAGGCGTGCTCGCTCAATTGCTCGTCATCAACGGCGTGAAGACGATCGCCGGCGCGCCGGTGCTCGACGTTTTCGCAGCCGCATGGTGCTACGCAGTGATGATGGCGCGGCTCTGGGAGCGCACCGGGCTACGCGCCGGCCGCGCCTGGCAGTATCGCCGCGAGGATCCGGAGTTGATCGGCATCATTCATGCGGAATCGCAAGGCGCCTGATCATGGTGGCGAAATCCGTTCGCACGATCGCGCTGCCGACCCGCACGAACGTTCCGGCGCTTGGGCAGGGCACATGGCGCATGGCCGAGGACGCGCGGCACCGTAAGGACGAGATCGCGGCCTTGCGTGCCGGCCTCGGTCTCGGCATGACGCTGATCGACACCGCCGAGATGTACGCGAGCGGTGAAGCCGAGACGTTGACCGGCGAGGCGATCGCCGGCCGCCGCGACGAGGTGTTTCTCGTGAGCAAGGTGCTGCCCGAGAACGCTACCAAGCGCGGCACCATCGCCGCCTGCGAGCGCAGCCTGAAGCGGCTCGGGACCGACCGTATCGATCTCTATCTTTTGCACTGGCGCGGCAGCGCGCCACTTTCCGGCACCGTGGAGGCGTTCGGGGAGTTGATGCGCGCCGGCAAGATTGGCGCCTGGGGCGTGAGCAATTTCGACCGCGACGACATGGAGGAGCTGTGGGAGCTTCCCGGCGGCAAGGCCTGCGCCACCAATCAAGTGCTCTACAATCTCTCGCGTCGCGGCATCGAACACGACCTGATCTCGTGGAGCGACAAGCACCACGTTCCGATCATGGCCTATTCGCCGGTCGAGCAGGGCCGGCTCTTGCGCCATCGCGACGTGCAGGCGATCGCGCAGCATCACACGGCGACGCCCGCGCAGGTCGCGCTCGCCTGGGTGATGCGGCTTGCTGGCGTCATCGCGATCCCGAAGGCCGGCAGCGTCGCGCATGTGAAGGAGAACCGCGCGGCGCTCGACCTGCGGCTGACGGCCGAGGACTTCGCGGCGCTCGATCGCGCGTTTCCGCCGCCGCGCGGCCCGAAGGCGCTGGAGATGCTGTAGCTACGCCGTCAGGCGCGCGACAGTTTTCCGGTAGCGTGCGGTGATCGCGTCACGCCGCATGTGCCATCCATCCTGCACGAGCGTCTCGCCGCCGACGGTCACGGTCTGGATCGGCGCGCTGCCGGCAACGAACACATAAGCGTCAAGCCAAGTTTGCGGCCCGCCCGCGAGATCGGGATGATCGGCGTCGAGCACCACGAAGTCCGCCCGCCGTCCAGGCTCGATCGCGCCGATGTTGCGGCCCAGCGCCTGCGCTCCGCCCGCGAGCGCGCCGGTATAGAGTCCCAATCCGGTCGAATCGCCCTCGCGTTGTGACAGCACATTGCGCGTGCGATCGCGCAGGCGCTGCGTGTATTCGAGTTGACGCAACTCGGCGGCGGCGCCGATCTGGATGTTGGAATCCGTGCCGACGCCGAAGCGGCCGCCATGCTCGATGAAGCGCGCGCCGTCGAATATGCCGTCGCCGAGCGAGGCCTCGGTCAACGGGCAGAGCCCCGCCACCGCGCCGGAGGCGGCGAGCGTGCGCGTCTCGTCGGGTGTCATGTGCGTCGCATGGATCAGGCACCAGCGCTCGTTCACGCCGACATTTTCGAGCAGCCAGGCGACCGGGGGTCGTCCGAGCGCCGCGATGCAATCCTCGACTTCCTTCACCTGCTCGGCCGCATGGATATGGAGCGGCCCCTCGGGATTCGCCGCGACGACCTCGGCTAGCATCTCCGGCGTCACGGCACGCAACGAATGCGGCGCGATGCCGACGCGCGCACCGGGCAGCGCCTTCACGATTTCGCGCGAGCGCGCGACCAGCGCCGCATAGCGGTCCGGATCGTTGAGGAAGCGCTTCTGTCCTTCGTTCGGCGCCGCGCCACCGAAGCCGCCATGCATATAGAGTGTCGGAAGCAGCGTGAGCCCGATGCCAGTTTCGCGCGCGGCGGCCGCGATGCGCGCCGCCATTTCGCCAAGGTCCGCATAAGGCCGGCCGTCGATGTCGTGATGCAGATAGTGGAATTCGCCGACNNCTCGGCGAGCCCGGCCATGCCGCGCTGGAACGCGTGGCAGTGCAGATTGGGCAGGCCGGGGATCGCGATGCCGGCAACATGTGCCGCTCCGTTGCGCGCCGCGCCGGCGGTCACCTGCGTGATCGCGCCGTCCGCGACATCGACGCGCACGTTCTGCGCCCAGCCGGACGGCAGGAGCGCGTGATCGAAGAGATGCGATGTGGCGGCCATGGAGTTCTCGTCTTGTCCGCTTTGGCTTTACGCGATTTCGGCTTGCGCGGGAATGCGTGCGTCGTGCGGCCAAGGTGCGTCGCCATCGGCTATTCCCAGCCCTCCCGCGTGGTGATTACATGCGGCTGCACGGCGGAGGGCGCATGCGTCTCGTTGCGGGTTCCGAGCGGATCATCGCCGATGAGGCGACGAATCCGCGCGACGGTACGGTGCGCTGGGCGCCGGGCAAATCGCTATGGCTGATGGCGATGAGCGCGGTCGCCGCGACGGCCGGGCCGCTGCTGTTCTCCTGGGGCGCGTTCGCGCTGCTCATCGTGACGAGCGGTATCACGCTCTGCTTCGGCCATTCGGTCGGCATGCACCGCCGGCTGATCCACGAGAGCTCGATTGCCCGCTTTGGCTCGAACACGTCTGCGTTTATCTCGGCACGCTGGTTGGGATGGCCGGCCCATACGGCATGATCCGCCTGCACGATCACCGCGACTGGGCGCAGCGTCAGGCCGCGTGCCACGCCTATTCGCGCCACGACGCGGGTTTCTGGCGCGACGGCTGGTGGCAGCTTCATTGCCGGCTCGTGCTCGCGCATCCGCCGATATTTCGGCTCGAGTCGCGGCTCGCGAATGACAGGTTCTACGCGTTCGTCGAGCGGACGTGGATGCTGCAGCAGTTGCCATGGGCGCTGCTGTTCTACGTGGTTGGTGGCTGGCCATGGGTCGTCTGGGGCATCTGCGTGCGAGTCAGCGTGTGCGTGACGGGACACTGGCTGATCGGCCATTTCGCGCACCGCAAGGGCCAGCAGACCTGGGTCGTCGATGGCGCCGCGGCGCAAGGCTATAACGTGCCGCTCGCCGGCTTCATCAGCATGGGCGAAGCCTGGCACAATAATCATCACGCCTATCCGGCGTCCGCCAAGATGGGGCTGTCGCCCTGCCAGATCGATCTCGGCTGGTGGCTGATCCTGGCGTTGCAGGCGTGCGGCCTCGCGCGCAACGTCAATACGCCGGCCAATCTTCCCGAGCGCGCCGGCCTGCGTCATATCGCGGCTGCGGACGCGTCCATGCTGACGGAGGCCGCGAGGTGACGATGTTTCCGTTCTCGTTCCAGGGCCGCATCGGCCGCGTGCCTTATGCGCTCGGTTCGCTCACGGCATTCTTCAGCCAGTATCTCGTGGTCTGGGCGGTATACCGCGGGATGAAAATCACGCTGCAACTCGATACTGTGTTCTGGATCGCGCCGTTGCGCGTGCTGGCGACGCAGAATTTCGTGCCGGCCGCGCTTCTCATTCTGGCCTTCGCGTATTTCCTGATCGTCGCGTGGCTGCTCGCAGTCCTGGCGTTCCGCCGCGCCGCGGATGCCAATCTCAATGAGGCATTGGCCGCCGCCGCGATGGCGCCGACGGTCCAGATTCCGGTCATCCTCTATCTCACGATCGCGCCACCGCGCGAGGCCAGCGCCGCGGTTCCGATCTTCCCGCGCGACGAAAAGAACTATGCGCCGGCGGCGATCGGCGTCGTCGCGGGCATCGGCCTGACCTTGGCGGCCGTTGCGATCAGCACGCTGGTGTTCGGCGTCTATGGCTACGGGTTGTTCGTGGTCTCGCCATTCGTCATCGGCGCGACCACCGGCTATTTCGCCAATCGCAAGACCGACGTCGGCGCGGGACGCACGATGCGGCTTGTGATCGCCGCGACGCTGCTCGGCGGTGTTGCCCTCGTGCTTGTGGCGCTGGAAGGCATCATATGCATCCTGCTCACGTCGCCGCTCGCGGGCGGCATCGCGCTGGTCGGCGGCATGCTCGGCCGCGGTATTGCGTTGACCGGCAAGCGGTCGGCGAACCAGATCGTGCCGGGCTTCGCGCTGCTTCCTTTGGTGTTCGCGCTTGAGCACCTGTTCGCGGTGCCGACCCATTTCGACACGCAGCAGGCGATCATCGTCAATGCACCGGCCGGAATCGTCTGGAACGCAATCCTGCACATGGATCGGATCGACGAGCCGTTGGCGCTGCCGTTTCGTTTCGGCGTGGCTTATCCGATCCGCGGCGACGTGCTGGGTGAAGGTGTGGGCGCGATCCGGCATGGCGAGTTTTCGACCGGGGTCGCGGTCGAGCGCGTGACCGAATGGGTTGAAAACCGCAAGCTCGCCTTCGTGGTCGAGACCGACATCCCGGCGATGCGCGAGATGAGCCCCTACGAGCACGTGCACGCGCCGCACGTCGTCGGCTACTTCACCACCAGCCTGACGAGTTTTGAGCTTGTGCGGCACGGCGATGCGAGTGTCGAAATCGTGCTGCGCACCGCCCACGAGATTAGGCTCGACCCGATCCTCTACTGGATGCCGATGGCGCGATGGATGGTCGCGGCGAACAATGCCCGCGTTCTCGCGCATATCAGGCATCAGGCGGAACGCAGCCTCTGCGCCGGGCCGTGAGCACTTGATCGCGACGCGGTCCCGTGGTGCCATCTAAACAAATGATGGGTGCAAGACCGATCAAGGCCGGCGAACTCGTGGTTCTGCCGCGCCGGGAGCAAGATCGCGCCGGCGAACTCGGCGCGACCGTGCCGGTGCGCCCGGAGCGTCCGTTCGCGAGTTCATCAGAGGCATCGGTCGATCTCAGCAATGTCGTCCCGTTCATGCGCCCGCGTGCGCAGGGGGATACGCGATCCGCACCCGAGGTTGCGCTCCCGGCCGATGTGACGCACCGGCCCGCCAGTCCGGTGCGCGAGCGCGTCCGGCTTGCCGCCTTGGCCGCGCTTTCGGTGCTGGTGCATGGCGGCTTGCTGCTGGCGTTTGTCGGGCGCGAGCCCGATCCACTCGCGAGCATCGGCGTGCAGGTGATCTCGGTCGAGATCGTGGTCGGCGCGACGGCGCCTGCGGGCATTGCGCCGACACCGAACGAGAACGAGGTGCAGGCCGCCGATTCATCGGCCACGCCGCATCCGACCGACCCGGCGCGTGAAACAGAACAGCGCGCGACCGCGCAGCCGCAGGCCGTGCCGCTCGCACAGCAAGAGGCCGCGCCGGAGCAGCCGAGCGAGCTTCAGCCTGAGGAGGCGCAGCCTGCGCAGCAGCAGGAGCCGAAGCCGGCGGTCGCGATGGTCGAAAGTCCGAAGCCGGACACCCCCACCGCGCAGCCGCGTCCCGTTCCTCCTAAGGCGAACATCTCTTTGCTGCCGCAGCCGGAACGCAAGGCCGTAAAGCCGCCGGCACCGAAGCAGGTCCAGCGAAAGGCCGAGCCGAAGCAGCTTGTTGCGGCGCGGCCGGCGCCGGCCACTGCACCCGAGCCGACGCGGATCGCCGGGCCGACCAAGGAACGCGCGAGCGAGCGGGCGCGCCCCGCGGCCCCGACCCGCGCGGCCAACAACGTCGGCCCTGGCCGCTCGGATAACGACACGAACTATCGCGGCATCGTGGCCGCCCATCTTGCCCGCTACAAGCAGTATCCAGCCGATGCGCGCAGCCGCGGCGAGCACGGCACCGCCGCCGTGGCGTTCAGCCTCGACGGCGGCGGCCGCGTGACCTCGGTGCGGCTCGCGCGCTCATCGGGCGTTGCCAGCATCGATCAGGAAGTGCAGTCCATGGTGCACCGCGCCTCGCCGTTTCCGGCCCCGCCGAACGGCCGGCCGCAGGCCTTCAGCGTTCCGGTGAATTTCAGTCTGAGATGAGTCCGGTCGAGCTTACTTCGCCGCCACGTGTCCCGGCAGCCAGAGTGCAAGTTCCGGCCAGAAGATCACCATCGCCAGCACCACGAACATGATCAGGTGGAATGGAATCGTGCCGAGCACCACCTCGCTCAGCTTGCCATCCCAGATGCTCTGGATCACGAACAGGTTGATACCGATCGGTGGCGAGATCTGTCCGAGCTCGACGAACAGCACGAGCACGACCCCGAACATGATCGGGTCGATGCCGTAGCGATGCAGCACCGGAAAGATCAGCGGCACCGTAATGACGATCATGCCCAGGCTCTCGATCAGGCAGCCGAGCACCGTGAACAGGATGAACAGCGCGCCGAAGAATTCGAGCCGGCTCAACTTCAGGCCGACGATGAATTCCGTCACCTTCTCGCCGACCCCCGCAAAGCTGATCGCGTAGGAGAAGATGTACGCCGTGAGGATGATCAGCAGGATATTGCCCGAGAACTTGATGGTGTTGTGCATCGCCTCGAGGAAGACGCGCGGCGTGAGGTTTCCCCACACGGCGCCGAGCACGATCGCGAGCAGGCAGCCGATCGTCGCGCCTTCCGTCGTGGTCACGAGACCAGCATAAATGCCGCCAAGCGTGCCGGTGATGAGGATCGCGAACGGCAACACGTCGGCCAACGCACGGAGGAGTTCGCCGGCCGATTGCGGCCCGCGCTCCTTCGGCGCGACCGATGGCTTCAGTGTCGCGTGGATGCCGATATAGATCATGAAGAACAGCGTCATGATCACGCCCGGGATGATTCCCGCCAGGAACAGTTTCGGTACCGAGGTTTCGGTGAAACTGCCGTAGACGATCATGCCGAAGCTCGGCGGCAGCAGGATGCCGAGCGTGCCGCCGGCCGCGAGCGAGCCCGCCGCCAGCGGCCGGTCGTAGTTGCGGCTCACGAGCTGCGGCAACGCGACGCCGCCGATCGACGCCGCCGTCGCAATGCTGGAGCCGCTCACCGAGGCGAAGATCGCGCAGCCCGCGATGTTGGTCTGCAGCAGCCCGCCGGGCAGCGGCGCAACCAGCTTGGAGAGGCCGCTATAGATGCGCGTACTCAATCCGCTGATGCGCAGGATCTCCGCCATGAACATGAACAGCGGCACGCAGGTCAGCACGAACGAATTCATGCTGCCCCAGCTCATCAGGCCGAGACCCTGCAGGGCCGGCAGGCCGCCCTGCATCAGCAGGTAGATGACCGCCGGAACCGCGATCGCGAACGGCACCGCCATCCCGGCCGTCAACAGGCAAAGGAATAGCGCCATCGCGATGAGGAATTGAACCTCAGGGGACATGCGGCGCTTCCGTGTCGGGCGCGCGCAGCCGCCGCACGTGCAACAGGATGGTCCGCACGATCGCGAGGCAGAGCGCGAAGGCGCCGATCGCCATCACCAGCCGTGGAATCCACAGCGGCGTCTCCAGGAATGTCGGCGCGTGCTCGCCGAAGCGCCAGGAGGAGAGCTCCAGCTTGAAATAATGCCACGTCAGCAAGGCGGCGAACGACAGCGTGAGCAGATCGAACAGAAGGCCCGAGAGCGCACGTCCGCGTGGCGTGAGACGCGCCTGGACGAGCTCGACGTGATGGAAGCTGTCGTTGGCCTGGCACACCGACAGGCTGAGGAACGTGATCGCGGCCAGCATGTAACCGCCGATCTCGTCGGAGATCTCGAACGAGAAGTTGAGCGCCCAGCGCGTGAAGATGTCCGTCCCGATGATGACCAGCATCACGACGAGCGCTAATTCGCAGGCCCACTTGCAGACGGTTTCGACCGGTCCCTCGGGGACGGCGCTTTTTTCCAGGAGCGGCGGC
Organism: Hyphomicrobiales bacterium; assembly: GCA_003140315.1. GTDB lineage: Bacteria > Pseudomonadota > Alphaproteobacteria > Rhizobiales > Xanthobacteraceae > PALSA-894. Next base: position 10,287 of record PLJS01000047.1, read on the forward strand.
CGGTCGTCGCCGGCCGCCGTGTCGCTGTTTCCCGTCACGATCGTCACCGCCCGAGCGCGGCGCGGACCTTGGCGAGGGCCTCGATCACCACCGGGCCGCGCGACTTCGCCCACTCATCCCAATAGGGCTGCATGGTGGTGGCGACCTTGGCGGCCTCTTCAGGCGTTGCCGTCGTGATGGTGTAGCCGGCGCCGGCGAGGATCTTCACGGTGTCGGTTTCTTCCTGCTTCATCGTATCCTGGTTCCACTTCGCGGCTTCTTGCGCGGCCTTGCGTAGTTTCGCCTGCAGGTCGGGCGAGAGCTTGTTGAAGGCTTCGGCGTTCGCGATGATGTAGGAGTTGTTCCAGTTCACCGGAATCAGGAAGCCGTATTTCAGCAGGTCCTTCCACAGCACCGCGCCGACGCCGGCCGTGAAGATGCCATCGACGACGCCGCGATCGAGCGCGGAAGGCACTTCCGGCGCGCTCAGCGTGATCGACGTGCCGCCGAAGCGGCGCACCATCTCACCCTGCTCGGGCTGCGCGACGCGCAGCTTGAGCCCCTTGATGTCGTCGAGCGAAGTGAGCTTCTTGCGACCCCAGATCACCTGCAGCGGATAGGTGTAATCCGCCAGCATCACGACGCCCTTGTCGGCGAACGCCTTTTCCAGATAGGGCCGCAGCACGTCGGCGGCCTTGGCGAACTCCTCGTAATTGCGCACGAGCCCGGGCAGGCGCGGAATGCCGGCGAGCGGGATGTTGCCGGAATTGAACAGGTCGTCGGCCAACTGCACGACGCCCTCCGACACGGCGATCGTGATGTTGTTCGGCGCGATCTGCAGCGTGCCGGAGAGATGCAGGCGCGCCGTCAATTCGCCATTGGTCGATTTCTCGATCGCTTCGCTCAGGAGCTTCGCGCCGCGCGAGGTCGCGAATAGCGGCGCCGACTGGTGATGATAGAAATTCCATTCGACGGCGAGCGCCGGCGTACTGAACGCGAGCGTCGCCGCGATCGCGAGCGCGATCCTGGATTTGCTCATGATGGTCCTCCCTTCGGTTTTATTGTTCAGAAAAGTCTCGATGACGCGATACGCGCGCCTTCGCTCATGGCCTTGAACTTCGCCCACACAACGTCCTCGGCGACGCGGCCGCGCCCCGCGATCGTCTCGAAGCCGCAGTCGCTGCCCGCCATCACGCGATGCGGATCGCCGATGACCTTTGCGACCTGTTCGAGCCGCTCGGCGACGACCTCCGGATGCTCGACGAAATTGGTGGTCGAGTCGATCACGCCCGCGACGATGATCTGCTCCGGCGCGAGCAGGTCTTTCAGGTAGCGATACTCGTGCGCGTGGCGCGGATTGGCGAAGGGCAGCACGAAACCGCCGACCTTCGCGCGCTTGAGGAATGGGATGATCTCCTGGAGCTCCACGTCAAGGTCATGCGGGCCCTCGTAATTGCCCCAGCACACGTGCAGCCGCACCTTCTCGGGCGGAATGTCGTAGATCGCCGCGTTGATCGCGTCCACCACGCGGTTGCCGAACGTGATGAAGTCTGCGAGCGGCCGGTCCGCGAAGGTGTTGTGTTTTTCGCGCGCGAGATCCGGGCAATCGAGCTGCAACAGGAAGCCCGCGTCCACGATCGCCTTGTATTCAGTGCGCAATGCGTTGCCCAGGGCGGCGAGGAACGTCTCCTCGGTCGGATAATGCTCGTTGAGCACGATCGCCGACACCATGCCGGGCGAGGGCGCGGTGAGGAACGCTTCGGTGAAGGGATTGTGAGCGGCCTCAAGCGCCGCGCGGAAATCGCTGCACTCGGCTTTGACCTCGCTGGCGTCCGGGTATGCGATGTCGCCGATCGCCTTCGGCAGGCCGCGGATGTCGTCGACCGACTCCTTCTTGGTGGAGGCCTCGTACGATTCTTTCATGAAGACAGGATAGCGCTCGACATCGGCGCGCTGGCGCCGCTGCCACGAGCCGCCGAGACCGCTGAGGCGGTCTCGGATGTAGAACAGGAACGAGTCGCGCTGCTGCTCGCCATTGTTGCCGACATCGACGCCGGCTTCGACCTGTCTTGCGACGATATCCTTCATTGCCGCGCGCCCGGCCTGCGCGAGCTCCGCCGCATCGACCTTCTCGCCGCGGGCGCGTTGCGCGTAGAGCCGCGTCAACCCGAGCGGGCGCGGCAGGCTGCCGGTATGTGTGGTGAGAATCCGCTTGTCGCTCCGGCGCATTCCATCCCCATATTGTCGCCGACCGACCAAGTGTCGGCACTTTATCTATCAGCATCATTTCGCGCGAGGCTGAGTCAAGGCAAAAGCGCTTTCGCACAGCAGACTGTAGGATGGGCTGAGCGCAGCGAAGCCCACGCAGACAGCGATCGGACGCGCTGATCGGAAGGCGCGTGGGCATCGGCAAAGCAACCGATGCCCACCCTACGAGGTTTGTTTGCGCCTTCGCCTGATCTCCTCGATCACCGCGGCATTGTCGCGCTCGCCTTCCCCGCGCGCGATACAAGCGGCGAGCACCTCGGCATTGACCGTGGCGAGCGGAAGCTCCTGCCCGCGCTTTTGCGCCTGATCGAGCATCAGGCGGAAGTCCTTCAGCGACTGATGGATGAAGCCCTGCGGCGTGTAGTCGCCGCTCACCATCTTGTGTCCCTTGATGTCCATCACCTGCGAATAGGCCGCCGATTGGCGCGCGACATCGAGGAACGCCGCCGCATCGAGTCCGAGCGCTCCCGCGAACACGAGCCCTTCGGCGAGCACCAGCCGGTTGAGGCCGAGCAGATGGTTGATCGCGAGCTTTGCGCGCCCGCCATTGCCCGCCGGCCCCATGTAGAACCATTTCGGAAAGAGCGCGTCGATGATGTCGGCGACGCTGTCGACCGTATCGCGGTCGCCGCCGATCAGCCCGGTGCCGTCGCCGTTGCGCACCTGCACGCTCGAACCCGAGACCGGCGTCTCGATCAGGCGAAGGCCGCGCGGAGCAACGCGTTCAACCAGCGCCGCGATGCGGTCGGGATCGCAGGTGCTCGCGCACAGCACGGTCTTGGCGGCGCCCGGCGCGAGCGCAGGCAGCAGCGCGTTCTCGACCACGTCTTCAACCTGCGACGTGTCGAACACCGCGAGCAGGACGACATCGCAATGCGCCACATCGTCGAGCGACGCCGCGGTGCCGCCGGCCTTCGCGAAGGCCGCGATTTTGCCGGCGTCGATATCGTAGCCCTTCGGATCGAAGCCCGCGCCAATCAGCCGGTGCGCCAACGCGCTGCCGAGCAGCCCAAGTCCCGCGATGCCGACCTGCCGCGCAGTGGTCATCGGCCGGCGATCTCAATCAGGATCGCCATCAGGCCTTGTGGGTCGGTGATGTGCGGATTGTGGCTGGCGTCGATCTCGAACGTGCGCCAGCCCTCGCGCTTGGCGCGCTCCAGGAATTGGCGGAAGTTGTCGTCCGGCCGCGCGCGCTTGCAATAGATGTAAGCGCGCGGCGCGGACGGCTCTGCGGGAAGCTTGAGTTTCTGCTCGAATGCCTTGAGCGGCTGCGGCTTGCGGCGCGGCGAGGCCCAGGCGAGATCCTCCGGCGACGTATCGGGCGGCATCGGGCCGGAGGGAATGCGCCAGCCGTCGCCGCTTGTCGCTGCGCCCTTGCGCATGCGCTCAAGCGCTTCTGGCTGTTGGAGATCGAACACCGACTGTCCATCCTTCGGCGCGAACGCGTCGAGATAGATGAGCTGCTTGATGCGGCCGCGCGCCCGGTCCGCGACGCCGGTCGCCACCATGCCGCCGTAGGAGTGTCCGATCAGGACAACGTCGGTCAGGTCCTCGGTCTCGAGCACCGCCACGATGTCCTGGATATGCGTGTCGAGGCAGACATCCGGCGCCGCCAGATGCGCGCGCTCGCCGAGCCCCGTATAGGTCGGCGTCCACAGCTCGTGGCCGGCCGCGCGCATGAGCGGGCGCATCTTCTTCCACGCCCAGCCCGCCGACCAGGCGCCATGCGCCACCAGGAATGTTGTCATCCATAGTCCCTCAGGTGAGTCCGCGCGTCGAATTGTCGAACAGCTCATCTACCGTGAGAGCGCGTGGAATGATCTTCTGCTCGACAGCGTATTGGATGATCAGCCCGAGTGGCTTGCGCAGCGCCTCGATGCCGAACAGGTGGAAATCGATGCCGTCGGCGGGAGGCGGCGCGGCGGCTTTGCTCGCCTTCAGCATGCGGAAAATCTCGGCCACCACATCCGGCCGCGTATCGGCGAGCGCCTTGTCGACGCAGAAGAAGTGATTGACCGGCACGGTGCCGTATTTCGTGCGCCAGGCGAGCGCAGCCTCTTTTGGATTCGGAATGAGATGCGTGACGCGCGGCTCGTTCGGCATGTCGGCGCCGAGGATCGCGGCATCGAGTTCGGCGTCGAGCAGCATCTGGTCGACCTTATTGGAGCCCGCGGGCGTGCGCTCGACATTCGGTGGCTCGACAAACTCGGCAAGGTGGCCGTCGTCATTGCAGACCCAGGTGACCTTGTTCAGGTCGACGCCGTACTCATGCTGCAGGATGCCGCGCACCCAGATTCCGGTCGTCTGCGTGTAGGAGCGGATACCGATGCGCCGTCCCACGATGTCGCCGGGTGCGAGCGGCCCGCGCGCAATGCAGCGCAACGCATGGTTATGTTGGAAGCGGCCCATTACGACGGCGGGCAAGAGCGTCACAGGCTTGCCGTAGACCTTCGCCTGCAGGAACGTCGCGATTGCAAGTTCGCTCGCGTCGAAGGCGCGCTCGCGCACCATCGGCTTGAAGCCCTGGAACGCGACCTTGGGCCCGCAGAAGTCGAACGACACGAGATCGGACGGGACGCCGCCGCTTTTCAGCGCCTTCGTTACAGCATAGTCGGCGAGATTCGCGCGTAGCGTGACAGGACCGGACTTCGGATACTCCATAGTTACTTCACGCCCGCGATCTGCCGCGCCCTGTCGAGATGGCCGTAGCTGCGCGTCGGCGCGCACATCAGGAAGCGATAGCCTTCGTTGATGATGCGCTCGGCATTGCCGGCTTCGACATGCGGATGGCCGACGACCACGTTGTGCTTCTTGCACGTGTCGACCACGCGCTTCATCTGCTTGAGCAGCTCGGGATGTTCGTACTGGCGCGGGATGCCGAGCTCCTGACCCAGATCGCCTTCGCCGATCAGGATCGCGCCGACGCCCTTCACCTCCGTCAGCATCTTGTCGAGGTTATCGACGCCGCGCATGTCCTCGATCTGCAGGATCGCGAAGATCTCGCCGTTCGGATCGAGCGGCCACACGTCGGCCTTGGCGTAATAGTCTTGCTGCGACAGTCCCCAATAGCGCACTGCGCCGTGCGGGCCGTCGCCGCGGATGCCAGCCGGCTCGTAGTTCTTCGCGCTCGACAGGCGCGGATAGCGGCAGGCCGCGACCGCGTTATAGGCCTCTTCGACCGTCGAGATATGCGGGAACACGATGCCGTAACAGCCGATGTCGAGTGCCTGCTTCGCCTGCCACTGCGCTTTCTCCACGCCATTGACGGGAATGCGCACCATCGGCGTCACGGCAGGCGCGACATTGCTGGCCTTTACGATCTGCCCACGGTTGAGCATGTACTGGAGCGCGTCACGCAGGGCGCGGCCGTCCCACGGATTATGCTCCATCTCCCACACGACGCCGTCGAACTTCGACACGCTCATCGCATAGGCGGCATCGATCTCGGGCGGGGAGAAGCAGGTGAAGGCCGGCCGGCCTTGCTCCAGCGCCCGGATCACGCCATTGAGCCGCGGAAGGTTAGCCATTCGTCTCCCCTTGCGTTTTGTTTTGCGCTAAGGATCGTATCAGAACGCCGGACGACATCACAATCATCGCAAGCGCAGGGCTCACATGATCATCGATTGCCACGGCCATTACACGACCGAGCCGAAGGACCTGCATCGCTTCCGCAAGGACCAGACCGAGGCGGTGAAGAACAAGACCGCACTGCCTCCGCGCGCCGGGTTGAAGATGACCGACGACGAGATTCGCGAGAGCCTGGAGGCGAACCAGATCAGGCTGCAGAAGGAGCGCGGCACCGACGTGACGATCTTCTCGCCGCGCGCCTCCGGCATGGGCCATCACGTCGGCGGCGAAGAGGTGAGCCTCGAATGGACGCAGATCTGCAATGACCTGATCCACCGTTGCGTCTCGCTGTTCCCGAAGAACTTCATCGGCGTCTGCCAGTTGCCGCAGTCGCTCAACGTTCCGCCGAAGAATTCCGCCAAGGAGCTGGAGCGCTGCGTCAACGAGCTCGGCTTCGTCGGCTGCAATCTCAATCCCGATCCGTCGGGCGGTTATTTCAACTCGCCGCCGCTGACCGACAAGTGGTGGTATCCGCTCTACGAGAAGATGGTGGAGCTCGACATGCCCGGCATGGTGCACGTCTCCGGCTGCGCTAATCCCGCGATGCACACGACCGGCTCGTATTATCTCAACGCCGACACGATGGCATTCGTGCAGCTTATCCTCTCCGACCTATTCCGGGATTTTCCCAAGCTGCGATTGATCATCCCGCACGGCGGCGGCGCGATTCCGTTCCATTGGGGGCGTTTCCGCGGCATCGCGCTCAACGCCGGCAGACCGGAGCTGTCCGAGATCATGGGCAACAACATCTTCTTCGACACCTGCGTTTATCACCAGCCGGGCATCGACCTGCTGTTCAAGGTCGTGCCGACGGACAACATCCTGTTCGCGTCCGAGATGGTCGGCGCCGTGAAGGGCAACGATCCAAAGACCGGCTTCGGTTTCGACGACACCAAGCGTTACGTCGAAGGTGCGGCGGGACTGTCGGCGGCCGACAAGGCCAAGGTGTTCGAAGGTAACGCCCGCAAGGTCTATCCGCGCATCAATAAAATACTTTCGAACTAATCACCCTTCACGCCGGACGCGCGCACAGCCTCGCCCCAGCGTTCCGCTTCGGACGCCATGAACGCCGCGAACTCGGCCGGCGTGAACACCATCGGCTCGGCCTCAAGCTCGGCAAAGCGTGTTTTGAGCGCCGCATCGGTAAGCACCGCATTGATCTCGCGGTTGAGCTTATCGACGATGTCCACGGGCGTGCCTTTTGGCGCCGCGAAGCCGTACCACGCATAGGCCTCGTATCCCGGCACGGTCTCGGCGACGGTCGGAATGTCGGGGAGCGTGGACAGACGCTTGGCGGACGTGACCGCGAGGCCGCGCAACGTGCCGGACTGCACATGCGCGCGCACAGAGCCGACATCCGCGAAGATGAACTGCACCTGCCCGCTGATCAGATCGGTGTAGGCCGCGGCATTGCCGCGATAGGGCACGTGAACAAGCTGCGTCCCGGTCATCGTCTTGAACATCTCGGCCGCCAACTGGTTCGACGAGCCGACGCCTCCAGATGCGAAGTTGAGCTTGTCGGGGTTGGCTTTCGCATAGGCGATGAATTCCGCGACCGATTTGGCCGGCACCGCCGGGTTCAGCGACATAACGTAGGAGATGCGCGCGAGCCCGGCGACCGGCGCCACGTCGCGCAGGAAGTTGAACGAGAGCCGCTGATAGAACGTCATGTTGATGGCGTTGGATGTGGCTACCACCAGGATGGTGTAGCCGTCGGGCGCCGCTCTGATCACATATTCGGTCGCCACGTTGCCGGTCGCGCCGGGCTTGTTCTCGACGACCACCGGCTGCCCGAACCGCTCCGACAATGATTGCGCGACGCGCCGCGCCAGAATGTCGGTAGGGCCGCCAGGCGCAAAGCCGACCACGAAGCGGACCGGCCGGCTCGGATAGGAATCGGCGAATGCCGCGCCGCATCCGGCGATCGCGATCGCCGCGAGGAAAAGCACGAGACGCGGAAAGCGGATCATCTCATCTGCTCATGGCGACAGGAACGCCTTGGTCTTCTCCAGCGTCGTTTTCGCCCATGTGTCTGCGCTCGTCCCTGCAGGCGCGAGCGAAATCGGCAACTCGACGCTGAGTGGAACATAGCGTGGCAATGCGGCGAGCAGTTCGCGCAGCGGCAGTTGCCCTTCGCCGGGCATTGCGCGCTGGCCCAAGCCCAGCTTGCCGAACAACGCCGGATCGGGCTCGCCCGGTGCGAGCACGCCGTCGGAGATCTGCGCGTAGGGGAAGTATTTCGGATCGAGCGCCTTCACCTCGGCCGGGGTCCCGCCGGAGCGCGCGAGATGCAACGGATCGATGCAGACCACGGCCTCGCGCGTTGCCTCGGTGATGAGCCGCACCGTTTGAGGGAGAGTTGCAAGCGGCCGGATCACGGCGAATTCGAGCGAGCAGGTGAGAGAGAATTGCGCCGCGAGGTCGCAGGTGCGGATGAAATTGTCGCGCTGGCGCGACCAGTCGGTGTCGGCACCCATGATGGTCGCGTATTTGGCGCCGAACGCGGCACCTAGTTCCATTGTGGGTACGAAGCTCGCCACATCGGTGTCTGGTTCCAGATCAGGCTGTGTGAAAACTCCATCG
>PLJS01000293.1 GCA_003140315.1 Hyphomicrobiales bacterium
TAGGGAACCAACACCGCCGCGCCTTCGAGGCGGCCGCCCCGCAAGTCCGATAATGCCTCGTTCGCCCATGCGAGCGGATACGGCGTCGTGGTCGTGACGATATTCGCCTGGGGCACGATGGCGAAGAACTCCCCTCAGCGAAGGGGGGCCCGAAACTCAAGCTCCGTGGTCGTCTCGCGACCAATTAGGCAATTTCAGCGGATCTACGGGGCGTCAGTCGAGTAGCTCTCGTCTGAAGGCGCTAAGTCGTCATCTGAAAGGACGCGCAGCGCGGCGCCCTCCATATCGTCATACTGGCGCGACCTAAGCGACCATAGGAATGCGACGAGTCCCGTCAGGCCGAGCGCCAAGGCCGCCGGCACGAGGTAGATCAGCACGGTCATGACGCGGCCCTCGCGGTCAAGGCTGGCGTTTCGGCTGCGTGTGAGCCTTCCCGCCCGAAGCGTGCCCGCAGGGCATTGAGCGTCACCAGCACGGACGATCCCGACATCGCCGCGGCCGCGATCAGGGGCGTGACAAGCCCAAGTATCGCGATCGGGACCGCGACCGCGTTGTAAAGCACGGCGAACCACAGGTTCTGCCGCATCACGCGCCGCGCGCGGCGCGACACCGCGATCGCATCCCACACAGGCTGGAGCCGGACCCCGAGAAAGACCGCGTCGGCATGCGCCTGGGTGATATCGGCTGCGCTGATCGGCGACATCGAGACATGCGCGGCGGCGAGCGCCGGCGCATCGTTGAGACCGTCGCCGACCACGAGCACGCGGCGGCCTTGCGCCTTCAGCGCCTCGATGGCGGCGATCTTCTCGGCCGGATCGGCCCCACCGCGCCAGTTCGCGATGCTGAGCGTGCGCGCGATCGGCGCGACCGCGTCCGGGCGGTCGCCCGACAGGATCATGAGGTCGAGACCGAAAGCGCGCAGCGCCGCGATGGTCTTTTCGGCGTCGGGACGCAGCGACTGGCGCGCGGTGAGCAGAACTTCGCGGCCCGCATGCGCAAAAGCGATGGTCGATACGCCGGGCTCGTGTAGCCCGGTGTCGGTCATCCCGCAGAACGCCAGGCTGCCGAGCCGCGCCTCGGAGCCATCGATCAGCGCGCGAACGCCTTGTCCAGGCTCCTCGATCGCGCCTTCGAAAGGCTGGCGCTCGCGCGCCTCGCTGGCGACCGATGCGGCGAGCGGATGACGGCTCGACAGCGCAAGCCGCGCCGCACGCTCCAGCATCGCCGGATCGATCGCGGCCGCGTTGTCGACGCGCGGTTCGGGGAGCGTCAGCGTGCCCGTCTTGTCGAACACCACCGTGTCCACCTCGGCGAAGCGTTCGATCGCGTCGCCAGAATTGAGGATCACGCCCGCGCGGAACAGGACGCCGGACGCGACCACCTGCACGGTGGGGATCGCGAGCGCGAGCGCGCAAGGGCAGGTGATGATCAGCACCGCGATCGCCGTGATGATCGAATCGTGCACCGAGGCGCCGGCGGCGAGCCAGCCGATCACCGTCAGGGCCGCGGTTGCATGGACCACCGGCGCGTAAAGCCGGGCGGCGCGATCCGCGAGACGCACGTAACGTGACTTGGCGGTGACGGCCTTCTCCAGCAGCCGCTCGACCTCGTCGATCAGCGTGCCGGTTCCGGCGGCGGTGACGCGCATCGTCAACGTGCCGGAGAAGTTCACCGCGCCCGCGTGGATCGCGGCGCCGGCGCCGACGTCGCGCAAGGTCGTCTCGCCGGTGACGAGGCTTTCATCGATTTCCGACGTGCCGGAGAGGACGATGCCGTCGGCCGGCACACGGTCGCCCGAGCGCACCAGCAGGCGGTCGCCGGTCTTCAGGGCGGCGGCGGGGACCTGAACAAGCTCGCTGCCGTCGAAGCGGTGCGCGAACTCGGTCTTGAGCGCCGCCAGATTGGTCGCAACCGCCCGCGTCTTGCGCCGCATCGCATGGTCGAGCGTGCGCCCGCACAGGAGAAAGAACAGCAGCATCGTGGCGGAATCGAAATAGGCGTGCTCGGCATGGCCCGCGGTCTCGACCAGCGACATGCCGAGCGCGAGCAGCACACCGAGCGAGATCGGCACATCCATGTTGAGCTGGCGTGCCCGGATCGCCTTCACGGCGCTCTGGAAGAACGGCTGCCCCGCATAGGCGGCGCACGGGAGCGCGATCAGCGCCGAGAGCCAATGGAAGAAGTCGCGCGTGTCCTGGTCCATGTCGGTGCCGGACCAGACCGCGACGGACAGCAGCATGACGTTCATTGCGGCGAAGCCCGCGACCGCGAGGCACTTCACGAGCCAGCGGGCGTACAGCGCTTCCTCGGCCTCGGCGCGCTCCGGCTCGAACGGATGCGCGCGGTAGCCGATGCGCGCGAGCGCCGACATCACGTCGCCGGCGCCAAGCTCATCCTCGCGCCAGTCGACGGTGAGGCGGCGATTGGTGAAGTTGACGCGCGCCTCGACGATGCCGGGAATTTTCTTCAGGCCGTCTTCGATCTTGCGGATGCAGCTCGCGCAGCCGATGTCCTCGACAGCAAGCTCGATGTGCGCGGTGCCGTCGTGGCGCTTGACGAATATCGAGAGGTCGAGCGTCTCGGTCATGTCGGTCTCAGTTGAGGACCACGCGATTGCGTGACCGGAACATGCGCCGGCCATCGCGCGACAGCTCGATCGTCAGTTCCCATTGCCCGGCCGCGAGCGCGGCGCTGCCGGTGAAGTGCCCGGTTTTATCCTCATGCAGCGTCACAGGCTGATCCGTGCGCGCATCGACGGGATGCACCAAGGTCGCGGTCGCGCCGAGCCCTGCGAGCGGCCGCCCGGCCTCGTCGCGCGCCTCGATGTCGATGACCGTCTCGCCGCCGGCAGGATGAACGCCGGCATTGACCCGCCAATGCAGCGCATCTTGCGCGTGCGCGGCCTCGATCTCCTGCTCATAGGCAAGTCCCGCCTGATAGGCATTCGGCGTCTCGAGGCCGCCGAAGGTCGTGACCGCGGCCCTGATCAAGACAGCGTTCACGCCGATCACGACGCCGAAGAATCCGACGAGGCAGAGCAGCACCATGCGGCCGGTGACCGGTCGGGCTGACGCGTTGTCGTTGAGGGCGTGGATCATCTTATTCTCCGGTGCCACGGAAATAGTCGCCCGCCGAGGCCCGCTCGCCAGTGACGACATCATAGAGGTGGAACGTGACCGACGTTGAGGGCGGCGGAGCAAGCGCGTAGTCGGTGACGAGTGCGCGCACCTCGCGGGTCTGGTCGGGGCCGACGTCGACGACGAAGCGCCCGTCCTCGCGCGTCTGGACCACGTCGAGGAGCGAGCCCGCGAGGCCCGAGATGCTCAGGGTGAACTCGCGCCGTTCGCTACGCTTGTTGGCGATGCGCACCGTATAGGCGTTGCGGACGGCGCCGTCGGACAGGCGCACGAAAACCGGATTGCGGTCGTGCAGGACGCTGATCGACTGGGCGTTACGGGTCGCCAGCGCGAACGTCATGATTCCGCAGACCATCGTGATGATCACGACATAGAGCGCCGTGCGCAGGCGCACGAAATGATAAATCGGCGCGGTGCCTTCCTGCCGGTGCTTGATGTTGATGTCGGTGTCGTAGGCGATCAGCCGCGCCGGCCGTCCGACCTTCGCCATCACGGCATCGCACGCATCGATGCAAAGCCCGCACTGGATGCAGCCGAGATCGGGGCCGTCGCGGATGTCGACACCGGTCGGGCAGACATGCAGGCATTGCAGGCAGTCGATGCAGTCGCCCGCCGGCAAGCCTTGCGCCAGCAGCGCGGCGCTCTTCTTCACCGAGGCACGCGGCTCGCCGCGATCGTAGCGATAGGTCACGTTGAGCGCGTATTCGTCGGTCAGTGCGGCCTGGATGCGCGGCCACGGGCACATATAGAGACAGACCTGCTCGCGCATCCAGCCGGCGAGCGCATAGGTCGTAAACGTCAGGATGCCGATCCACAGATAGGCGACAAAGGGTGCATGGAGCGTCGCGAGATCGCGCACCAGGGTCGGTGCGTCGGCGAAATAGAGAACCCAGGCGCCACCGGTCCACCATGCGATTATCAGCCAGAGAAAATGCTTCGTGGCGGCGCGGCCGACGCGCTCCGCGGTCCAGCCGCCGCGGTCCCGCAACAGATGCTCGCGCCGATCGCCTTCGGTCCAGCGCTCGATCGTCTGGAACAGGTCGGTCCACACCGTCTGCGGGCAGAGATAGCCGCACCAGACGCGTCCGGCGAGCGCGTTCATCAGGAACAGCGTCATCGCGGCAAGGATGAGCAGGCCGGTGAGGTAGTAGATCTCCTGCGGCCAGATCTCGATGAAGAAGAAATAGAAGCGCCGGTTCGGCAGATCGATCAGCACCGCCTGGCCGGGCGAATTCGGTCCGCGGTCCCAGCGCAGGAACGGCGTAAGATAATAGATGCCGAGCGTGACGAACAGCACTGCCCATTTGATGCGGCGGTAGGTTCCGTTGACGCGTTGCGGATAGATCTTGCGCCGCGCCTGATAGAGCGGTGTATCGTCCTCGACGAACTCATCGAACAGCGTGTCACTGGTTGCGCCGGCCGCCGGATCGAGCGGCGGTGGCTGCGCGATGACCTTCATCTTAACGGCCTCAACCCTCGCGCCTTCGGCAAGCGCGAACAGGCCGCATTCGGCGTCCCGGCAGGCCGTTTGCGTGAGAGCGGTCACGGGTCATTTCTCCCCGCCGCCGAGCGAATGCACATAATAGGCGAGCGCCTTGATGGTCACCGGGTCGAGCCGTCCGGTCCAGGCCGGCATCACGCCGCCGCGCGCATTGGCGATGACGTCGATGATCGTCGCCTCGTCCGAGCCGAACAGCCAGATGCCGTCGGTGAGGTTAGGCGCGCCGAGCTCCCGGTTGCCCTTGCCCTCCGGCCCGTGACAGACGGCGCAATTGTCGGCGAAGATTTTCGCGCCAGCCTTCAGATCGACGCCGGTCCGCGTGGAGAGGCCGGCGATCGAGCGGACGTAGTTCGCAACAGAGATGATCTCGTTGCTCTTGAGGATATTGTCCTTGCCGAACGCCGGCATCTGGCTCTCGCGCGCCTTCGCGTGGCCGGAGCGGATACCGAACGTAATCGTCTGCTCGATCTGCTCGATCGTGCCGCCCCACAGCCAGTCATTGTCGTTGAGATTGGGATAGCCCTTGGCGCCGCCGCCGCCCGCGCCATGACACGCGCCGCAGTTCTCGCGGAACGCCGCGCGCCCCTGCGCGTAGGTGAAGTCGGCAAGGTCCTGGTTGGCCTTGATGTCGGGCAATGCGGTTGCGGCGAGCTTCTCGGTCATCGGAGCGCGCAGCGACGTCAGCTCCTTCAGGTCGGTGACGACCGCGTCGCGCGAGTGCCAGCCGAACGCCCCTTGCGTGAACGAGGAGATCAGCGGCCAGGCCGGATACACGACCCAATAGCCGACCGCCCAGATGATCGTGAGATAGAACAGCCACAGCCACCAGCGCGGCAGCGGCGTGTTCAGTTCGCGGATCCCGTCCCATTCATGCCCGGTCGTCGTCGTGCCGGTGACGGAGTCAACGTGGGTGTGGTCATTCGCCATGATCAATCCTCGCGCAGCGGCATGCGGGCGGCTTCGTCGAACGCCTGCTGGCGCGACGGCCACAGCGCGTAGGCCAGCACGACGAGGAAGACCCCGACGAAGTAGGCGAGGCCCCAAGTCTGGGCGAATTCCGCGAGCGCGCGATAGGTCTCGTTCATGTCTGTCTCAGCGAATGTTGGCTTTGTCGTCGTAAAGCTTGAAGTCGACGAGGGTGCCGAGCACCTGCAGATAGGCGATCAACGCATCGGCTTCGGTGACGCGTGAGGGGTCGCCGTCGTAGTCGCGCGCCGTCGCCTTCGGGTAGCGCTTGACGAGAGCGGCGGCCTCGGGCGCGTCGGCCACGGACTGCGCCTTCACGTCGCTTGCAGCGTTCGCGATCATGTCGGGCGTATAGGGCACGCCGAGTACGGCGTTCACCTTCATGTCCTCGGCGATATGCGCGTAGTCGAGATCGGTTGTGGCGAGCCAGGGATAGGACGGCATCACGCTCCCGGGCACGACCGAGCGCGGATCGTGCAGATGATCGCGATGCCATTCGTCGGAATATTTGGCGCCGACGCGCGCGAGGTCCGGCCCCGTGCGCTTGCTTCCCCACTGGAACGGCCGGTCGTACATGCTTTCGGCGGCGAGCGAGTAATGCCCGTAGCGCTCGACCTCGTCGCGCAGCGGCCGGATCATCTGCGAATGGCAGAGATAGCAGCCCTCGCGCACATAGATGTTGCGGCCCGCGAGCTCGAGCGGCGTGTAAGGCCTGATACCGTCGACCTTCTCGATCGTGCTCTTGAGATAGAACAGCGGCACGATCTCGACGAGGCCGCCGATCGCGATCACGATCAGCACGCCGATGACGAGGATGATCGAGTTCTTCTCGAAGATCGCGTGTTTGGACCAGAGTGACATGGGTCTCACTCCGCCGGGACGAGGGTTGGCGCGGCGGCGGCGACGGCAGCCTCTTTGCTGTGCACGGTCTGCCAGAGATTCCAGACCATCAGCAGAGCGCCGAGCAGGAACAGCGCGCCGCCCATTGCGCGGATGACGTAGAACGGATGCATCGCCTCGACGGTCTCGATGAAGGAGTATTCGAGGAAGCCGAGCGAGGTGTAGGCGCGCCACATCAGGCCTTGCAGGATGCCCGACACCCACATCGCCGAGATGTAGAGCACGATGCCGATGGTCGAGATCCAGAAGTGCCAGTTGACGAGCTTCAGGGAGTAGAGCGGACGGTTCCACAGCCACGGCACCAGGCAATAGATCGCGCCGAACGAGATGTAGCCGACCCAGCCGAGCGCGCCCGAATGCACGTGGCCGATGGTCCAGTCGGTGTAATGCGAGAGCGAGTTGACGGATTTCACCGACATCACCGGGCCCTCGAAGGTGGCCATGCCGTAGAACGCGACCGACACGACCATCATGCGCAGCACCGGATCGGTGCGCAGCTTGTCCCAGGCGCCCGAGAGCGTCATCAGGCCGTTGATCATGCCGCCCCATGAGGGCATCCACAGCATGATCGAGAACGTCATGCCGAGCGTCTGCGCCCAGTCCGGCAAGGCTGTGTAGTGCAGGTGATGCGGGCCGGCCCAGATGTAGAGGAAGATCAGCGCCCAGAAGTGGATGATCGAGAGCCGATAGGAATAGACCGGCCGCTCCGCCCGCTTCGGAATGAAGTAATACATGATGGCGAGGAAGCCGGCGGTGAGGAAGAAGCCGACCGCGTTGTGGCCGTACCACCACTGCACCATCGCGTCCTGCACTCCGGACCAGACGATGTAGGACTTCGCCGAAAACAGCGAGACCGGCACCGCGGCATTGTTGCCGAGGTGCAGGACCGCGATCGTCAGGATGAAGGCGAGGTAGAACCAGTTGGCGACATAGATATGCGGCTCGGTGCGCCGCATGATCGTGCCCATGAACACCAGGAAATACGTGACCCACACGATGGTGAGCCAGAGGTCGGCGTACCACTCGGGCTCGGCGTACTCTTTCGACTGCGTGATGCCGAGCAGATAGCCGGTGCCGGCGATCAGGATGAAGAAGTTGTAGCCGAGGATGACGAACCACGGCGCGATGTCGCCGACCAGCCGCGCACGGCAGGTGCGCTGCACGACGTAGAATGAGGTTCCCAGCAGCACGTTACCGCCGAACGCGAAGATCACCGCAGAGGTATGCAGCGGCCGCAGCCGGCCGAAACTGATCCACGGCAGATCGAGATTGAGAAACGGAAAGGCCAGCTCGAGCGCGATGTAGAGGCCGACGGTAAATCCCGCGATGCCCCAGAACATGGCCGCGACGGTCGCGAACTTCACCGGCCCCATATTGTAGTTGGGCTTGCCGTCGATGAAGAGCGGCGCGGGTTCGGCGGGCCTGTCGAAGTAGCGGTTGACGATGGCGAACACCGCCGCCGCACTCCCCGCCGTAAACAGGTAGGCATGGAAGGCATATTCGGGGGTGTAAGCCTTCGCGGCTATGATGAGCGACAGGAATGCCAGGATGGCGAAAGCGAAGGCCGTGCCGCCCTCGCCGAGAGTCATCGACTTTCCCGGAACCGCCGTAACGCTCATGGCCTATTTCTCCGCGGAACGACACGCGACGTCGTCCGCCCCCCACGTGACGCAACATGCGGCTCGGCGCGGCTGGCTTGTTGATTCAGATCAAACTCCCGCAAGGTTTTGTCGCTTGATCTGGATCAATGCGGCTTGACGCGACCGACCCAGTCTCTCCGTCTCGAGGGAGGCTCCCATGCTCGACGCAGCAATACAGTGGGGACGCAAGTTCGCAGGCACGGTTTCAGATTAATGGACCCGTTGGCCGGCACAGCGGGCCCAAGCCACGGATGGATCTTGCCCACTGCGAGTCGGTTGAAATCGACCGCATCGCGCGGGACCTGCACCTGCCCACAGACGAGCTGAGACTACTGGCGGGACACGATCCGGGATCGGCCGACTTGCTCTATGCGCGACTTACTCACCTCGAGATAGACGTCGAGAAGATCAGAGTCGCGGCACCCGATGTGATGCGCGACATGCAGCGGTGCTGCTCGGGGTGCGTGGAAAAGCAGCGCTGCGCGCATGAATTGGAGAATGTTCCCGCGGCCGCGGCAGCTTACTGGCCGCGTGGCACGGTGTGCCGGGCGTTCTGGCACATGTTCTTGAGCCGGCTCACCGCGACGCAAGGCTGATACCGCTCCGCGGTAACTTTTCGTGCTATCGAGACTTACTGGTCGAAATGCCCCCCTCGCCGTGAAGGACTTAGATCATGTCCAGCCACATGCCGCCAATTCCGCCTGCAAATCGCAGCACAAAGGGTTCAGCCCCGGAGAAGACGAAGGACAATGCGGTTGAGCATGAACATCACGCCAACGCGGCCGAAAAGGGGGAAGCAGCGAATATAAAGCAGAACACGACGAACAAAGGCTTCTTCAGAGGTCGCCGAGAGGGTTGATCAAAAGGGTAGTTCGCTAGTCACGATTTGTATTGCTCAAACCGGAACTTTTGCTTCCGGCTTCCACCTGTGAATGCCAGACCAGACCGAACGACGGGCGCCGCAGTCCCACACCGAAGCGCGAGCCGCGCGCAACGTGCCCCACCGGCGGCGGCGGTCTTGAGCGAGACTGCAAGATCGTCCGTTGACTTCCGGTTCTGATGCTGTGGATGGCTCCTCCACCGGCGCGTGAGCGCCACAGAAGTGGGTGCTGTTAAGGCCCCC
>PLJS01000235.1 GCA_003140315.1 Hyphomicrobiales bacterium
GATCGGCGGCGCAGGCCGCAAGGCAGAGCGCGGCGAGCGCGACTACGATCCGCTTCAGCTCCCTCATTCAATATCCCGTCCGACGAATCCGCCCGGCGACGGCCGGGCGGTGCCTTCTGTTCTAGCGTGACCGGGAGGCTTCGGCCAAGCGGGATTCCGAGCGCCGCGCGATAAGTCTCACGCCGCCGGCAGCACCAGCTCGGCNNAGGCCGAGGCCGGAGCCGGGCTTGGTCTCGTCGAGCCGGTTGCCGCGGCGCGCCTGCACCTGCTCGCGCTGCGACGGGGTCAGGCCGGGCCCGTCGTCATCGACAACCACGCGGAGATTCGGCAGCGCCTGCGTCGCGTCGGAATGCTCAGACAGGACCTCGACGGCGACACGCGATTGTGCCCATTTGCAGGCATTGTCGACCAGATTGCCGACCATCTCTTCGAGGTCCTGCTTCTCGCCGCGAAAGCGGGTCTCCTGCGGCGCCTCGATGTCGATCGCGATGCCGCGGTCGCGATGGATCTTCTCCATGGTGCGGGCGAGCGCGGTCACGACCGGCGCGACTTCTGTCACGGTGCCGACCACGGTCGCACGCGCCGCGATACGGGCGCGCTCGAGATGCCGCGTGACCTGGTCGCGCATCACGTTGGCTTGCTCGCGGACCTTGACGGCGAGCGGATCGTCGCCGCGCGCGTTCGCCTCGTTGACGATCACCGAGAGCGGCGTTTTCAGCGCATGGGCGAGATTGCCGACATGGGTGCGCGCGCGCTCGACGATCTCGCGGTTGGCGTCGATCAGCGCGTTGGTCTCGCGCGCGAGCGGGGCGATCTCGTCGGGGAAGCGGCCGGCGAGCCGCTCGGCCTTGCCGGAGCGGATCGCCGCCAGGCTTTCGGAAATGCGTTTCAAGGGTGCGAGACCGAAGCGCACCTGGAACATAGTGGTGAGCAAAAGCACGATCGCCAGCACGCCGAAGGTAATGAGGATCGCGCGGTCGAAGGCGAGCGTCTCCTCGTCGATCTCGGCGGCATCGCCGGCGACCGCAATGAGAAAGCGGCCGTCCTCGCCGACATCGACGGTGCGCTCGATAAGGCGCAGGCGCTGGTCGTCAGGCCCCGGCACGTAGCTGCGCCGCGTATCGTCGGCTGCCACCGGAACGTGCTGATCCTCCAGATGCGGCAGGCCGGCGTCCCACAACGAGCGCGAGGATCGCACGTCTGGCTTGGGCCCATTGAGCCGCGTCACCTGCCAGTACCAGCCCGACAGCGGCAGCCCGAACAGCGGCTCGCCGAGCGATTGGGCGAATTTCTCGTTTTCCTCCGGTGACGCGACATCGGCCACCAGCGTTCGCAGATAGACGCCGAGGCGGCGGTCGAACGAGCGCTCGACCGCCTGGCGATACAGCGAAGAGAGCACGACCCCGGTGACGAGCAGGATCACCACGGTCCAGGCGGTGGCGGAGAGGAAGAGACGAAGCGCGAGCGAGTTAGCGCGCATCGCTCGGCGGCGTGAGGAGGTAGCCGAGCCCGCGGACCGTCTGGATCACGTCGACGCCGAGCTTCCTGCGGATGCGGCCGACGAAAACCTCGATGGTGTTGGAATCGCGGTCGAAGTCCTGGTCATAGAGATGCTCGACCAGCTCGGTGCGCGACACCACCCGGCCGGTATGGTGCATCAGGTAGGAGAGCAGCCGGTATTCATGGCTGGTGAGCTTGACCGGATTGCCGTCGACGCTCACGCGGCCGGTGCGCGAATCGAGCCGCACGGGTCCGCAGGTGAACTCGCTCTTGGCGTGGCCGACCGAGCGGCGTAACAGCGCGCGGACCCGCGCCAGCACTTCCTCCAGGTGGAAGGGCTTTGCCACATAGTCGTCGGCGCCGGCATCGAAGCCCTGCACCTTGTCGCTCCAGCGGTCGCGCGCGGTCAGCATCAGCACCGGCATGGCGCGGCCGGAGCGGCGCCAGGATTCCAGCACCGAGATGCCGTCCATCTTGGGCAGNNCCGATGTCCAGGATCACGGCGTCATAGGGCTCGGTCTCGCCGAGATAATGACCTTCCTCGCCGTCGAACGCCCGATCAACCACGTAGCCGGCTTCGGTCAGGGCGGTCGCAAGCTGACGGTTGAGGTCGGGGTCATCCTCGATCACCAAAAGTCGCAAGTGTCTCCTCCCCCGCTCAGCTTCCGTCGAGCCAATGGCCGTCGGACGCGTCGACCATGGCCTCGGTCACTTTGCCATCGCGCGCGAGCACTGTCAGCACGTAGATGAGGCCCTTTTCCCGCCGGCACAGACGCGCATTCACCACCTCGCCGGGCACGCGCTGCTTGACGATGCGCATCGCACGCGTCAGCGGCACCGCCTTGTGCGCTGCAATCGCGGCGCGGCGCGGCTCCTGGGTCAGGCAATCGCGCTCGGCGGCAGCCGCCCTGTCGGGTGCCGTCCCGGCAAGCACAAGCGCCAGCAGAAACAAGCGCGCAGAAATCATCAAGCCCTCGCGGCACCAGCCGGTGAAACGCGTAAAGACGGACGGTGTCAAGAGCGGGGCTCCGGCGCCGCAAAGCCCTCGAAGCGGGCGAACGCCTCGACGCCCTCGCGCTCGGAGCGCCAGCGGTTGATCGGCGCGTCCTCGTCGGCGAAGCCAAGCGCGATGCCGCAGAAGAGAATGTGTTCGGGGGACAGCTTAAGGAAGGGCGTGAGTGTCTTGTGCCAGTTCGTCCAGGCCTCCTGCGGGCAGGTGTGCAGACCATGCGCGCGGGCGAGCAGCATGATGTTCTGGATGAAGCCGCCGACGTCGGACCACTGCGGCGGACCCATGCTGCGGTCCATGAAGACGAAGATGCCGACGGGCGCGTCATAGAAGAGATAATTGCGGGAGAACTGGCGATAACGACCGGGCCGGTCCTCGCGCGGAATTCCGATCGAGGCATAAAGCTGATTTCCGACGCGCGCGCGCCGGCTGTAGTAAGGCTCCTTGAGGTCGGGCGGATAGACGTCGTATTCCGCCCCCTCCCCGCGCGGCAATTCGGCCGCGAAGCGCGGACGCAGGATGGCCTTCAGCGCCTCGAGCCGCTCGCCGGCCACGACATGCACGAGCCAGGGCTGCAGGTTGCCGCCGGACGGCGCGCGCGCCGCGCATTCGAGAATGTCGCGGACGATCGTTTGCGGAACGGGAGTGGGCAGGAAGGCCCGGCAGGAATACCGGGTGGCGACGGCATCGCGCACGTCCATCGAGGCGTCTCCAGCAAAAGCCGGCAGAGCTTTATGGGAAAGTGGAACCGCTGGCCAGTGACGCGGACCCGCGTGGCGCTGTTGTTCCAGGTTCCCCAGAATCCTTTTTGCCGGATGCCGGTTGTGCAAGCCGGAACATCGTTTCGGCTGACACGTTGGTTGCTCATCTGCGCCGATTGGGAGGCGCGCTCATGGAGGACATGATGACGAAGGCAACGAAACTGATTCTCGCGGCGGCGCTGGTCGCTGGTAGCTGCTCGCTTGCCGTAGCACAGACGGCGACCGCGCCGGTGACGCAGGGCACGGAGACCGGTACAGCGAAAGACCCGGCCGGCCCGGGCCTCACGCGCCGGAACGCCGTCAAGCGCGAGACACCCAGCGGTATGACGCAACGCCCGGTCGGCATGCCGACCAACCCGGCCTCGCAGGGTACCGAGACCGGTACCGCACCTGACCCGGCGGGCCCTGGTGCGGATCGCAACGCGCCCGGCAGCGGCAATCCGAAGTAACCAATTGCAGACGTGCGAAGATCCGGCGCGGCCAGCCCGCGCCGGTTTCTTTATGTGCTCCGGTGCCGGCGCTTGCGCGGCTTTCCGAGCGGCACATGATCGAGAGCCGGGCATTCGCCGGGCGCGGCCGCATCAATCGGCCGCTCGCCGCCGAGCAACGTGACACGAGTCGGGCGCCATTCGGCGTCGGTGCAGGCGATGATGGCGTTCGCCTTGTCGAGGGCGGCGCCACGCTCGGCGGCATGAGCGACCGGGCTTTGCTTCGACCGCGGCTCGGGATTGGGGACATGCGCCAGATAGGCGGGCGGTGGCCCAATGTCGCGCGCGAGCGGTGCGGCCGTCGGGTTATTTGCCGCGCATCCGCCGAGCCCCGGCAGGAGTGTAGCGGCACTGATCATCAAGCAGAGCGTTCGCATCGACTTTGGCCCCCGGTGTGGTGGATTGAAGCGGACGGCTCGCGAGCTCGTCGGCGAGTTCATTGATTCTGCGCCGGCTCGCCTCTTCGGCAGCCTGCAGGCCGTTGATGACGAGTTGCGCCCGGCTCGCGCGCGCGTTTGCGGCGTCGCGATCGATCGCAGCCGCCTGCAGCGCCGCGCGCAGCGCTCCCGCCTCGGACGCACCCGACGCCGAGGCCTCGCCCTTCCAGTAGGCAAAGCCGTAGAGCAGCGCGGACGCTGCCCCAACCATCAGGTAGCGGCCGGCGCGGGTGCCGAGCAGCGCAAGCGCCGCGCCGATCACCGGAAGGCTTGTGAGCGAGGCAACCCAGCCGCTCGCGCCGGCGATGAGGGTGAGCAGCGGGGCGATCATGTGGTCTTGCCGTCGCGGTGATCCACGATGCGCGCCTTGCGGACGTGGGCCTGCTCGATCACCACGTAGGCGAGCCCGGCGCCGAGAAACGCCCACCAATATTCGAAGAAGAGGTTGGCGAACGGCTTGGCGTAGGGTGTGAGCGGCTCGAGCATCTGCTGCACGGCGTCGAATTTGCGCGACAGCCACGCCAGAACGCCGCCGGTCACGATCGTGCCGCCGGTTGTCGTCGACACCGCCGCCTGGCGCTCCGCGCTCGCGACGATGCGGCTGTCATAGGGTATCCCCTCGGCGCGCGCCGGATCGATCGGCCAGGTCGGGCGCTGGCTGCGCGGTGAAACCGCCAGCAGGCCGGACACGCCCTCGATCATCACCTCGCGCACTTCGTGCTCGGTCTCGCCGACGAGCGCGATCGGCGACATCGGCGCATCGGCGAAAGGTGAGACACCGTGGATCAGCGCCCTCACCCATTCGGCGCCAGCGCGGGTCTTGCCGGCGCCCCGCCCGCCGAGCAGGAGCCATGTGGTCCACGGCACGCCGCTTTGCGCTGCGTCCGGCGGCATCTGATGCGGGTGCGCCAGCGAGATCCAATCGCCGTTCGAGCGCTCACTCGTCCTGAGGCTCAGCGTCGGCAGGAAGTCGGGGACCAATCCTTCCATCGACAAACGCATGAATGCGTCGCGCAAGTTCGTTACGGAACTCATCGATGTCGGTGGGCATGTCGTCATTCTCGTTCGAATCCATAACTGCTCCCGCGGCTTTGGTGGCTTCGTCGAAGGCGTTGAGATCGCGCAAGGTGCGCACCAGGGCTGCGAGCACGCGCGCGTCACGCTCACGTTCGGTCGGCTCCTGCTCGCCGCGGCGCAGGCGCTTCTCGATCTCGCGCACCTGGCGATCCGCCGTGCTCCAGAGCCGCGCGACCAGCGCGGCGCGGCCTCCCGGCAGTTCGCGCGCCTTGGTGCCGACGACGGCACGTCGGCGCGGGATGGCGGGGAGCGGGTTTGGCCCGCGCTCTCCCGCGAGCACTGCGTAAAGCAGGCCGGTCGAGAGCCCGGTCTCGGCGGAAATCTGCCTGACCGGCTTCTTGGCGAGATAGTCGTTGCGCGCGCGCACGACGATGTCGGGCGCGACAGCCTTGCGCTGCGCGGTCATCGGTTCCTCGGGACTTGTGCGGCTTGCGGTCAGGAGCGCTCGCGCGGCAGCGCCTCTCAAGGGCGCCGCATCGCCGCGGCCTCAATCACAATTCTGGAGCGTGCGCCTTTGCTACAGGAGCAGCGGTACGCTGTCAATATGTTCCTAGTATAGGAATGATGATTTTTCGGATCGCTTGTGGAAAAGGCCTGCACGGCTGCCGCGCTTTTGCTTCGTAGGGCGGGCAAAGGCGCGGCACGTGCCGTGCCGGCCATCTGATCGATGCGCGTTGATTTGCTGAGGCGTATTCTAACGAAGAATGGTGGGCTCGCTTCGCCCTCGCTGACGCGAGCGCGAAGCTTAGCCCACCCTACGGTGCTTGACGCGTCACGCGCGAACAGACCCGGTTGCCTCGCGCGCGCGCGCACCGCATTCTCTCCCGCGCGCAAACGAAGGACATGGAACTTGTTCGGGAACAAAACCTCCGCCGTCGCAACGATCCGGCTGATCCTCATTCCGATCTTCGTGATCGTGGTCATCATCGGCTCCGGCGGCGCTTACCTGTTGCTGCGCCACGACGCGATGGTACGCGCGACCGAAACCGCGCGGCTGGTGCTCAACACCGCGGTCGCGATCCGCGGCTACACGCAGGACCAGGTCCTGCCCGACGTCGCCAAGGCGCCGACCAGTCAGTTCTACGAGACGGGCGTGCCGGCGTTTGCGGCGCAGAGCGTCTACAAGCGCGTGCAGGGCATGAACCCGGCCTACAGCTATCGCGAGCCGGCGCTCAACCCGACCAATCCGAACGACCGGCCGTCCTCGGTCGAGGTCGACCTGATCAACCGCTTTCGCGCCGAGGCGCAGCTCGACGAGCTGACCGGCATCCGCGACAGCGACGCCGGCGCGGTGTTCTATCTGGCGCGGCCGATCAAGATCACCAATGCCGACTGCCTCGTCTGCCACTCGACGCCCGACAAGGCGCCGCCTTCGATGATCGCGAAATACGGCCCGAGCAACGGCTTCGGCTGGCAGTTGAACGAGATCATCGGCATCCAGACGTTGACGGTGCCGATCGCCGAGCAGCTCAAGGGCAGCGTCGAGCTCGCGATCAGCCTCGCGGGCGGATTGCTGCTCGTGTTCGTGGTCACGTATTTCGTGCTCACCTATACGCTGCAGATGACGCTGGTCCGTCCGTTGCGCGAGCTCACCGATGCGGCCGAGGCCGCGAGCGTCACGGCGAACGAACGCGCCGCCATCAACGTGTCGGGAACGAAGGAGATCCAGGATCTCGCGGATTCGATCGCGCGCTTGCGCTTAAGCCTGATGAAGGCGCTGCGGCGCCTTGCGTCCGGCGAACCGCCTAAGGCCTGACGCCATGGTCCGCTACGCCGCGATCATTGGCCTCGCCGCGATGGTCGCTGGCCTGTGGGCACTGTACGGGCTTTCGGCCGACTACCGCGTGTTCGGCGGCGTCAGCACCGCCTCCGTGATGATCTGGGCGGCCTGGCTCGCGACCGCGCTGCTGCTCGTGCTCGTCCTCTCGCGCCTCATCGTCGGCGTCGGCTTCGCGCTGTTCGACCGTGACGCGACCGGGCTGCAACGCGGCATTATCTATGCGGTCATCACCTTCGTGGTGCTCTCGCTCATCCTGGGAAACCTCGGGATGAACGTGACCGCGATCCTGACGACCTCGGTGCTCGTCACCGCCGTGGTCGGGCTCGCGATGCAGCCGACGCTCGGCGGCCTGATCGCCGGTTCGGCGCTGCAGCTCGACCGCGTGCTGCGCGTCGGCGACGTGATCGTGCTCAATCAGGAGCGCATTGAGGTCGTGTCATTGACATGGCGCTCGGTGGTCGGGCGCAAGCACGGCGGCGCGCTGATCGTCATCCCGAACGCGCGCGTGTCCGATACACCGATGGAGATCGTGCGCGGCGATCAGGCCTCCTACGCCGAAATCTCGGTGCCGGCCGTCGGCACCGTGGCGCCGCACCGCGTCAGCGAGGCGCTGAGCGAAGCGATCGGCGACCTGCCCTTCGTCGATCCGGCGCGCCCGGTCGAGATCGCGCCGCGCGAATATCAGGCGATCGACGGGTTCATCCACCACCGCGTCGGCTTCTGGGTGCGGCACAGCCAGGACGTCGGCGAGGCGCAGCAGATGCTGATGGCGCGCGCCTGGTACGCGTTCCAGCGCGAGGGCATTCCGTGGCGCTCGCATGCCCTTGTGGACGATGCCGACCGCGCAATGCCCGACACGGCGGCGTTCAAGGACAAGCGCCTCGACCAGCTCGGCGCGCTGCGCGGCGCGGAGTTCCAGTCGATTGCGCTCGCGCACGGGCTCGCGGCCGATCTCGCAGGGCGGACGATCGCCGAATGCGGGCCGGCGCTATGCTACGCGGACGGCGAGCGAATCCTGCGGCCGCATCGCGCCCGGGACTATTCGCTGTTTCTGCTTGCCGAGGGCGAAGTCCGCGAGGCTTCCGGCGCGGCGTGGCGCGAAGGCGCGCATATCAGCTCGGAGCGGGACGCGATGCTGTCAAGCCGCGGCATGGCGATCGAGCGGATCACGTCGCACCTTGCGCGGCGGATCGGGCCCTATGCGGAAACAGCGGTGCGCGAGGCGGCAGCGGTCGATCCCAATCCGGTCGCGGTGCGCGCGGCGGTCGCAGCCGAGATCGAGGACGCGCCGGCGCGCGAAAGCTTCCTGCGCAGCCTGCATTTCGACGATGACGTGACCTACAGAGCGGGCCTCGTGTTCGGCCTGCAGAGCGGCGCGTACCGCCGCGTGTCGTCGCCGCCGTTGCGCGCAGTGCGGCGCGCGATCGTCATCCCGATCGTGCTCGCGTCGTAGAGTTTGATTCAGCGATTTGGAATCGATCGTGCCGCAAACGCGCTTCCCCTCTCCCACAAGGGGAGAGGGGAAGAGCGCGCGCGGCACTACCTCATTCCAACTGGCAGACTCTTACCCCGGACGCCGTGCGTCGGCTTGCCGCGCCGGCTGCGGCGCGCGCCAGGCGGGCGCCACGTCGGGCGGCATCAGCGTCTGCTGCGAGGGCGTGACCTCCGCGGCCGGCGTGCGCGGCTCGGCGATCGAGCCGGTGTGCTCGGCGGTGCCGAGCTTGGCGCTCAGGAATTCATACAGCCATTTCGCGCTCGCCTGCGCCTTATATCCGAACGCCGTGAGTGCCTGCGAACCGATCTCGCAGGCATCCGGCTGGCGCGTGCAGAACGCGCGCATGTCGGAGACCGCGGCGGTCGCGGCCGAGACGGCCTGTGCGGGCCCGACCTTCACCTCGGGCGCCTGCGGCGAAGACGGCGTCGGCAACAGCATGACGGCGATGCTGAGCCAGAACGCCACGCGAACGAGAAACATCATGACCCTACCCTTTGTCCCCCACGGTCTTTTCACCGCGGTTGAGGGCACGCTAGCAGAGGCTCTTGAAAGCGGCGTTCTTTGCACACGGAGGATTTTGTCCAGCTTTTCCTAAAATTCGAACGATTTTCTTCGTTAAAAAATCATGCCTTGAGTTTGCCGCCGTCGCGACACTGTCCGGCAACGGAGCATTCACCATTCCGGATGAAACCGGCCCAGATCGGCAATGCCGACAGGCGATCGGGGCCGCATCGCCGCCACGCGGCCTCCGCCTTAGCGTTCGTTTAAGCGGCCTCTGCGACGATCAAACGACAAATTACGGGGAGCGCGTCCCACGAACGGACGTGCAACAATCACGTGAGCCTGTTCGCGCAAGTCGGCGCCTATATCGATTCGCTGGTGCACCCTTCCGCGCGCCACGATCCGCTCACCGCGGCGCGCCACCGCGCGTTCATCGCGCCGCGGCTGATCGGCGGCCTTGCGGCGCTGACCGCGCTGCCGATCCATCTCGCGCTGCGCGGTGTACCGAGCACGCTCGAGATCGTCATCTATGCGTGGCTCGCAGCGCCGTTGGTGACAGCGGCCTACCTGTCGCGCACCGGCCGCTACGAGCAGGCCTATATCGTCTCCTCCTGCGCGCTCGCGGCGCTGATCGCGACGGTCTCGATGGCGACCGGCGGCATCGCGTCGTTCGCGGCGGTCTGGCTGGTCGTGATCCCGCTCGAAGCCGCGCTGTCGGCCTCGCGCCGCGTCGTGGTCGCGGCCTCGGCGGTCGCGGTCGCGGCGGCCGGCCTCCTTTATGCGCTTGGCGAGCCGCAGCTCGCCGCGGACGGACCGGCTTCGGCGACGCTGATGGCGCTCGGCATCTTCTCGGCCGCGCTCTATGCGGCCGGCCTCGCGCTCGGCAATGCCGCGCTCGCGCGCGTCGGCGCACGCCTGCTCACGGCGGAAGAGGACCGCTACCGCCTGCTCGCGCGCAACATCGCCGACGTCATCACGCGCCATCGCCGCAACGGCACCGTGCGCTTCGCCTCGCCTGCCGCGGAGTCGCTGTTCGGCGTCGAGGCGCGCGTGTTGCTCGGACACGGCCTGTTCGACCGCGTCCACGTGGCCGACCGGCCGGCCTATCTGACCGCGCTCGCCGACGCCGCCAACCACGGCGAGGGCTCCTCGGTCGAGTTCCGCATCCGCCGCGAAGGCCCGGAAGGCGAAGCCGGCAAGGTCACCCGCTTCATCTGGGTGGAAATGCGCTGCCGCGCGCTCGACCGCTCCGAGGACGAGAGCGAGAACCAGCACGAGGTGGTCGCGGTGATCCGCGACGTCACCGACCGCAAGGTCCAGGAGCAGGTGGTCGAAGCCGCCCGCGCCGAGGCCGAGCGCGCCAATGCCGCCAAGAGCCGCTTCCTCGCCACCATGAGCCATGAGTTGCGCACGCCGCTCAACGCGAT
>PLJS01000207.1:0-7912 GCA_003140315.1 Hyphomicrobiales bacterium
AGCCGATCATCATCGGCCGCCACGCCTATGGCGACCAGTACCGCGCGACCGATTTCAAGTTCCCGACCGCCGGCACGCTCTCGCTGAAATTTGTCGGCAATGACGGCAAGGTAATCGAGCGCGAAGTGTTCAAGGCGCCCGAAAGCGGCGTCGTGCTGGCGATGTACAATCTCGATAATTCGATCCGCGACTTCGCCCGTGCGTCCATGAACTATGCGCTCGGCCGCAACTATCCGCTCTATCTCTCCACCAAGAACACGATCCTGAAGCAGTATGACGGCCGCTTCATGGAGCTGTTCCAGCAGGTGTTCGACGCGGAATTCAAGGACAAGTTCGCCGCCAAGAAAATCACCTACGAGCATCGGCTGATCGACGACATGGTGGCGGCCGCGCTAAAGTGGTCGGGCGGCTATGTGTGGGCCTGCAAGAACTACGACGGCGACGTACAGTCCGACACGGTGGCTCAAGGCTTCGGCTCGCTCGGCCTGATGACCTCGGTGCTGCTCACCCCCGACGGCAAGACTGTCGAGGCGGAGGCCGCGCACGGCACGGTCACGCGCCACTACCGCGAGCATCAGAAGGGCAAGGAAACCTCGACCAACTCGATCGCCTCGATCTTCGCCTGGACGCGCGGCCTCGCGCATCGCGCCAAGCTCGATGACAACCTAGCGCTGGGCAAGTTCGCCTTGACGCTTGAGAAGGTCTGCGTCGACACGGTTGAGGCCGGATTCATGACCAAGGACCTCGCGCTTCTCGTCGGCGCCGACCAGAAGTGGCTCTCCACCACCGGCTTCCTCGACAAGGTCGACGAGAACCTGAAGACCGCGATGGCGTAGGCCGACACGCCGATCATCGTGATGGGCGGCGCGACGCAGGTCGCGCCGTTTTTCGTGGTGGGATGGCGGCCGCGTCCTTCCCGAACGGACCACGGCGGCATAGAATCCCGCCGCCGAACGTCCGGGAGGATTCCATGCGTCACACGTTGGGTCTGTCGCTCGCCATGCTCGCCCCGCTGAGCGCGCACGCTGAAATTCCGGCTGCCGTCGCGGCGCCGGGCGAGACGATCGTTGCCGCCTGGCACGCCGAAGGCGCGCAGATCTATGAGTGCAAGGCCGGCGCCGACGGCAAGCTTGCCTGGACGTTCCGCGAGCCGATCGCGGCGCTGCTGCTCGACGGAAAGACGATCGGGCGTCATTACGCGGGACCGACCTGGGAGCACGCGGATGGCAGCGCGGTTGTCGGCAAGGTCACCGGCAACGCGCCCGGTACCACGCCGAAGGACATTCCCTGGCTCAGGCTCGAGGTGATCGCGACCCGCGGCAGCGGGACATTGTCCGGCGTGACGACCGTGCAGCGGATCAACACCCAAGGCGGGCGCTACGACGGCGCATGCGACAAAGCCGGGACGTTCTACAGCGCGCCCTACTCGGCGGATTACGTCTTCGTGAAGAAGGGCGGCTAGCTCGGGCCCTCCCCCGGGACATCGCCGTCCTCTATCTCCTCGCTGACGATATCGCCGGTCGGCGTCATCAGCTCGCGGCCGAGCTTGTGCTTGACCATCTCGCGCATGCGCGCGGCGATGCGCGGCTCGCGCTCCATCAACGCGTGCAGATCGTGCGCTTCGAGCACCAGGAGGTTGGTGCGCGTCAGCGCGCTCACGGTCGCCGAACGCCGCGCCCGGCGCAGCACCGCGACCTCGCCGAAGAAGTGGCCGATGCCGAGCCGCACCGACTTGTCCTTCAACTCGATCTCCACCTCGCCCGCCGC
This sequence comes from Hyphomicrobiales bacterium, assembly GCA_003140315.1. Lineage (GTDB taxonomy): Bacteria > Pseudomonadota > Alphaproteobacteria > Rhizobiales > Xanthobacteraceae > PALSA-894. The sequence goes on from PLJS01000207.1 coordinate 1,768, forward strand.
GATGAAATACATCGAATGCGCCGCGTCGCCGCGCCGCACGATGACGGTACCCGGCTCGACGATCCGCGCGCGCAGGAGTTGCATGATGTCGGCGATGTCGCCGGCCTCGAGCTCCGAGAACAGCGGCACCTTGGCCACCATGCCCCAGGTGACCACGAAATCGCGGCGATGAATCTGCTCGGAGAACGCCGTTGCGATAATGCCGACCGGCAGCGCCACCATGACGAGACCGCAGAAGATGGTGGCGGCCGCAATCACCTTGCCAAGCGCGGTGATCGGGACCACGTCGCCGTAACCGATCGTGCCGAGCGTCACGATCGCCCACCACATCGCATCCGGAATGGTGCCGAACTTCGCGGGCTGCGCGCTGCCTTCGACGAGATGCATGATCGACGCAGCGACCAGGCTCGTCCCGACCAGGATGACGACGCAGCCGAACAGCGCGCGGCGCTCGGCATAGAGCACATCGATCAGGGAGCGCATCGCGGGCGAATAGCGCGCGAGCTTGAGGAAACGCACCACGCGGAAGACCAGCAGGAAACGCAGATCGGCCGGCACGACGAAAGCGAGCCAGAACGGCAGGACGGCGAGCAGATCGACGATGCCGGCCGGGCTCATCAGGAAATTGAGCCGCGCGCGCGCGGCCGACGAATGCCGATGATGCGCGGTCTCCGCCGCGACCCACACCCGCGCGAGGTATTCCGCCGAGAATATGACGAGCGAGAGCCATTCGATCGCCGTGAACAGGGGTCCGTAGCGCGCTTCCAGCGACGGCACCGATTCGAGCGTCGCCGCGACCAGGTTGACGATGATGAGCGCGATGATCAGCCGGTTGACGAGACGCGTGCGGCGCCCACCGACCGGGCCCTGCTCCAGGAGCTCGTAAAGCGCGCGCCTGACGTCCGCGGCGCGCTTCCCGTGTCGCATGACGCATCACTCCGGCGCCTCACGCGGAGGCTGAGAGCATGCCTATCATTTCCCGCGATGGCGGTCTTGCGCCGGATCAACGGACCCGGCCGGCGCTTGCGCGATCAGGCGAATTGGACCGCGTAGATCGGCGGCAGATGCGCATTGACGAGCGACCAGCCCTCGCCGCTATCGTCGCTCACCCACAGCGCGCCCGTGGTCGAGCCCATCGCGAGCCGCGTGCCGGTGCCATCGACCGCGAGGCCGTGGCGGTAGACCAGATCATAGGCATCGCGTTGCGGCAGGCCCGTGCGCAGCACGTCGAAGCTTTTGCCGCCATCGCCGGTGCGCGTGACCGCGAAGGCGCCGTCGCGCGGGATGCGCAGCTCGTCCTTGATGGCGGGGGCGAACCACGCAGTCTGCGGGTCCTTCGGATGCGCCGCGACCGCGAAGCCGAAATCATCGCCCGGGGGCTTGATCGTCGCCCAGGTAAGGCCGGCGTCGGTCGAGCGGAACATGCCATTGTGATGCTGCATCCACATCACGTCGGGGGCGGCCGCGCAGCGCGCGACGCGATGCGGGTCCTGCTGCCCGAGTGAGCCCGCAAGCTCTGGCGGAAGGTACGCGGCGATCAAGCCTGCACCGTGCAGCGACCAGGTCTCGCCGCCGTCGCGCGTCTCCCACACGCCGCCGCACGAGATCGCGACAAAGACGCGATTGGGATCGCGCGGATCGGGCGAGATCGTGTGGATGCCGGCGGCGTCATAGCCGCCGCCGAACCATTTTGCGCGCTCCGGCACGTCCCAGAGCGATTGCACGAGCTGCCAGCTCTCGCCGCGGTCGTCCGAACGGAACAGCCCCGCCGGAATGGCGCCGGCCCAGAGCCGCCCCGGCTGCGACGCGGCGCCGGCTTCGAGCGTCCAGACCTGGAACAGCGACGGGGCGCTGGCCGCGTCCGCCGGAAAGGCCGGCACCGCGACCTCCTGCCACGAACGGCCTTGGTCATCGGAGCGATGCAGCTTGGAGCCGAAATGGCCGTGCTTGAGCGCCGCATAGAGCGCGCCGTCGCGCGCATCATGCAGCGCCGCCGTCACCGGCACGCCAGGGAAATCCGTCGCTGCGACGCGCCAGCTCCCATTCTCGCGCGCGAGCGTCAGCAAGCCCTTGCGCGTCGCGACCAACATCCGTCCGCTCATCGCTCACCCGCCCGAGAGTGCCTGCATGACATAAAGCTTGGCTTCCGCGCTGATCGGATGGCCGAGCGTCGCGTCGCAGGGTAGCCGTGCGCCGTCCGCGAACACGCAGACGTGCTTGCGCAAGGATCCGCGCTCGTCGAGCACATAACCCCGCACATGCGGCTTGTCCGCGAACACGGCGGCGAGCGCATCGCCGACCGTCGCCCCTCGCGCCATCACCGGCCCGTCCGGGACCAGCTCGCGCAACCAGCTCGTGAAATGCACCTCGGCCATGGCTTCGCACCTTCGCGGTCGCGACCGCTCGCTACCGTTTCGGCTTGTTCATCTCTTCCAACATGCGCGCGTTGAGCGCGTCGAAATCGCGCTTGAGCTTGAGGCAGGCCGCCTCCGGCGCGTCGCACGCGATCTGCGTGTCAAGGCTGAGACGTCCTCCGCTCTCCTGGACGATGCGCCGGCAAACCACGGACGGGTGAGCCGGGTGGCCGGGAACGGTGAATGTCCAGGTGATCAGGTTCGGTGCGTCACGCAGCGCTATATAGGAATTGTCGCGGGATAATTCGGGAAGCTTCTCGACCTTCGTCAGGCGATCGAAAACCTCCGTCGGCCGGCCGCCGGGGCGTCCACACAGGTCCGCGGCGCGCGCCGGTGTCGCCAGCGCGGTCGCGCAGATCACCGCGGTGAGGGCCAGAACCTTCGTCGGTCGCGCAAAACACGTCATCCGGTTCCCCGCTGTTGTGGCGCCGATCATATCTTGCGCCCGCCGCCTAGCGTCAATGCCATCTCGCCGACGCGGAAGACGACGTAAGCCGGCGCGCTCATCCGCCGCCGAGCGCGGCCTCGACCGCGGCCAGCGCCGCATCGGCCTTTCCGCCGTTCGGGCCGCCCGCCTGCGCCATGTCGGGCCGTCCGCCGCCCTTGCCGCCGAGCACTTCCGCGCCCTTGCGCACGAGGTCGACCGCGCTGAAGCGCGCGGTAAGGTCGTCCGTCACCCCGACCACGATGCTGGCCTTGCCGTCGTCCGTGACACCGACCAGCGCGACGATGCCGGACCCGAGCTGCTTCTTGCCCTCATCGACGAGGCTCTTGAGGTCCTTGACGTCGATGCCGGCGACCGCGCGTGCCATCAACTTGATATCGCCAACCATGCGCACGCCGTTCGCCTCGCCGCCCGCCTTGGCGCCGCCGCCCATGGCGAGCTTCTTCTTGGCATCGGTAAGATCGCGTTCGAGCCGCTTGCGCTCGTCGAGCAGTTGCCCGATGCGCCCGGGCAGTTCCTCGAGCGGCGACTTGATCTCTGCGGCCGCGTGCCTCGCAAGTCCGATCGTGTGGTTCACCGCCTTGCGCGCCGCCGTCCCGGTGAGNNGCCTCGATGCGGCGCACGCCGGCCGCGACGCCGGCGTCCGTCAGCCCGGAGATCAACCCGATGTCGCCGGTGCGCCGCACATGCGTGCCGCCGCACAATTCCACCGACCAGCCGAGCGCGTTGCCGCCGCTGCTTCCGTCAAGAGTCTGGCCCATCACGACGACGCGCACCTCGTCGCCGTATTTCTCGCCGAACAGCGCGCGCGCGCCGGATGCGCGCGCATCGTCGAGCGCCATCAGGCGCGTGACGACCGGGGAGTTTTGCAGCACGAAGTCGTTGGCGATGTCCTCGACCTTCTCAAGCTCTTCGGCCGTCACCGGCTTGGGATGCGAATAATCGAAGCGCAGGCGATCGGGAGCGACCAGCGAACCTTTTTGCGCGACATGGTCGCCGAGCACCTGGCGCAGCGCCTCGTGCAGGAGGTGCGTCGCCGAATGATTGCGCCGGATCGCGCCGCGGCGCGCATGGTCGACGTCGAGCGCCAGTGCAGCACCGACTTTCAGCGTGCCTTTGTCGACCGTGACCGAATGGACGAACAGGTCGCCCGCCTTCTTCTGTGTATCAGTCACGCGCGCCGCAACGCCGTCTGCCGCAATCGCGCCGGTGTCGCCGACCTGTCCGCCGGACTCCGCGTAGAACGGCGTCTGGTTGAGCACGACCGCGCCGCTCTCGCCGGCGTTAAGCTCGGCGACCTCATGGCCGTCGCGCACCAGCGCCGCCACCACGCCTTCGGCCTTCTCGGTGTCGTAGCCGAGGAATTCGGTCGCGCCCAGCTTCTCGCGCAGCGAAAACCAGACGCTTTCCGTCGCCGCTTCGCCCGAGCCGGCCCAGGACGCGCGCGCCTTCGCGCGCTGGCGTTCCATCGCGTCGGTGAACGACGCAATGTCGACGCCGATGCCGCGCGCGCGCAGCGCGTCCTGCGTGAGATCGAGCGGGAAACCATAGGTGTCGTAGAGCGTGAACGCGGTCTCGCCGTCGAACATGTCGCCCTTCTTCAGCGTCTTGCTCGCCTCGTCGAGGATGGTCAGTCCGCGCTCCAGCGTCGTGCGGAAGCGCTTCTCCTCCAGCTTCAGCGTCTCGGTGATCAGCGCTTCGGCGCGCAGGAGCTCCGGATAGGCCTGCCCCATCTCGCGCGTGAGCGCCGGGACGAGCTTCCACATCAGCGGCTCTTTCGCGCCGATGAGCTCGGCGTGACGCATCGCGCGGCGCATGATGCGGCGGAGCACGTAGCCGCGCCCCTCGTTCGAGGGCAATACGCCGTCGGCGATCAGGAACGAGGAGGCGCGCAGATGGTCCGCGATGACGCGATGCGAATTCTTTTGCGGGCCGTCCGCCGCGACGCCGGTGAAATCCGCAACCGCGCGGATCAGCGCGCGGAACAGGTCGATATCGTAATTGTCGTGCACGCCCTGCATAACGGCGGCGACGCGTTCGAGCCCCATGCCGGTGTCGATCGAGGGCTTCGGCAGGTCGACGCGCTTGCCGGGGGCGAGCTGCTCGAATTGCATAAACACGAGATTCCAGATTTCGATGAAACGGTCGCCCTCGGCTTCCGGGCTGCCGGGCGGGCCGCCCCAGATATGGTCGCCGTGGTCGTAGAAAATCTCGGAGCACGGACCGCACGGGCCGGTGTCGCCCATGGCCCAGAAATTGTCCGCGCCCGCGATGCGGATGATCTTGGAGTCGGGGAGCCCTGCGATCTTCTTCCACAGGTCGAAGGCCTGATCGTCGTCGATGTAAACGGTCGCCATCAGCCGGTCCTTGGGGAGGCCGAACTCCTTCGTCACCAGGTTCCAGGCAAGCTCGATCGCGCGCTCCTTGAAGTAGTCGCCGAACGAGANNTTGTGCTTGCCGCCCGCGCGCACGCATTTCTGCGCGGTCGCGGCGCGCTCATAGGGACGCTTCTCAAGGCCGGTGAAGACGTTCTTGAACTGCACCATCCCGGCATTGGTGAACATCAAGGTGGGGTCGTTGCGCGGCACCAGCGGCGAGGACGCCACGACCTCGTGGCCTTGCCTGCGGAAGTACTCGAGGAAGGTCGCCCTTATGTCGTTGACGCCGCTCATAAGACTTATCGCCTGCCCCTCATGACGCGCGATGCGTCTGCCCAGGATTGCTTGTTTTCCAAGGGCTTATTTAGCCGGCGGGGGGTGGGGATGTCTAGGAAGGGGCGAGCTTGGCAGCGGGTCAGGGACCCATTATCGCGAGCGGCAGCGAAATGCGAGCCGGGTGAGAGGCGGAGCGCAACGTTACAACGGCCCCTCACCCGCCTCGCGGCTCACGCCGCTCGGCACCCTCTCCCCGTTTCACGGGGAGAGGGAAGAACACGCGCGAGTTATCCCTCGGCGGCCTCTTCGTCGTCTTCTTCCTTCTCGCCGGTCAGAATCTGCTCGGCGATCAGGCCGGCGTTCTGGCGGATGGCGGACTCGATCTTGGCGGAGATATCGGGGTTGGCCTTGAGGAACGCCTTGGCGTTCTCGCGTCCCTGGCCGATGCGCTGGCTGTCGTAGGAGAACCAGGAGCCCGACTTCTCCACCACGCCGGCCTTGACGCCGAGATCGACGATCTCGCCCGCCTTGGAGACGCCCTCGCCATACATGATGTCGAACTCGACCAGCTTGAACGGCGGCGCGAGCTTGTTCTTGACCACCTTGACGCGGGTCTGGTTGCCGATCACCTC
>PLJS01000207.1:7951-8129 GCA_003140315.1 Hyphomicrobiales bacterium
TCTGGTTGATGAAGATCACCATGGTGTTGGAGCGCGAGATCGAGGCGGTGAGCTTGCGCAGCGCCTGCGACATCAACCGCGCCTGCGAGCCGGGCTGGACGTCGCCCATCTCGCCCTCAAGTTCCGCGCGAGGAACGAGCGCTGCAACCGAATCGACCACCAGCACGTCGATCGCGCC
>PLJS01000253.1 GCA_003140315.1 Hyphomicrobiales bacterium
AATCACAACTGGCTGAAATCACTCAGTTTCTTTTTCAGTCAGACACTCAGTTTGGCTAGGAAAGTTTGTCTAAGATGTGCTCGTTGGCGGCACGGTAACGCTTCTCTCCCAAGGCTTTCTCATCGTGCGCGTCAATCAATCCGACCACATCGGCCATCGTGAGGGTTTTGTCGGTCAAACCGGCCGCGACGGCCGGCGTGGTGCCGAGCGTCTTATGCTTGCGAACCCAATTATACCACGTCGTGTAGATCGCGATCATGTGGCAGTGGTTCTCGAACTTTTTTGAGAATGCGTTCGTGAGCCGAGTGAAGCGGCGCATGGACATCCGCATGGTGAGGTTCTGGCGCTCGGCATGTGACGTGCTGATATGGTCCGCGTCGGGATTGCCCGTTATGACGTTGGTCTTGGTCCCGATGCACTCAGCCGGGCTATAGCGGCCCTTGAAGCTCTCCGGGGTGCTTTGAAAAATCTTGATCAGTTGAGCGAAGTCGACATCGTCGCCGAACGTCACGCGCACCGCTTCTAGATAAGCATGCCTAAAAGTGATCGAGCAACGCTCTATGGTTGATGAAGAGAGCGGGAACTCACCTGGGAGCAACAGAAGCGCGGGCGTTGGCGTCGGCGGGCGCTTTTCGCCTTTGGGTCGGGTGGCCATTGGGCGTAAGTGCCTAGCGGCAAGCTCGGCTGTCATGGGAGCGCAAAATGGATTGGTTGATCGTGCCGGTATCATTGGCGTGTGGAGCTTTGGCGGCCACCCCGGCGATTCTTATCGCCATCAACAACACCCTCAAACGTATCGCCAGCACATTGGAAAGCGGGGCTCACCCGCCACAATCAAGCTGAGACGCGACCGAGTCGTTACGCCGAGCCGGCGTAGCCCGGATGAGCGAAGCGATATCCGGGATTGCGTCCGACCCGCATGTCGCTGCGCTCGTGCGGGCTACGCCTCGCGCTACGCTCACCCCTTGAATCCGCCGTCATCGAGGAAGGCCTGCTCCTGCGGCGTGGTCGCGCGGCCGAGCACGGCGTTACGGTGCGGAAAACGGCCGAAGCGGCGGATGATGTCGGCGTGCTGCAGCGCCCATTTCAAGTTTTCATCGCCGGCCGCGCGGTAGAGCTCGACGCAGCGCTGCTGGTCGGTGATGTCCTCGGAATGCATGAAGGGCAGGAACAGGAAGCCGCGCTCGTTCGCCGCCACGTCCTGGTCGTAGCCGCGCTTGAGCGCGCGGTTTGCGACCGCGCGCGCCGTCGCGTCGGCCGCGAAGGTGCGCGCGTCCCCGCGGAACATGTTGCGCGGAAACTGGTCGAGCACGATCACGAGCGCGAGCGCGCCTTCGGCGGTCGCTTCCCAGGCGGAAAGCTGGCCTGCGGTCGCGGTCTCGTAGGTCGCGAGGAAGGTTTCGCGCACATGGGCGTCGAAAACCGCGTCCTTCGCGTACCACTTGTCGGGCCCGGCCTCGCGCCAGAACGCGAGCACGTCGGCAGGACTTGCGATGCCGGAACTTTCCATGCGGCGATGACCCTCGCCGCAAGCTTCATGCAAGCGCGCCGATAAGTCGAGAGGCCGTCAGCGCTTCGACATCGCCCGGTCGAGGCTCCAGGCGCCGCCGCCCAGGACGACGAAGACCAGGAATATGAAGCAATAGAGGATCGCGGCGTCACCGCCATTGAGCAGGGGATAGAAACCGCGCGGGGCGTGCGACATGAAGTAGGCGATCGCCATGTCGCCGCACAGGATGAAGGCGATAAGCCGCGTGAAGACGCCGAGTGCCAGCAGCGCGCCGCCAACGATCTCGATCGCGCCCTGTACCCATAGCAGCGAGAACATCGCAGGGCCGGGGTTCGGCGGCGTCGGAAAGCCGAGCAGTTTCGCCGTGCCGTGCTCGATGAAGATCAGCGCCACGACGATGCGCACGATGGAGAGCACGCGCGGCGCCCATACGGTTTCAAGCTGTTCGACCATGATGTGTCCCCCGGTTGCCGGCCTGATCTAGCAAGGCGGCCGGGCGCTGCCCAGTCACGATTGGTTCAGCGGCTGTGGTCGGCGCCGCCGAAGGGCACCAGCGGATTGTCGGTCAGCGCCGCGCGGTCGGGCTGGTCGGGCCGCGCCACGCCGAGGAAGGCGTTGAACAGGTCCTCGATCGTGCGCGGCTCGGTGTCGCTCATGATGAAGACGAGGCGCGTGCGGCGGTCGCCGTCGGGCCATGCGGTCAAGGTCGCGGGCGGATGGAACACATGCTGCACGCCGTGGATGACCACGGGCGTGTCAGGTGTCTCGGCGAGCTTCACGATGCCCTTCAGGCGCAGCAAGTTCGGCCCGTGCAGCGAGCGCACAAGCTCCAGGAACATGTCGAACGCCGCCGCCGGGATCGCCTGGTCGCTCGCGACCGAGAAGGCGCGGATGCGGTCGTCATGGCGGTTCACGTCGTGATGGTGATGGTCGTGCGCATCGGCCGGCGCATAGGCCTCCTCGGCGAGCCAGCGCGTCACGTCGGGGATCTTGCGCGCCGGATCGTAGAGGCCGCAATCGGTCAGCCGCGCGGCGCTCGCCTCGCCCGCGGCGGCGTCGAGCACGGGTGCGGCGGGATTGAGCGCGGCGAGGCGCGCGCGCAGCCGCTCCGCGGTGGCACGGCGCTCGGGCGTATCGAGGAGGTCGGTCTTGGTGAGCACGATGCGATCGGCGACGGCGGCCTGCTTCACGGCCTCGGGGTGCGCGTCAAGCGTCGCGAGCCCGTTCATGGCGTCGACCACGGTCACGACGCCGTCGAGGCGGAAGCGCATCACCAGATAAGGATGCACCATCGCGGTGTGCAGCACCGGCGCCGGATCGGCGAGGCCGGTCGTCTCGATGATGACGCGGCGGAACGCCAGGCGGCCATTGTCGAGGCCGCGCAGCAGCGTCTCCAGCGTGTTCACGAGATCGCCGCGCAACGTGCAGCACAGGCAGCCTGTCGAAAGCAGCATCACGCCGCCTTCGACATATTCGACGAGGAGGTGATCGAGCCCGATCTCGCCGAACTCGTTGACGATCACCGCGGTCTCGGCGAGCGCGGGATCCTTGAGCAGGCGGTTGAGCAGGCTGGTCTTGCCGGCGCCGAGGAAGCCCGTGATGACGGTGAGCGGGAGCGGCGCTGCCGGCGCGCGCGGATGCGGCGCGCCCTCGGCCGCGATCATTTTTTGGAGGTGTCGGTCACAGCCTTGGCGGCGGTGCGCTTCGGACGCGGGCGCGGAACCGGGATCTGGTCGTCCGCCGGCGCGGGTTCCATCGTGACCGGGGTCATTTCGGACGACGCCGGCGCGAAGGTGGAGACCGACGGCGACGTGCTCGCCGGCGCGAGATTGAAGGGGAAGAATCCCGTGCTGGCGGTGCGCGGCTGTTCGGGCGCCGGCGCGGGAGCGGGGTCGGTCTTCGCGAACTTGGTGGTGCGCTTGCCCGGGCGCCCCGCGACGAGCGTCTCGCCCTGCCTCTTGGTAGGGCCGAGATAGACCACGACCGGCGCCATTGGCGCGACCGCGGTGCCGCCGATCATGGTGCTGAGCTGCGCCCGATCGCGCAACGCGCGCGCGCTGACCGCGTAGGCGGAGCTGTTGTCGATGTCGGTGGTCGTGGTGGTTGGCGGCGCCTCGTCCTCGGCGTTTTCCATCGCCGGGCGGCGGCGATGCGGGCCGCAGGTCTCGTCGCGCAGGTTCGGCGGCGCGGCGGCGATCGGCTGCAGGGCGTCGACGGTCCCGAGCGAGGGCATCAGCCAGGAAAGACCGGTGCCGTTGAAGCCCTTCTCGAACAGTTGCGCCGCCCGTGCGGTGCGCACCGCGCCCGACGACGCGCCGAACACCACGACGATCAGGCGCCGGCCGTTGCGCGTCGCGGTCGCGACCACGTTGAAACCGGATGCGCAGATGAATCCGGTCTTCATGCCGTCGGTGCCGGGATAGTAGGTCATCAGCCCGTTATGGTTCGCCATCATGCGCCGGCCGTAGCGGATCGCCGGGATGCGCCAGTAGGCTTGGTATTCGGGGAACTCGAGCAGCAGCGCGCGGGCGAGGATCGCCATGTCGCGCGGCGACGTGATCTGGTCGTCGGCGGGCAATCCGTTCGGATTGACCCAGCTCGATTGCGTCATGCCGAGGCGCTTGGAGGCCGTGTTCATCTCGTCGGCGAATTTCTCGATCGAGCCCGAGATGCCTTCGGCCAGCACCACCGCGACGTCGTTTGCCGACTGCACCATCAGCATCTTGAGCGCGTTGTCGACGGTGACGGTCGCGCCGACGCCGAAGCCCATCTTGGTCGGCCCCTGGGCGACCGCGTTCGACGACGCCGTGAACAGCGAGTCGAGCGTGATGCGACCTTCCTTGATGGCGCGCAGCGTCACATAGGCGGTCATCAGCTTGGTGGTGGAGGCCGGGTACCACGGATAGGTCGCGTGCTCGGCATGCAGGACCTTGCCGGATTCGACGTCGACCACGAGCGTCGCGTCGGCCGCTGCGGGCCGCGCGCCGATCAGGCCTGTTGCCAGGAGAGTGATTCCGAGAGCGATACTTCGTGCGGTGACTGAATCTAACAAAAATGCCACGTTCGGGGTCCGGGTTTTGGTTCGTCGGGCCTCGGAAAGATGAACACAACAGTGTTCGGCGGAGCAGACGGATTAGACAGCCTTGGCTATCTAAACCGATCGTGCGTCGAACGCAAAGCCGGAGATTGACGGCATGCACACCCACGCCCAGCTATGCTAGCAGGGGGGTCTTGGGTGAGGAAAGCGACCAAATTTCGGCAGAGGAGGCCGGCATGACCGGTTGCATCGTCGGGTGGGCCCACACGCCATTCGGGAGACTCGACACCGAGACCGTGGAAAGCCTGATCGTGCGCGTCGCGACCGACGCGCTCGCCGATGCTGGCATCGCGCCGAAAGACGTCGACGAAATTGTGCTCGGGCATTTCAACGCCGGGTTCTCGGCACAGGACTTTACCGCGTCGCTGGTGCTGCAGGCGTCGCCCGATCTCCGTTTCAAGCGCGCGACGCGCGTCGAGAATGCCTGCGCGACCGGTTCCGCCGCCGTGCATCAGGGCCTGCGCGCACTCGAGGCGAAAGCTGCGCGCATCGTGCTCGTGGTCGGCGTGGAACAAATGACCACGACGCCGGGCCCCGAGATCGGCCGCAACCTGCTCAAGGCCTCGTATGTGCGCGACGAAGCCAACATCGAGGGCGGCTTTGCCGGCATCTTCGGCAAGATCGCGGCGGCGTATTTCCAGAAATACGGCGATCAATCCGACGCGCTCGCGATGATCGCGGCGAAGAATCATAAGAACGGCGTCGCCAACCCTTACGCGCAGTTGCGCAAGGATCTGGGCTACGACTTCTGCCGCACCGAGAGCGACAAGAATCCGTTCGTCGCCGGTCCCTTGAAGCGCACCGACTGCTCGCTCGTTTCCGACGGCGCCGCGGCGGTCGTGCTCGCCGACGTCGAGACCGCGCTACAGATGAAGAAGGCGGTCGCGTTCCGCGCCGCGCAGCACGTCTCGGATTTCCTGCCGCTCGCCAAGCGCGACATCCTGAAATTCGAAGGCTGCACGCAGGCATGGCGGCGCGCGCTCGCGCAGGCGGGCATCGCGCTCGGCGATCTGTCCTTCGTCGAGACGCATGACTGCTTCACGGTCGCCGAGCTGATCGAATATGAGGCGATGGGCCTCGTGCCCGAAGGCGAAGGCGCGCGCGCGATCCGCGACGGCCTGACCGCGAAAGATGGACCGCTGCCGGTCAATCCGTCGGGCGGGCTCAAGTCGAAGGGCCACCCGATCGGCGCGACGGGTGTGTCGATGCACGCACTGTCCGCGATGCAGCTCTGCGGCGTGGCAGGCGGCATCCAGGTGCCGAATGCCGAGCTCGCCGGCATCTTCAACATGGGCGGCGCAGCGGTCGCGAACTACGTGAGCGTGCTGGAGCGGATCAAATGATACGGGCGAAGCCCTATCTCTCCCAGCTTGGATATTTCGCTCTTCTCTCCGTTCTGTTCCAACCGTTTTTCTTTTTCATTTTTCGGCTGATGGCCTTCAACACGGTGCCGCGCGATGATTATGCGCCGTATCTGTTGTGGCTGCTGCATCAGCCCGGCGGGGCGTTTCCCGGTTCGCCCTACGGCTATCGCATTCTCTCCGTGCTGGTGGCCGCGCCGTTGTATTATCTGATGCCCATGCTGCCGCTGACCAATCTGCCGGCCGATCTCACGCCGGCCTACCTCAAGGCAACGACGGCGCTCGCGGCGGTGTCGTACCTGGCGATGGTGGCGGCGGCGATGATGGCGTACCGGCTCGTTGTTGCGCGCCACGCGCGCCCTCCGCTGGAGGGATTTCTTGCCGCCGCCTTCATCATACTGTGCGAATTCTACGCCTCCTTCTACGGCATCGATCCGCTGGCGTTTCTGCTTGCCGTCTGCGCGCTGTATGCGATCGATCGCATCTGGATTTTCGCCGCAATCATGATAGCCTCGGTGCTGTTCAACGAAAAAATCTTGATCCTCTTCGCCGGCTGGCTGGCGCTTCGTCTCGTTTTTTCGGCCGATGGCCGTGCGTTCTTCGGCGCCCGATTGATCGCCGTCGGGGTGGCGGTCGCCGCCTACGTGGCGCTGCTCGCGATCGTGCACCTCGAAGGACATTCCGAACAGCTCGACGTCAACGTGTACGGACCGACATTCCTGCAGAATATCGTGGCGACCGTGACGACCGCGCGCGGCTTCATCCTCAACGTGTTGCCATGCGTGCTGCTCGCGGGTGTGGTGTGGTGGAGTTGGCGGACGCTCGATCGAGACCGCTGCGGCATTTACGCGCCGCTCGATCTGCTCGTCGTCCCGGCGCTGATCGCGATCGCGCTTGTGCTGACGCAGTTCTTCCAGGTCGGCCGGGTGGTCATGCACGCCGCCCCGCTCTTCGTCCTGCCTGTCGCGCAGGCTCTGGGGTTGTGGGTCCGGCGCGGGCGATGTGAGGGAGTTCAGAGTTAGCGACGATGAATTCGCTTCAAGACATCGTCCCGACTGAACAAATCCTGCACGGCGGCGCGCCGCGCGGCGCGCCGATCCCATGGTGGGGCAAGATCGGCGCCAAGATCGTGCTCTCGCGCGCTTTGCCGAGTTATCGGGTGCGCAAGGCCTTCGGCCTGTTCCTGCACGGAAATCTCGATCACAACATCGAGCAGCACAGCGACTTCGTGAAGGACGCGCTCGCCGCGCATGCGCGTTACGGGAGCGGCAAGGCGCACACGATCCTGGAGCTCGGTCCCGGCAACACCCTTGGCACCGCCCTGTTCGCCGCGGCGCGCGGCGTCGAACGCACCTGGCTCGTCGATGTCGGCGACTTCGCGATCGCCGACATGGCGCTCTATCGCGATATCGCCCGCATCCTAGAGGCGGAGGCGCCGGGCTTTGCGACGCGTGTCGATCTTGCCGACCGGGCCCGCATGCTTACGAGCCTCGACGCGACCTATCTGACAGGCGGCACCGCGAGCCTTGCCGAGATCCCGAGCGGCTCGCTCGACGTGATCCTGTCGACCGCCGTGCTGGAGCACGTCCGGCGTGCCGAATTCCAGGGCCTCGCGGCCGAGACGCTGCGCATGCTGCGCCCGGGCGGCACCGCTTTTCACAGCATCGACCTGATGGATCATCTCGGCGGCGGCTTGAACAATCTGCGCTTCACCGAGAAGCTTTGGGAGAGCGCATTCTTCGCCAACTCCGGCTTCTATACCAACCGTCTGCGCTGTCGTGAGATCGTCGCGATCCTGCGGGCCGCGGGCTTCGATGTCGCCTTGACCCGGATCGTGCGCTGGCCCGCGCTCCCGACACCGCGCGATGTGTTCGCTGCGCCGTTCCGCGACCTGCCCGAGGACGAGCTGCTGATCGCCAATTTCCGGGTCCTGCTGCGTAAACCCGGGGGCTGAACGCGAAAGCGTCGCCGAAAGCGACTACGAGGCGGCAGGTTTGGGCGCATCGATCGCCGGCGGCTCTTCCGGCACCACCAGGAATTGCGCCCGCGCCAGCTCGGCGAAGCGGCCGTTGCGGGCGACCAGTTCGTCGAACGAACCGCTTTCGATGATGCGGGCCTGGTCGAACACCAGGATTCGGGTCGCGTTGCGCACGGTCGCGAGCCGGTGCGCGATCACGAAGGTGGTGCGGCCCTTCATCACCTCGTCGAGGGCGGCCTGCACCTTGCGCTCGGTGGTCGCGTCGAGCGCGCTGGTCGCCTCGTCGAGGATCAGGATCGGCGGATCCTTCAACAGCGCGCGCGCGATCGACAGGCGCTGACGTTCGCCGCCGGAGAGCGACCGGCCGCGCTCGCCGACGAGGCCATCGAGGCCTTCGGGGTGACGCTCGATCATCTCGGTCGCCTGCGCGCGCGCCGCGGCTTCGCGCAACTGCGCGTCGGTCGCGTCCGGATTGCCGACGCGCAGGTTCTCGGCGATCGAGCGGTTGAACAAGAGCGCTTCCTGATAGACGACGCCGATATTGTGGCGCAGCGCCGCGAGCTTCATCGCGCGGATGTCCATGCCATCGATCTTGATTGCGCCGGACTGCGGGTCGAAGGCGCGATGCAGCAGCGCGAGTGCGGTCGATTTACCGGCCCCGGTCGAGCCAACCAGCGCGATGGTCTCGCCCGGCAGTGCCGTGAAGGTGAGCTCGACGACGGCCGGCCGCTTGCCGTCATAGGAGAACGACACATCGGAAAATTCGATCAGGCCGCGCAGGCGGCGGGGATCGATCGCGTCGGGACGGTCGCGCACCGCCGGCACCGTATCGAGCACCTCGAAGAATTCGCGCAGGCGCGGCGCGTCCATCAGCACGCGGTTGGAGAAGCCGACCACCTGTTCGAGCCGGACGATCAGGAGGGCGGCGAAGTTCATGAAGGTGACGATCTGGCCGATGGTCGCCGACCCTTGGGTGTTGAGATAGATGCCGAGCACGAAGATCGACAGCATCGTGAGCGTGGTGGCGGAGCGGGTCAGCACCGCGATGATCGCCCACCAGGAGAGCACCGGCATCTGCACGGCGAGCAGGCGGTCGACCACACCGCGCAAGCTGAGAACTTCCGCCTCGATGCGCGCGAAGCCCTGCACCAAAGCGATATTGCTCAGCGCGTCGGAGGCGCGCTCGGCGAGCGCGGTGTAGTGGCTCTCGACCTGGCTCTGCAGCTTTTCGGTCTTGCGGATCACCAGCGCGGTCAGCGCGGTGAAGACCACGCACAGGATTACCAGCAGCGAGGCGAGCCGCCAGTTGACGAACAGCGATAACGGCAGGAGCACGAACAGCGCCACGAAGGCCGCGCAATGCTCGCGGAAGAACGACAGCCACAGGCCCCACAGCGCATCCACGCCGGAGAGCATCACCTTCATCAGCCGGCCCGAATGGGTGCTGCCGTGGAAGGAGAGCGGCAATTGCAGGACATGCTCGAAATAGCTCGCGAGCACCGCCTGGCGGCGGCGATGGGCGAGACGGTCGGCGTGCAAAGCGACGAGCACGCTGCAGGCGATCGTGAACAGGCCGAAGCCGATCCACGCGCCGAGGAGCGGCGTCAGTTCGGCAAAGCTCGGGCTCGTCGCGGCGGCCTGCGCGCGCACGAGCGCGTCGATGATGCGACCGAACAGCACAGGCTCGGCGAACTGCGCCGCCGCGAGGGCGACGTTGGCCAATGCGAGCAGCCAGCCGAGACGCGCCTCGGATCCGAGCAGGCCGAGCACGCGGCTGTAGAGTTTGACGAAATTCATCGCGGCGGAATGGGTTGCGGGGCGCCACTCTAACGCAAAGGCCTGCCGTCGCAACGCCTTGATCCGGTCAGCGGTTCAGTCGAGCCGCGGTCGCAATTGACGCTTGCGTCAACCTCATGCCCGCCCTGCCGCGAACGGCGTAAAGAGAGGGTGAATCCTTATTGCTGGCGAAGTCTTGATAATGTAGCGCTCAATTAACATTCTTCCGCTGGGAAATGGGCTTAAGGGGCGCGATGACCAACATTCCCACCGAGTTGCTGCGGACGCTTATTGCGGTCGCGGATCTTCGCAGCTTCACGCGTGCCGCGCAGTCCCTCGGCGTGACCCAGCCGGCGGTCAGCGCGCAGATTAAGCGGTTGCAGGTTCTGCTCGGGGGAGAATTGTTTGACCGGAGCGCTCCCGGGGTGACGCTGACGGCCAAAGGAGAGGTCGTGGTCAATTACGGCCGCAGGCTGCTGTCGATCAACGACCAGCTGCTCGAGGTCACGACGCGCAGCAAAGCGGTCGAGCGCCTGCGCATTGGCGTCCCGGTCGACTATTTCGAAGGTGTCGTCCTGAGGGCGCTCGCGGAATACCGTGACAGCTACCCCGACTTTCAGATGCAAGTCAGTGCCGATACGTCCGAGTCGCTGCTGCGCGATCTGCGTCGCGGCGAGTTCGATCTCGTTGTGGCGTCGGACGTGGCAAGGCCGGCGAATGCGTGCCGGTCCTGGATGGAGCAGAATGCGTGGGGCGCTGCCTCGTCGGCGGTATTCGAGACGGACGGGCCGGTGCCGCTCGCCGTGCTGGGCGAGACCAGCCTGTCGCGCCGGCTCAGCGTGGCGGCGCTCGAACAGGCCGGGCAGCGCTACGAGATCACCTATATCGGCGGGAGTTTCGCCGGCCTGGTGGAGGCGGCCGCTGCAGGCCTGGGTGTCGCCTGCTGGGCGAAGCGGGCGCTGCGCGCAACCACCCTGAAGGTGTTCGACAGCGCGCCGCCACGGCTGCCGCGGGTCGCCGATGTGCATGGCGGCGTCTACTTGCGCGACGGCATGGAAAGCTCGGCGCTCGAAGAACTCGCCGACATGATCGCTGCGGCTGTCGCCGGCCAGAAGCCCGGAGCCTCGAAGGCGCGCGCCAAGAACGTTGTCCCGCCGGCCTATCGCGCCGCCGATCTAGCCGCGGGCACGAACGGGCGATCCTGAGCCTGCGCAAGCCGATTGTGCCGGCTTAGCCTTGGGCAAAGCCCGAGCGCTGCGCCCAGCCGGTCATGCGCGCTTCCAGCATCGCCATCAGCGCATACATCACGATGCCTTCGACCGCGAGCGCGACCAGGCCGGCGAAGATGAGCGGCACCTGGAACTGCGCCTGCGCCTGCAGCATCAAGTTGCCGATGCCGGTATTCGAGGCAACGCTCTCGGAGATCACCGAGCCGACGAAGGCGAGCGTGATCGCGACCTTGAGCGAGCCGAAGAAATAGGGCAGCGCGCGCGGTATCCCCACCTTGCGCATGATGTCCAACTTTGAAGCGCCGAGCGCCTTGAGCACGTCTTCGAGCTCCGGCTCGATAGTGGCGAGGCCGGTCGCGACGTTCACGACGATCGGGAAGAACGAGATCAGGAACGCGGTCAGCACCGCGGGCACGAAGCCGATGCCGAACCATAGCACCAGGATCGGCACCACCGCCACCTTGGGGATGGCATTGAAGCCGATCATCAGCGGATAGATGCCGGCATTGATCGCGCGCGACCAGCCGACCGCGAGGCCGAGCAGCAGTCCGAAGCCGACCGCAAGCGCAAAGCCGACCAGCGTGGTGGAGAGCGTGAACAGCGAGTTGCGATAGAGCGCCGGCCAGTACTCGACGATCGCCTTGCCGACCGCCCAGGGCGAGGGAAGAAAGAATTGCGGGATCTTGAACAGGTCGACCGCCAGTTCCCACACGGCGATCAGCGCGATCGTGGCGATCCAGGGCGCAAGGCGGATGGCCAGCGGCGTCTTGCTCATTGCCGCGCCCGCACGATGTGCTCGCGCAGCTCCTGCACGATCGCCGTGAAGGCCGGCGTGAACGTCACTTCGAGGTCGCGTGGGCGGGGAATGTCGACGACGCGTTCGGTGAGTACGCGGCCGGGCCGCGCGGACATGACAAATATCCTGTCGGCGAGGAACACCGCCTCGCGCAGGTCGTGGGTGACGAGCACGACGGTGATCTTGCGCGCTGCATGCAGGTCGCGGATGACGCCCCAGAGCTCCTCGCGCGTGAACGCATCGAGCGCGCCGAACGGCTCATCGAGCATGAGCAGGTCGGGCTCGTGGATCAGCGCGCGGCAGAGCGAGGTGCGCTGCTGCATGCCGCCCGAAAGCTCCCACGGAAATTTGTCGCCCTGATCGCGCAAGCCGACCGAGGTGAGCAGGTTCTTCGCGCGCGCGACGTATTCGGCCTTGTGGGCGGAGAGCCGGCTCCGATGCGGCTCGACGATCTCGAGCGGGAGCAGCAGGTTTTCCAGCGTGTTGCGCCAGGGCAGCAGCGTCGGCGCCTGGAACGCCATGCCGGCGATCTTGACCGGCTTCGTCACGCGCTCGCCCGCGACCTGCACGGTTCCCCTGAAGGGGAATTGCAGGCCGGTCGCAAGCTTCATCAGCGTGGACTTGCCGCAGCCGGAAGGGCCGACGACCGCGGCGAATTCGCCACGGTTCACATGCAGCGACAGGCCTTCGACCGCGAGCGTGCCGCCGGTTCCGCCGTAGACGTGGCTTACGTCATCGAGGGCGACGAAACCGGTCACGGGCCGCTAGGCGCGTCAGTTGGTCTTGCGGTCGGCGTCGGACGGCAGGAACGAGGGATCGAAGATCTCCGCCGCCTTCGGCTTGGCGTTCTTGAACGTGTAGGTCAGCGCGATCTGGTCGATCGACTTGTCGAGCCGCGCCGGATCGACGCTGCCGAAGCCGTTTGCCTTCACCTCGGGGGTCAGGATGTTGTCCTTGATCGCCATCTGCAGGCGCTCGAGCTCGATATCCTTCTTGGCGACGTCGTTGCGTTTGAGCACGGACTCGATCGACGCCGCCGGGTTCTTCAGAGTCTCGCGCATGCCCTTGAGCAGCGCGCGCAGGAAGCCTTTGACGGCCTCCGGGTGCTCGGCGGCGAACTTCGGGTTCACCATGACGGTGTTGCCGTAAAGATTGACGCCGTAATCGGCCATCAGCAGCACGGTGATGTCGTTCGCCGGGACGCCGCGGTCCTTCAGGTTGATGTAGGAGGAAAACGAGAAGCCGGTGATCGCGTCGACCTCGCCCGAGGCGAGCATCGGCTCGCGCACCGGGAATCCGACGCTGACGATCGTCACCTTGGAGGCGTCGATATCGTTTGCCTGCACGAAGATCGGCCACTGCGCATAGGCGCCGTCGGGCGGCGGTGCGCCGAGCTTCTTGCCTTCGAGATCCTTCGGCGTCACGACGCCGCGGCTCTTGCGGCCGACGATCGAGAACGCCGGCTTGTTGTAGAACATGAACACGGCCTTGATCGGCGCGCTCGGGTTCTGGTCGCGGAACTTGATCAGCGAGTTGATGTCGCCGATGCCCATGTCGTACGTCCCGGACGCCACGCGATTGATCGGCTCGAGCGAGCCGCCCGCGGTATCGATGGTCACGTCGAGGCCTTCGGCCTTGAAGTAGCCCTTGTCGATCGCGACCGTGAACGGCGCGGAAGGACCCTCGAACTTCCAATCGAGACTGAACTTGATGGGAGTCTGCGCGTTCGCGGCACCGGCCGTAAGCACCGAGATGGCGGCGAGCGCTATTGCGGCCCGACGCAGCCGGACGAGGGTATTCATGGGTGCTGTCCTTTCTCTAAAGACACGTTCTTTAGACACGCCAAAGCTACGCCGCCTGCCCGCACCCGCGGGGCCGCCGTGGCGAATGATTTCGCTGCATTTCCAACGCTCGTGTTAGCAAAGAACATGCCGTTAGAAAGTGCAAGCACGGACCATCTGCACGGTGAACGGCTGCCCAAGCGCGCGGCAGCGTGCCGCATCTGGCGGCTTTGCGGCAAAGCCGGCGCGAGCGCGCTGAGATAAGATCGGCAGTCGAGTCGTCGGCAGCGGAGGCCGGCCATGACGTCCAACACAGCGCAGCAGCCGGATCGGCGCGTGGAACTAGTTTCATCTTTCGTGGCGACCTATGCGCCGCCGGATGAGGCGCTCGCCGCGCGCCTGCTCGACGACGCGCCGCGCGATGCGCCCGGCGACCGCCGCATCGACGCGCGGGCCACGCGCTTGGTCGAGGCCATCCGGGCGGAAAGCGGCGGGCTCGGCGGCATCGAGGATTTCCTGCGCGAATATTCGCTCTCCACACGCGAGGGTCTCGCCCTGATGGTGCTCGCCGAGGCGCTGTTGCGCGTTCCGGACGCCGCGACCGCCGACCGGCTGATCGAGGACAAGCTCGCGGCCGGCGATTGGACGCACCACGAGGTGAAGTCGAACGCGCTCTTGGTCTCGGCCTCGGCGTGGGCGCTCGGTCTGTCTGCGCGGATCATCCGTCCGGGCGAGACGCCGGAGACCATCCTCGACAGCCTTGGACGGCGCCTCGGCCTGCCGGCGCTGCGCACCGCGACGCGACAGGCGATGCGGCTGCTCGGCTCGCATTTCGTCCTCGGCCAGCGCATCGAGGAGGCGCTTGGGCGCGCGGGGCGCGAACGTGCGTTCCGCTATTCCTATGACATGCTCGGCGAGGGTGCGCGCACGGCGGCCGACGCCGAACATTACTCCGCGAGCTATGCGGCGGCGATCGCGGCGATCGGCGCGGCGGCCGGCAACGCCGCGCTGCCGGACCGGCCGGGCATTTCGGTGAAGCTCTCGGCGCTGCATCCGCGCTACGAGGCGATCTCGCGCGAGCGCGTGTTGCGAGAGCTGACGCCGCGCGTCCTCGAACTCGCCCGGCATGCCAAGGCGCACGACCTCAATTTCACGGTCGATGCCGAGGAGGCCGACCGGCTGGAGCTTTCCCTCGACGTGATCGCGGCGGTGCTCGCCGATTCCTCGCTCAAGGGCTGGGACGGGTTCGGGCTCGCGGTGCAGGCCTATCAAAAGAGAGCGGGCGCCGTGATCGACTGGGTGCTGGCGACGGCCAAGGGACTTGGCCGTCGCATGATGGTGCGGCTCGTCAAAGGTGCCTACTGGGACACCGAAGTGAAGCGCGCACAGGAGCGCGGGCTTGCGGACTATCCGGTGTTTACCCGCAAGGCGATGACCGACCTGAACTACATGGCCTGCGCGCGGCAACTGCTGGCCGCACGGCCCGTGCTGTATCCGCAGTTCGCGACCCACAATGCGCTCACCGTCGCGAGCGTGATAGAGGAGGCCGGCGGCGTTGCGGGCTATGAATTCCAGCGCCTGCACGGCATGGGTGAGGCACTCTATGAGGCGCTGATCGCGGACGAGCCGGGCGTGGCATGCCGCGTCTATGCGCCGGTCGGCGGGCATCGCGACCTGCTCGCCTATCTCGTGCGGCGATTGCTGGAAAACGGCGCGAACTCGTCTTTCGTGTCGGTCGCGGCCGATCCGTCGGTGCCCGTCGCCGAAATTCTGAAGCGTCCGCAGGCGAGGATCGCGGATACAAGCCACGCCCGGCATCCGCGTATCCCGCTGCCGCGCGATCTCTATGGTACGGCGCGCAAGAATTCCGCCGGTGTCGAGTTCGGCGACCGCGCTGCCCTGGCGGCGCTGTTGGCGGGTGTCGCGAAGGCGATGCCGACGGACGTTGCGCCGCCTGACGCCAATGACGCAGTGATCGCGGAGGCATTTCGCCTGGTCGTGAACGGCTTCCCGTGGTGGAGCGCAAGGCCTGTCGAAGAGCGCGCGGCAGCGCTCGACCGCGTGGCCGATCTCTACGAGCAAAACCGCGACGCGCTGATCGCGCTGTTGCAGGTCGAGGGCGGCAAGACGCTCGACGATGCGCTCGCCGAGGTGCGCGAGGCGGCCGATTTCTGCCGCTATTATGCGAGCCAGGCGAGGTTGACGCTGGTGCCTGAGGCGATGCCGTGCCCGACCGGCGAGACCAACATGCTACATCACCGCGGGCGCGGCGTGTTCATCTGCATCAGCCCGTGGAATTTCCCGCTCGCCATCTTCACCGGCCAGATCGCGGCCGCGCTCGCCGCAGGCAATTGCGTGATCGCCAAGCCCGCCGAGCAGACGCCCCGCATCGCCGTGATGGCGATAGCCCTGATGCACGCGGCGGGGATCGCGCGCGACGCGCTGCATCTCGCGATCGGCGACGGCAAGGTCGGCGCCAGGTTTGTCGCCGATCCGCGCGTTGCCGGCGTCGCCTTCACGGGATCGACCGAGGTTGCGTGGTTGATCAATCGCGCGCTCGCCGCGAAAGATGGACCGATCGTGCCGCTGATCGCGGAGACCGGCGGCATCAACGCGATGATCGTCGACGCGACCGCGTTGCCCGAACAAGTCACCGACGACGTGATCGCGTCCGCGTTCCGCTCGGCGGGGCAGCGCTGCTCGGCGCTGCGGCTCCTGTGCGTGCAGGAGGATGTGGCCGATCGCATCATCGCGATGATCGAGGGCGCGGCGCGCGAGCTTGTGGTCGGCGATCCGCGCGAGATCGCGACCCATGTGGGTCCGGTGATCGACGCGGAGGCGAAGGGCAAGCTCGATCGCTGGATCGCGGATCACGCGGACCGCGTCATCTTCCGTAATGGCGCCGTGCTGCCGAGCGGCACCTACGTGGCGCCGACGATCATCGTGCTCGACCGCGCGCTCGACCTCAAGGTCGAAGTGTTCGGCCCGGTTCTGCATGTTGTTCGCTGGCGCTCCGATCAGCTCGATCGGCTGCTCGATGACATCGTCGCCAGCGGCTACGGGCTGACGCTGGGCATTCATTCGCGCATCGACGCGACCGCCGAGCGCATCGTCGCGCGGCTCGGCAACGGCAACGTCTACGTCAACCGCAACATGATCGGCGCGGTGGTCGGCACGCAGCCGTTCGGCGGCACGGGCCTCTCCGGCACCGGCCCGAAAGCGGGCGGGCCGAACTATCTGCGCCGCTTCGCCACCGAGCAGACCGTCACGGTCAACACGGCGGCCGCGGGCGGCAATGCGAGCCTGCTGGCGGAAGGGGAGTAGCGCGGCGCGACGGCGACATTAACCAGATGTTGCGGTGCGGATATTGTTGTTAACAACTCGTAGTCACGATTGAGCTATTGTCCCGTGCATGAGTGATTCGCTCGATCGCCTCTATCAGGCCGTGCTCGCGGCCCGGCATGCCGATCCGGCGCGCTCACGCACCGCACGGCTGTTGCGCTCGGGCCGCGCCAAAATGGCGAAGAAGCTCGCCGAAGAGGCGGTCGAGGTCGTGATCGACGCGATGCACGGCAGCCGCGACGCGGTCGTCAAGGAAAGCGCCGACCTCATCTACAATCTGGTCGTGCTCTGGGTCTCGGCGGGCGTGAACCCGAAGGACGTCTGGAAGGAAATGGACCGGCGCGAGCGGCTGTTCGGCATCGCCGAGAAGCTGCTCAAGGAGCCTTCCGACCTCGATGCGCGGCGCAAGGTCGTCGCGCTCGAGCCGCGCCGCCTGCGCAAGCGCCGCTAGCACCCCGCGACATCATGTCTGCCTGCGCGTGCCGTCACGGCGCAATGGACAATCGCGCACCCCGCGGCTAATCAGGCGCCCCATGCTTCGACGCCTTTACGACTGGTGCATCGCCGCCGCCGACAAGCCATACGCCGCCTGGATCATGGGCGTGGTCTCGTTTGCCGAAAGCTCGATATTCCCGCTGCCGCCCGACATTATGCTGATTCCGATATCGCTCGCGCGGCCGGACAAGGCCTATCGCTTCGCGTTCCTGTGCACATGGACGTCCGTCTTGGGCGGCATCATCGGCTATATGATCGGCGCGTTGCTCTATGACTCGGTCGGCCAGTGGCTGATCCACCTTTATGGCTATGGCGACAAGGTCGAGCTGTTTCGCGAAACCTATCGGCAGTACGGCGCCTGGATCATTCTGCTGAAGGGGTTGACCCCGATCCCTTACAAGCTCGTGACCATCTCGTCGGGTTTCGTGGGCTACAACTTCCTCTGGTTCGTCGTGCTGTCGGTGATCACGCGGGGTGCGCGGTTTTTCGTGCTGGCTTTCCTGCTGCATCGCTACGGCGCGCAGGCGCGCGAGATCATCGAGAAGCGGCTTGGGCTTTGGACTGCGATCGGAGCCGGCGTAATCGTTGTCGGTTTCGTCATTGTCTACGGCATCGTGTAAATCCGCTGTCCTCATTTCCGCCACGTCCTGCGCGCACGCACGAATGCTATAGTTGTGGCCTGACCATGATTGCCCGCACCAAGCTTCACATGATGTTCCGTCTGGACCGCGCGCCGCGGCGCGGCCTTGGCGCGTTCGGCGCCGGCCTCGTGCTGGCGGCGTTCGTCTCGATCTCGGCCGCGCAACAGCCGCCGGTTCCTCCGGCGCCGAATACGCCCGCGCAGCCGCAGCCGCAGCCGTTACCGCAGGCCGCGCCCACCGCGACGCCGTCGACCACCCTGCCGACGCCGCCCGAAGTCATCTCGGCGATCGGCCGACTGATCGATCAGTCGATCTCGAGCGTCGGCGCAGGCGTGAAGGATGCCGGAGCAACGCTCGGTGTCACCACCACGGCGGCGGGAGACATTGCGCGCGGCATGGGCGACGCCGCCGGCACGATCGCGCGGCTGCCGGGGACCAACGTTGTGAGCGGCTTCGAGCGCTGCGCGGTCGCGCCGAACGGCGCGCCGGACTGCGAGGTCGCGAGCCTTGCGTTGTGCAAGACCAAGGGCTTTGCGCGCGGCCGTTCGCTCGACATCACGTCCTCGCACAAATGTCCCGCGCAGGTGTGGCTGGAAGGACGACAGCCGACCGAGGCCGAGTGCAAACAGGAATCCTTCGTCTCACGCGCGATCTGCCAATAGGGCATTGTTCCGGCGCGCCGATCTGTGATGTCATCCCCGCAACACGAAAGATAAGTTGCGGAGGACACGTCCTTTGAATCTCCACGCCTTGCTGCTCGAACGCAAAGCCGCGGGCCGGCCCGTGACCGTCGGCCTGATCGGCGCCGGAAAGTTCGGCACGATGTTTCTGAGCCAGGCGCGCCTCACGCAAGGCCTGCATATCGTCGGCGTCGCCGACCTCAACGTTGCGCGCGCGCAAAGCCAGCTCAAGAGCGCGGGCTGGCCGGCGGAGCAATACGCGTCAGGTTCGCTCGGCGATGCGCTCAAGCGTGGCACGACAATCGTCACCGATGACGCATCCGCGCTGGTCGCGTGCCCGGACATCGAGGTCATCGTGGAGGCGACCGGCGTGCCGCAGGCCGGGATCGTGCACGCGCTTGATGCGATCGCGCACGGCAAGCACATCGTGATGGTGAACGTCGAGGCCGACGCGTTGGCCGGGCCGCTGCTGGCGCGCAAGGCGAAGCAGGCGGGCGTCGTCTACAGCCTCGCCTGGGGCGACCAGCCGGCGTTGATCTGCGAACACGTCGACTGGGCGCGCGCCTGCGGCTTCAAGGTGATCGCGGCCGGCAAAGGCACCCGCTACGAGCCGCATTACCACCAGTCCAATCCAGGCAATGTGTGGGACATTCTCGACAAGTACCTGAAGATCAAGGACCGCGACTCGATCAATCCGAAAATGTTCAACTCCTTCGTCGACGGCACCAAGTCAGGCATCGAGATGACCGCGGTGTGCAACGCGACCGGCCTCGTGCCGCAGAGCGAGGGCCTGGGTTTTCCACCGGCGACGCGATTCGAACTCTCCGACGTGTGCAAGCCTAGAGCTGAGGGCGGCACGCTGGAGAAGGAGGGCGTCACCGAGGTCACGTCGTCGGTCTATCGCGACGGGCGCGACGTGCCGCATCATCTGGCGCTCGGGACCTACGTGGTGTTCGAGGGCGAGACCGAATATGCGCGGCGCTGTTTTGGCGAATACGCGATGCTGCCAGACACGACCGGCCGCTATGCGGCGCTGTATCGGCCGATCCACATGATCGGGCTGGAGCTCGGTATCTCGGTTGCCTCGGCGGCGCTGCGCAAGGAGGCGACCGGTGCGCCGAACGGCTTTCGCTCCGACGTGGTGGCGACCGCCAAGAAGGATATGAAGGCCGGCGAGATACTCGACGGCGAGGGCGGCTATTGCGTGTGGGGCAAGCAGACGCCGGCGGGCCGCTCGCTCGACGATGGCCTGCTGCCGCTCGGCCTAGCGCATAACGTCAAGCTCAAGCGCGACATCGCGACCGGCGCGGCGCTCAAATGGGCCGACGTCGAATACGACCCGAATGATGTCGCCGTGAAGGTGCGGCGCGAGATGGAGGCCGCGTTCGGGCGGCCGAACGTGTGACGGCACTCAAAAGACAAAGACCGGGAGAAGACGATGGCCGCCACCACACGCAGGCTGCTGCTCGCGGGTCTTGCCTGCGCCGCAATGCTCGGCCCCGCGCGCGCCGAGGATACCAAGCTCGCCGTCATCGTGTTTCCCGGCGTTCAGAACCTGCCGATGTTTGCCGCGCAGGCGAAGGGCTTTTTCGCCAAGCGCGGCCTCGCGGTGGATCTGAAGTTCACGCCGAACTCCGACGAGTTGCGCAACGGTCTGGCCGAGGGTCGCTACCAGATCGCCCATTCGGCGGTCGACAACGCGTTTGCGCTGAAAGACAAGGCCAACATCGACATCGCCGTCGTGCTCGGCGGCGACGACAGCTTCAATCGGCTGATCGTGCAGCCCGACATCAAGTCGCTCGCCGACATCAAGGGCAAGACCGTCGCGGTCGATGCTGTGGACACCGCCTATGCGTTCCAGCTTTACGAGATGCTGCGGCAGAAGGGCCTCAACAAGGGCGACTATGAGGTGAAGCCGGTCGGCGGGACCGGCCAGCGGCTCGAAGCCTTGACCAAGGACAAGACCTACGCGGCCGCGATCATGAACCCGCCATTCTCTATCCGCGCCGAGAAGGCCGGGCTCAAGGTCATCGGCACCACCGCATCGGCGCTTGGCGCATACCAGGGCTCGAGCGCCTTCGTGCTGCGAGCCTGGGGCGCGGCGAACGGCGACACCGTCGTCAAATATGTGCAGGCCTACATCGAAGGGCTGCGCTGGATGCTCGATGCAAAGAACAGGACCGAGGCGGTCGCGCTGCTGGTCGAGCGGCTGAAGTTGCCCGAAGATATTGCGGCGCAGGCCTACGATGCAACCGTCAGCGGCTTCCAGAAGGACGGCGCCCTCGACATGGAGGGCGTGAAGAACGTGCTCAAGCTGCGCGCCCAGTTCGAGGGCGGCACGCCAGCCGCGCCGGAGAAGTACATCGATCTGAGCTATTACCGGAAGGCGCTGGCGGGGCTTTGACAGGCGCGACCCTTTGCGGTTCGATCGCCTGCAAGTTGCAGCGAGGCGAAGATCGTGACCGCGTCCGCGCCTGGGGTTTTTATCAAGGAGGCCGAGCCGACGCCGCAGATACCCGGCGTCGCCACGTCGATCACCGCTTTTGTCGGACGTGCTTGGCGCGGTCCGGTCGATCTGCCGGTTTTGCTGGCAAGCTATGCCGACNNGCGATCGTCGTGCGCGTTGCGACCCGCGCGGGCGCAACGGCCGCCAAGGCGGCGACGATCACGCTTGCGACCGGCGAAACGTTTCGGGCCGCGAACCCCGGCAGTTGGGGCATGAATCTCGCGATCTCGATCTCGCATCCGGCGGCGCAGCCGGACCCGCAGGTGTTCGATCTGACGATCATCGACGCCACCGCAACCAAGCGCGATGCATTCGGGCGGGGCGGCAGCGATCAGACCGAGCAGTTCCACGACGTATCGGTCGATCCGGCGAGCGATCGCTATGTGACGAAAGTGCTGGAGCAGGGCTCCCGGCTCCTGCGTGTCGACAGCGCCTTGCGCGCGATCGCGCCGGCCGCGCAGGGCAACGTCGGCGCGCAAGACGGCTCGGGAGCCGACGGCGCGGCCGTCGGTACCGCCGAGGTGACGGACAGTGC
Source organism: Hyphomicrobiales bacterium (assembly GCA_003140315.1). GTDB lineage: Bacteria > Pseudomonadota > Alphaproteobacteria > Rhizobiales > Xanthobacteraceae > PALSA-894. Next base: position 21,728 of record PLJS01000253.1, read on the forward strand.
CAACCTCGACGCGAAAACGGAGCTTTACGCGCTCGACGGAGCCGATCTGTTCAACCTGCTGTGCATTCCGCCATATGCGCCTGCGAGCGATCTCGACGTCACGCTGGATTGGACGCCCGCCGCGCAATATTGCGAGAAGCGGCGCGCCTTCCTGATCGTCGACGCGCCCGCGGCGTGGACGGCCGCTACTGCGCAATCGCAGATTGGGGCATTCGCGATGCCCGCGCGCGCCAATGCGGCGCTCTATTTCCCGCGCGTGCTGGCGCCGGATCCGCTTAACAGCGATCAACCCGCCGCGTTCGCGCCGTGTGGGTTCGTGGTGGGCATCATGAGCCGCAGCGACGCGCAGCGTGGCGTGTGGCAGGCGCCAGCCGGTACCTCCGCGTCGCTGATGGGCGCGACCGGGCTGTCGATCGACGGCGCGGCGGCCGATATCACCGACGCCGTGAACGGAAGTCTCAATGCGCTGGGGGTCAACTGCCTGCGCACGATGCCGACCTACGGCACCGTCGTCTGGGGTGCGCGCACGCTTGCCGGCAGCGACGGCGAAAATTCGGACTGGAAGTACGTGCCGGTCCGGCGGCTGACGCTCTACATCGAGGAAAGCGTGAACCGCGGCACCGCGTGGGCGGTGCTTGAGCCGAACGCCGAGCCGACCTGGACACAGCTCACCGCCAGCGTCACGGCATTTCTCGAGCAACTGTTTCATCAGGGCGCGCTGCAAGGCGACAAGCCGAACGACGCGTACTTCGTGAAATGCGACGCCACGACCACGACGCCAGCCGATATCGAGAACGGCAAGATGAACATCGTCGTCGGATTTGCGGCGGTCAAGCCGGCGGAATTCGTGATCGTCACGATAGAGCAGCTCGCGCAGCATCCGTAGTCTTCGCCAGCAGCCGGTCCACTTCGGCGGCGGCGAGAAACAGATGATAGAGCACGCGCGCCGGCGTGACGTTGACGAGCGGCCTGCCCTCGCCGTCGAGATGGTTATGCCAGCTCGCGCCGTCGGGCCGCATGAAGTGTGTCCCGATCAGCGCAAGCTTCGAACGGATGGCCGGCCGGGCGGCCGCATCGTCCAGCCATTCGGCGCGCGCCACGCAGGCCTTGATGAATTCCGTCTGCGGCCAGAGCAGTTTCGTTCCGGCGATGAGTGCGCCGCTCGCGTCGACCATATCGTAGAGCGCGCCCGGCGTTGTGCCGCTGCGCTCGACGCCGTAGCGCGATCCGAACGCGAACAGGCGCTCGGCATACGGGATGACGCTGTCGTCGTCGGTTGCCCGGTGAAACTCGAACAGCAGCCAGACCCACTCGAACTGATGGCCGGGCTCGCGCAAGCGTCCCTCGACCCCCGGCGCCGGCGTCCAGTCGGGCCCGAAGAACTCGATCAATGCGCCGGTTTCGGAATCGACGAAGCGCGCCTTGAACAGATCGACGAGCCCTGCGGCGCGTCGCAGCCAGCTCTTCTCGCCGGTCACCGTATGCAGCGCGAGCAGGGCTTCGAGCAGGTGCATGTGCGGGTTCTGCCGGCGCGGCAGCTTCAGGTCCATCTGGTCGGGCGCGTATTGCTCCTGGAAGCCGCCATAGCGGCGGTCGGCGAGATGGCGCTGCATGACGTTCCAGGTCGCGTCGGCAAGCTGGATCGCGCTCGCGTCGCCGGTCGCGTTATAGAACCACGCCAGCGCGAACAGCACGAAAGCGTGGTCATAGGCGTCGCGCGTCTCGTCGATCACGGTGCCGTCGACCGCCACCATGCGCATCCAGCCGCCATCCGCGGCGCGAAACGCGCGCAGCAGGAATGCGAGCCCGTGCTCCGCGGCGCGCCGGAACGCATCGTCGCCGCTGAGCACATAGGCGTGGCTGAACACATAGATGAGGCGGGCCTGCACCAGGCTCGTGCGCCGCGCCTCGCGCACGCCCTCGCCGGCGGCGTCGAGTTGCTCGAAGAAGCCGCCGGCCGGATCGTGGATGCGCGCGAGCCAGAACGGGCAGACATGGCCGAGGAGCCAAGGCCGCAAGGTGCTCGGTTCGTCCGGATCGAAGAGGAGCATCGGGGCGTGCCGCTTCGGCGGTGAATGCGCCCGCGATGATCGCGCTATTCGGCGCGCTTGCGCAACAGCGGCGAAAGCGCCGCACGCATGCGCAGAACCGCGTCCCAGACCGGCGCGCTCTGCTTGATGCTGCGCTTCAGACGCCCCCGCGCGGTCGAAATGAGTGCGACCGGCCAGCCGCGCAAGGTCGCGGCCGCCGAATGGTCGTAGAGCTTCTGTTCGGCGTCGCACCAGTCGCGCTTGTAGGGTTCGTCGCCGATCGTGAAGTCGAAACGCGCGAGCCGATGATCGATCGCGTAATGCAGAAGCTCGCGCAGATGCGCGGAGCCCGGACCGAAACGCGAGATGTCGCCGTCGTCGTAGCTTGCGAGGATATGATAATAGCAGTCGCGGAACGTCAGCCCGAGATTGACCGCGGCCTGCGTCGTGCCGACGTCGAGACGGCTGATGTGCACGAAGGGGCGCAGGCGATCGCTCGCCGCAAGCTCGCGAAAGAACGCCGCATACCCCGGACGCGCGAACAGGTTCGCAACGCCCATGCGGGCGAAGGAGCGGGCTTTCTGGTGGATCAGGGTTTCGAACGTGTGCGGCGTTTCGTCTTTGTCCGGCGTGACGAAGCCGACTTCGCCGAGCTCGGAGAGACGCTTGAGCTTGGTGCGGTCGCGCCGGCGCGTCGCCGAGGAGCGCTTGGCGGTGTAGAACGTCTCCCAGTCGGCGCCGAGCGTCGTTTGATAGGCGTTGCTCGCATTCAGCGTGACATCGAGGTTGAGAAACGGGTTCGCCTGCGCGCCGACCGTTTCGGGCATTTTTGCAAAATCGATCGTGTCATGGCGCATGCGCGCGTCGGCCTGGAGGCGGTCGCGTACTTGTTGCCACAGGGCGATGAATGGGTCCGCGCCGAACGTGCCGGAAAAGTCGCGCGCGAGCAGCGGCGCGTTGTAGTCGGACAGATCTTGTCCGAGGAATCTCAGCTTGCGGCTCAGCCGGCCGGCATCAATCGCCAGCGGAAGCAGGAACTTGATCTCAGCCCCACAGCGGCCGATCACGATCGCGGGCCGAACGCCCGCCGGCTCGCCGACGTGGCGATGCCAGCAGGACAGCCAGTCGAAGGTCTGGAACGGCGTCAAGTCGGCGACCTGCTCGAAGGCGCGCCATTCCGGCTCGGCTGCGGTGAGGTCGTGGTGGACCGAGAGCGCGATATCGGTATCCGCCTTCGGGAGGGTGCGATGCCGCGCGGCCGGCCGCGTCGCATCGGCAAACGTGCGCGGATGGATCAGGGTGTCGGTTTGTGCCACGGCGCGCCTTTTGCGTGAGGGAGGTCGGATCGTCGCGAAATTCCCTCAACAAACCGTTGTGGTCATGTGGGAGCCACCCGGCCGCGCCGGATCGGCGACGGCTCGGGCGCCAAGGTTGACCTTTTGTGAAGACGGCTGACGGAATGTGCACAGGGGGTGCGCATGTCTCGGCGCCGGCGAATCCGCGGTAAGGAGCCGGTAACTGATTGATTTTGTTGGTGCCTGGCCGGAACCGCAAAGTTTCAAAAACCCCTGTCTTATGGGCATTCGGCGATGGTTCGATTCCGGTCTACTCACAGACATACTCACACTTCTGATGTTTGGTCGTATCGCGGAATGTGGCGTTATTTGTAGTGGTGAGAACGTGACGTTCAGATCGGACCACTTCAACATTTTTTGGTGGTAGGCCTGGGTCGTGTGTCCGCTTTTCCGCAGGACAAACCTAGAAGGTCAATTTGTTCTTCTTTTCAATGCATTAGCAGCATGGCGACGATTGCCTTGATCGTGAATTGGCAGTCTCTCTTGAAGAGTGCTAAAAACAAACCAATTGAAGTAACAGAGGCTGTCATCTTCCGAGTCGTAATGAGCCTCTGCTTTTCATCAAAAACTTAGCAGCAACAGATACTTCGGAGGATCGCTATGAAGTTTCGGCCGCTTCACGACCGCGTCGTGGTTACGCGCATCGACGCCGACAGTAAGACCGCAGGTGGAATCATCATTCCGGATACCGCCAAAGAGAAACCTTCTGAAGGAGAGGTGATCTCCGTCGGTCCCGGCGGCCGCGATGAGGCCGGGAAAATCATCCCCATTGACCTCAAGGTTGGCGACCGCGTGCTGTTCGGCAAATGGTCGGGCACGGAGGTCAAGATCGAGGGGGTCGAATATTTGATCATGAAAGAGAGCGACATCATGGGCGTGATCGAACAGACCGTTGCCCGCAAAAAGGCTGCCTAAGGGCCGTCGCATCAAACATAACGGAGAGCAAAAATGAGTGCTAAAGACGTAAAATTCGGCGTTGATGCGCGTGACAAGATGCTGCGCGGCGTCGACATACTCGCTAATGCGGTTCGCGTGACGCTCGGCCCCAAAGGGCGCAATGTGGTCCTAGACAAGTCGTACGGCGCGCCGCGCATCACCAAGGNNGGCGCGCAGATGGTGCGCGAGGTTGCTTCGAAGTCATCCGACTTCGCCGGTGACGGCACCACAACCGCAACGGTTCTGGCGCAGGCAATCGTGAAGGAAGGCTCGAAGGCCGTGGCTGCGGGTATGAACCCGATGGATCTCAAGCGCGGCATTGACCTCGCGGTCGCGGCGGTGGTCGAGGATCTGAAGAAGAACTCGAAGAAAGTCACTTCCAACGAAGAGATCGCCCAGGTCGGCACGATTTCCGCCAATGGCGATGCCGAGATCGGCAAATTCCTCGCTGATGCGATGAAGAAAGTTGGCAATGAGGGCGTGATCACGGTCGAAGAGGCGAAGTCCTTGGAGACTGAGCTCGAAGTGGTCGAAGGCATGCAATTCGATCGCGGGTACATTTCTCCCTACTTCATCACCAACGCCGACAAGATGCGCGTTGAGATGGAAGACCCCTATATCCTGATCTACGAGAAGAAGCTGTCCGGCCTGCAGGAACTGCTTCCGCTACTCGAAGCGGTCGTCCAGACCTCGAAGCCGCTCGTCATCATCGCCGAGGACGTTGAGGGCGAAGCCTTGGCAACGCTTGTCGTCAACAAGCTGCGCGGTGGACTGAAAGTCGCGGCGGTGAAGGCTCCGGGCTTNNGCGATGCTCGAAGACATCGCGATCCTCACCGGCGCTCAGGCGATCAGCGAGGATCTGGGCATCAAACTCGACAAGGTTACTGTGAACATGCTCGGGCGCGCCAAAAAAGTGGTGATCGAGAAAGAGAACACCACGATCGTCAACGGTGCCGGCAAGAAGCCCGATATCCAAGCGCGTATCGCCCAGATCAAGGCGCAGATCGAGGAGACCACATCCGACTACGACCAGGAGAAGCTGCAGGAGCGGCTGNNGACGCGATGCACGCGACCCGTGCTGCAGTCGAGGAAGGCATCCTGCCAGGCGGCGGCGTCGCCCTATTGCGCGCCGGCGAGGTACTGAAGAAGGTACGCACGCAGAACGACGACCAGAAAACCGGCGTCGAGATCGTGCGCAAGGCGCTCTCCTGGCCAGCGCGCCAGATCGCCATCAATGCAGGAGAAGACGGGTCGATCATCGTCGGCAAGATCCTTGAGAAGGATCAATACTCGTACGGCTTCGACGCCCAGAACGGCGAGTACGTCAATCTCGTGACCAAGGGCATCATCGACCCGACCAAGGTTGTGCGGGCGGCGCTGCAGAATGCAGCGTCGATCGCTGGGCTTCTGATCACCACGGAAGCTATGGTCGCCGAAAGGCCGAAGAAAGACAGTGGGGCTCCGGCTATGCCTGGCGGTGGAATGGGCGGAATGGGTGGTATGGATTACTAAGCCCACCACCAACCGAAATGACGAAGGCCCGGGATTCTTCCGGGCCTTTTTCTTATGCTGCAGCCACGGCACATCATGGTGTTCAACGAGCCTTGAGTAGTTCGTCACCTTCCGCCCTACGGTCAACGTGCCTGAAGCTTGCTCGTACCACATGGATCGAGGGCAAAAGGCGTTTCGAAAAGCTGTTCCGCAATCGGCCACCCGCGCTCTACTGCCCATTTGTCGAGCGCGTTCCGATGGTGAAAGGACGATGGGACAGCGGCTGCAACGGTTCGGTGCGTGCTCCGGCCCCGGTCCTGCCCGGGTGGGCTGGGGGAACAGTGGAAGGAACTGTGCTGGGAGGGTGCCCGGAATGCGCGGCGATGAATGAAGCGGCTTCCTTGGGAGGGATCTCCTTCACATGGGAAACTAAAGCGATCTGATCGCCGCCTTGTTTTTCAGCGAAGCAGAAGAATCCGCGCCCCGGCGTGACGACGAAGGTTCGGTCGCCCCCGCCATGCACCGGGCAGCCGAGACAATCGACCGCCATAGCACGGTGCGCCTTCGCCGCGTCAGCGACGGTGCCGCCATCGCTCAGAAGCCGGCACCGGCAAACAACTTGAGAAAATCGCTTCTGAGCCTCGCGGTCGTGCGTGCATCGGGACCCTGAGCTTTGCCCAGGTTGAGCAGAGCTGCGATCCTCCGAAGTGGCAAACGAATTGCGATGATCATCGAGGGCTCCTTGCGCCAGCGCCGGTGCGCCGCGCGGGCCACAGCAATGATGTGGTCCGGGCCACCGATGCCTTGAGCGTGGCTCAATTCGTGATATTACTCCAATCGTACTCATCGATAAGTGATATCGCGATGAACAATATCAAGAACATCGATCTGAACCTGCTTACGGTGTTCGATGCACTGTTCGACGAGCGCAGCGTGACGCGCGCCGCCGGCCGGCTCTCGCTCACGCAGCCAACTGTGTCCGGCATGCTCCAGCGGCTGCGGCGCGCATTTGCCGACGAGCTGTTCGTCCGCACCTCCCACGGCATCATACCAACGCCTCGCTCCGAGGCGCTCGCGGGTCCGATCAAAGAATTGCTCGCAGGAGCACAGCGGCTCATGACGGCGCAAGCGTTCAATCCGGCGAGCGCTGAAGGCTCCATCAAGCTCTGCGCAAGCGACTACCTCCAGCACGCGGTCATCGCCCCGCTGATAGCGGCGCTGCGGCAACGCGCACCTCGGCTCAAGGTGCTGGTGGCGCCGCGACAGGAATCACCGCTCGCGGATCTCATGGCCCGGGGGGAAATCGACCTTTATATCTGCAATCGAGAAGTCGCCGAGCCAGATCTGCCGTCCCGCCAGCTCTACCGCGACCGTTACATCTGCGTTGCGCGCAAGGATCACCCGTTGAAGGCGCGGCGCATTTCGCTCAGCGAGTTGTGCACATTCGATCACCTTCTGGTCCATCCGACCGGTCGCAGCTTATGGGGGCCGGTCGACACGGCGCTTTCAGCGGTAGGGCGGGCTCGACGGGTTGCCGTCGCGGTTCCGACGTTTCCGATCCTGTTTGAGCTTCTGAAGTGCGAAGATTTTCTCGCCTTCGTCCCGGAGCGATTGCTACGCAAGCGGCGCCGGGATCTGAGGATATTCGAAACCGAATTGAAGATTCCGTCCATCAACATCATCGCCAGTTGGCATCAGCGCGTGAGCCGCGATGCGCGACATCAGTGGCTCAGAGAAACGGTCGCCGCAGTGGCGGCCGATTGAGAGGGTCTCTCCAAGCAAAACAGACAGCGCGAGAAGTTAGAGTTCAGTCAACCGCGTCGGTTTCGCGATGTCCGCGATATGTCCGGTCTCCCGTCAATGGCAGCCGTCATGCGCCATGTCGCAAACGGTGGAGAAGGGCCAGAAGCCGAACTTCTGGCCATCTCGGAACCTCATCGTTATGGTGTGTCCATGGCGACTTTGAGCGATGTGGCTCGGCGAGCAGGCGTCTCGCCTGCATCGGTTTCGCGCGTGCTCAACCATCCGGCGACGGTCAGTCTGGCCATTCGAGATCGCGTGATGCGGTCGATGGACGAACTCGGTTATGTGCGCGACGGCGCGGCGCGAGCGCTGGCGTCCCGGAATTCGTTGACCATCGGAAATGTCGTGCCGACGCTCGGAATCGGGATTTTCGCGACGGGTGTTGGAGCGCTCCAGCAACGACTGGAAGAATTCGGGTATCAGCTCTTGGTCGCCGCCAACGATTACGATCAGGACAAGGAGGCGCGTCAGGTCCGCGCCCTCATTGAGCGCGGCGTTGATGGGATCGCGTTGGTCGGCCACCGACATGCGCCGGAGGTCTACGAGCTGCTGCAGTCGCGGAAGCTACCTTATGTGAATACTTATCAGTTCGACGGCCAGAATGCTCATCCCTGTATCGGCTTCGACAATCGGAGCGGCGCTTTCGATCTGACGCGATATCTTATTGACCTAGGGCATCGCGATTTCGGAATCATTACCGCACCACCCAGCCTGAATGACCGAATCGCGGCCCGCCTCAAAGGCATCCTTGATTGCCTCGAAGAACGCGGCATTGCTCTACGTTCCGACCGTATCATCGAGGTGGCGCAGACGATCGCCGAGGGCCGTAGTGCCACGAGAGCGCTTTTCGCCGCTCACCCCGATCTGACGGCCATCTGTTGCACGACGGACACCTTGGCCATCGGCGTCCTTTTCGAGTGTCGGTTACGCGGAATCCAGATACCGGACGATGTTTCGGTGGCGGGCTTCTCGGATCTCGAAATCGTATCGCAGTTGGACCCACCGCTCAGCACCGTTCACATTCCAGCCGATTTGATCGGAGTTCGGATCGCCGACTTCTTGCTCGATCGTATTCGCGGCGGTACCGGTCCGGAAAAGATCGCGCTGGCAGCTAACGTTATCATTCGGGAGTCGACCGGACCCGTGCGCGCCCCGAGGAGGGCCAAGCGTCAACGGACCAATGGCTAGGCGCAGGCTGGCCTAGCAGACCGGATCTGACACGTGTTCTTGGCCAACCTAGCGCTCCGGCATGCCTTGACGCGCTGTCACCAGCTAGCTAGCTTGAAAGCGCTATCACTGTCATAAATCAGCTACTTACAAGACGGTGTCCTGAGGGCCAAAGCACGCGAGGCAGCCCCTCCGGAGGAGGCCGAGTGTCACCGCTGTGAGCGCACCGCAGCCACACGATGGTAACGAAATACGACAGGGTAAGGGAGAAACGCCATGCAAATTTG
>PLJS01000184.1 GCA_003140315.1 Hyphomicrobiales bacterium
CGGATCGGCTCGATGGTCGCGTAAGGCAGCAGCAGCTCGATAATGCCGCCGCGGTCTTCCATGTCGATGCGCAGGCGTACCAGGATCGCGGCATTCGCGGGCCGCGAGATCGCGGCGAAGCGCGGATTGGTCTCCAGGCGATCGATATTGAATCTGACCGGCGAGAGCGGACGGAACGCCTGCTCGGCATCGGCGAGCACCACCTCGATCATGCGCTTGACCAGGCTCGTCTCGATCGTGGTGTAAGGGCGTCCTTCAATCCGGATCGCCGTCTGGCCGCGCCGGCCGCCGAGTAGGACGTCGATGATCGAATAGATCAGGCTCGAATCGACGGTAATCAGCCCGTAATTGTCCCACTCCTCGGCCTTGAACACCGCGAGCACCGCGGGCAGCGGAATCGAATTGAGGTAGTCGCCGAAGCGCACCGACGTGATGCGGTCGAGCGAGACCTCGACGTTGTCGGAGGTGAAGTTGCGCAGGCTCGTCGTCATCAACCGCACCAGCCGGTCGAAGATGATCTCGAGCATCGGCAGGCGCTCATAGGAGACCATCGCCGAGTCGATGATCGCCCGGATGCCCGAATTCTCGTTGAGCGTTGTCTCGGTGAGGCTGAAGCCGAGGAGGCTGTCGATCTCCTCCTGGTTCAGGATGCGCTCCGCACCGCCCTTCGTCGACGGCACGAAGGTGCTGCCGTCCTCGACCATCTCCGCCCATTGGGCGGCCATCTCGTCGTCTGCGCGGGCCGCGGCCGCGTCGGCAGGCACCCCGGCTTTGGGTGCGGCGGCTTCACCGGCCGTGAGCCCCCAGTCGCCGGCCGGCTTCTCCTCGCTGATTGCCTCGGTCGCCACAGCTTCGCTCACTGGACCACGATCTCCTTGAACAGCACCGCGTTGACGCGGCTCGGCGCGATCGCGACGTTCACGCGCCGGGTCAGTTCGTCGCGCAGCCGGTAGAGCCCGGCCGAGCCGTCGAGATCCGTGGTGCGCATTTCCCGCAGATAGGTCTGGAACGCGTCGAGCACGCGCGGCAGCACCGGCCTGATCTGCTCGACGGTTGCCTGGTCGGCGACCTCCAGCACGATCTTGGCGCGCAGATATTGGGTACGTTCGCCGCCCGCGTTCGACAGGTTCACCAGCACTTCGGGCAGGTCGAAGAACGCGGGCGGCTTGACGACCGCGACCGGCTTCTCGCCATGACCGTTGCCGAAGAACATCAGGTAGCCGCCGGCACCGCCTCCGCCGATCACGATCAGGGCGACCAGCGCGAAGATGATCTTCTTGAGCGGAAACTTGCGCTTCGACGGCGCGGCTTCGCCCTCGGCCGCTTCGCCCGCCGCGGCTTCCTTCGCTTCGGCTTCCGCTTTCTTCGCCTTCGCTGCCATGGCTCCTGCCTTGGGGTCGGCCAAGCCGCGCGGCACGCGGTGCCGGCGTCGGCGAAGCCCTACACCGGGGGGCGAGAAGCCCCCCGGAACCCCTGTGGCGAAGCTAGGTCCGCGATGGTTAACGGAATCTTTCCGCGTGCGGCCGCGCCCGGAAAATTTTGCCGCCTCAAGGGCTTAAGTCGGCCATTCCTGCCCGGCACAGGGTATCCGCATTTCTACTTAAACCCTTGATTAACCATGTTTTTCACTCGTGGCACGGCGGGTGCAAAGCCGATCCCGCGAGCCCCGCCTTGGGAGAGGCGTGTCGCAGGATGCCGCAGCCGCCTCGGGAGGGCAGCGACGGCGTCGCAACTCGGGGAGCACCACGATGGAGAATGCATCTCTCATCGGCCTGTCGCGCCAGATCGCCTTGCAGCGCGAGCTGGACGTCGTCGCCAACAACATCGCCAACATCTCAACGACCGGGTTCAAGGCCGAAGGCGTCGTGTTCCAGGAGCACCTGATGCCGGTCGCGAGCGCGACCCAGTTCACGATGCCGGACCGCAAGCTCAGCTACGTGCAGGATCGCGCGACCTGGCATGATCTCAGCCAAGGCCCGATCGAGCAGACCGGCAACCCGCTCGACGTTGCGCTGAGCGGCGACGCCTTCCTGGTGGTGCAGACCCCGCGCGGCGAGCGCTACACGCGCAACGGCGCCTTGCAGGTCAACAATGCGGGCGAGCTCGTCACCAGCGAAGGCTATCGCGTGCTCGGCGACGGCGGACCGATCACGCTGCAGAACGGCGACCGCGATGTCTCGATCTCAACCGACGGCGCGCTGTCGGTGCGCGAGGGCAAGAACACCACGGACTCGGCGCGCGGCAAGCTGCGCCTCGTGAGCTTTACGCAGCCGCAGCGGCTGCAGAACGACGGCACCAGCACCTTCGCGGCGCCACCCGGCCTCGCCCCGCAACCCTCCACCAACGTGAAGGTGACGCAGGGCGCGATCGAAAAATCCAACGTGCGCAGCGTCATCGAGATGACGCGCATGATCGAAGTGACCCGCAACTACACCCAGATCGCCGGCGTTCTGCAGCAGCAAAGCGACATGCGCAAATCGGCAATCGAAAAACTCGCCGACGTCCCGGCGTAACGGCGAAGGATTTAGACCATGCGAGCTCTCCACACGGCCGCCACCGGAATGATGGCGCAGGAACTCAACGTCCAGGTGATCTCCAACAACATCGCCAACATGCGAACCACCGGCTACAAGCGCCAGCGCGCGGAATTCCAGGATCTGCTCTACGAGCACGTCCGCCGCGTCGGCACGCAGACCTCCGACCAGGGCAACATGCTGCCCGCCGGCATCGAGCTCGGCGCCGGCGTGAAGACCGTCGGCACGCCGCGCCTGATGACCCAAGGCACGCTGGTGGCGACCGGCAAGGACTACGACATCGCGGTCCGCGGCGAAGGCTTTTTCCAGATCACCATGCCCGACGGCCGCACCGCCTATACGCGTGACGGCTCCTTCGAGCTCGATGCGCAGGGCCGCATCGTGACGGCGCAGGGCAACGTGCTCAGCCCCGGCCTAACGATCCCGCAGAACACCACGCAGGTAACGATCAACGCGCAGGGCCAGGTGTCGGCGACCGTCCCCGGCGCGACCGCGCCGACCGTCGTCGGGCAGATCCAGCTCGCGATGTTCGTCAACAAGGCCGGCCTGCAAGGCATCGGCGACGACCTCTATCTCGAAACGCCCGCCTCCGGCGCCCCGCAGATCGGCAATCCGAACACCGACGGCTTCGGCAATTTGCAGCAGGGCAATCTCGAACAGTCGAACGTCGAAGCGGTGAGCGAGATCTCTGACCTGATCGCCGCGCAGCGCGCCTACGAGATGAACGCCAAGGTCATCACGGCGACCGACCAGATGCTGCAAACGACCTCCACGATGATGCGCTGAGGCTGACATGATCCGTGCCGCCCTCTCCGTCCTGCTGCTCGCATTCGCCGCCGCGTCCGCGGCGGCGCAGATCACCGGCCCGCTCAATGCCGCGACCCCGCAGCTCAAGAGCCAGGTCACGGTCTCGGGCGACCTCGTGCGCATCGGCGATCTCTTCACCAATGCCGGCGCCGCCGCGGCGATGCCGGTCTTCCGCGCGCCAGATCTCGGCCAGACCGGCGCGTTGTCGGCCGAACGCGTGCTCGAGGCCGTCCTGTCCCACGGTCTCGTCGTGGTGGATGCCGGCGGCATCACCGAAGTGTCGGTGACGCGCGCGGCCCGCGTGATCGCGGCCGACGACATCCAGGAGCGCATCGCACGCACGCTGACCGCGCGCTATGCGCTCGGCGAACCGAAGAACCTGAAGGTCACGTTCGATCGCGACGTGCGGCCGATCGAGCTGGAGCCGAGCGTCACCGCCGAGCTTGGCGTGGCGCGCATGGGCTACGACACGACCACGCGCCGCTTCGACCTGACGTTCGAGCTCGGCGACGCCGGCACGCGCCGCGCCTGGCGCTACACCGGCACGGCGATGGAAACGGTCGAAGTCGCGGTACCGAACCGCACGCTCGCGCGCGGCGACGTGGTGAAGGCGGCCGACATCACGATCGAGCGCCGGCCGAAGGCGGACCTGCAGAACGAGCCCCTCGCCCCGCCCACCGAAGTAATCGGGCTCGCGGCACGCCGGGCGGTACGCGCCGGCCAGCCGTTGCGCGTCGCCGACGTGATGAAGCCCGAAATCGTGCAAAAAAACGAGACCGTCACGCTCCAATACACGGTGCCCGGGATCGTGCTGACGATGCGCGGCCAGGCGCTGGAGAGCGGCGCCGAGGGCGACGCCGTCAGCGTGCTGAACGCGCAGTCGAAACGCACCGTCCAGGGCGTCGTCACCGGCCCCGGCCGCATCACCGTCTCATCCACCTCGGCGCGCCTTGCCTCCAAGGCCGACGAACCAAGGCATTAGGCCAGTCAAAACACAGTGAGTGTCATGATCATCGTCACGCAGCGTCGCTCGCCTGTCCTCACTGTCGCGCTTCTCGCCGCACTGCTCGGCGGCTGCTCGGCGCTCGGCCGCCTGAAGGATATCGGCGAGGAGCCGAAACTCTCGGCGGTCGACAATCCGACCGCAGCGCCCGGCTACAAGCCGGTGCGGATGCCGATGCCGACACCGCAGCCCGCGGTCTACAATCCGAACTCGCTCTGGCGCAACGGCTCGCGCGCCTTCTTCAAGGATCAGCGCGCCATGCAGGTCGGCGACATCCTGACCGTCATGGTCAAGATCGCCGACAACGCAACCATCGCGAACGAGACGCAGCGCAGCCGCGCCGCCAAGGAAGACACCGGCGTCACCGATTTCGCCGGCAGCAAGCTGCTCACCGGCACCGCCGCCGCCATATTGCCGGGCCGCCTTCTGACCGCGGACTCCACCTCCACCACCGACAACAAAGGTTCGGTCAACCGCCAGGAGGCCCTGCTTACCAATGTCGCTGCCATCGTCACGCAGGTCCTGCCCAACGGCAATCTCGTGGTCGAGGGCAAGCAGGAGATCCGCGTCAACTTCGAAATTCGCGAGCTGATCGTCGCCGGCGTGGTGCGACCGGAGGACATCCAAAGCGACAACACGATCGATTCCACCAAGATCGCCCAGGCACGCATCGCCTATGGCGGCCGCGGCCAGATCTCCGACGTGCAGCAGCCGCGCTACGGCCAGCAGGTGCTGGACGTGTTGCTGCCGTTCTAGGTCTTTCTTCACCTCTCCCGCTTTGCGGGGCGAGGGAAAAGCTCCCCGTCGCTCCTTCGCGCGCAATGGAGCGGCGTCCAAACGCGGCCTCCGGCATCTCCCCGCCGGGGGCCGCGTGTCTTTTTCGAGAATGAGTCGTATGCGGCGCGCCGAGCGCTCGAAGCGGAATCGTTTTGAGTGGAAGCGCGCCGCAAACTCGGTGCGCTCCCTCCCCCTGAAAGGGGGAGGTGGAGCGTGTGGCGCGGTCATCGCCTCAAGGCGATTCAATCACAGACGAACATGCTTCAATCGTCCCGATACACCCGCTCGCGCCGCTGGTCTTCTGCGTTTGAGCGGCGCGTCGGACGCCCTCAGTCGTCGCGATAGACCCGCTCGCGCCGCTCGTGGCGCTCCTGCGCCTCGATCGACAGGGTCGCGATCGGGCGCGCCTCGAGCCGCTTCAAGGCGATCGGCTCGCCGGTCTCCTCGCAATAGCCGTAGGTACCGTCTTCGATGCGCTGCAACGCGGCGTCGATCTTGGCGATCAGCTTGCGCTGGCGGTCGCGCGCGCGCAGCTCGATTGCGCGGTCGGTCTCGGAGGAAGCGCGGTCGGCGAGATCGGGATGGTTGACGTTTTCGTCCTGCAGGTGCTGCAGCGTATCGCGCGCCTCTTTCAGGATCTCGTCCTTCCAGGCGTTGAGCTTGAGGCGGAAATAGTCACGCTGACGCTCATTCATGAACGGCTCTTTGTCGGACGGACGATAGCCGTTGAGGCCATTCAGGCCGCTTTTCTCGACCCGATGGCCGTTTTTCTCGACCGCCCGAACCTTTTTTTCTTTTTCCCGCAACATCCACCGCGGCTCCTGCACTGGACCAGCGCGAGTCTCCCCTCGCGCGGCGAGCTTATATCGAGCCGCCAAGCAGGCGACAACAGCGAAGTCTGTAAAGATGCGGACACAATTAAGCTTTGCCGGGGGCGCGGGCGGACGCCGGTCAGCCGGTCAAGCGGGCTCTTTGCCGCTCTGCGGCATGCCGATCTTGGCGAGTTCCACCTCGACCCGGAGCTCGATCTCGGCCAGCACCGTGTCGAGTTCCGGCTCGCCCGAACGCTCGGCAAGCCCCGAGGCGGCCGATTTGAGCCGCGCCAGCGAACCAGCGTCGAGCGTGCCCGACAAAAGGCCGAGCTTGAGCGCGTCGAGTGCGTCAAGCGCGGTGCGCCCGCGCTTGACGGCGCGCCGGCGCCGCTCGCCTGGCTCCTCGAAGCCTTGCAGCGCGATCAACACATCGATGCCGCCGATGCCGCGCGCCCCGCCGGCCGGAGTGGCTGCGCGCGCGGTCGTCTCGGTGTCGAGGCTGAAGTTGCCGGACGCCGAGCGCTTCGCCGCCGGCGTGGCGGCAAGCGCATTCGCTCCGTTGGTTCCGTAAATCCGCATCGTCGCGCTTTCGCGAGCCCGGCCGAACGTCGGGCCGCGATGGTTAAGGCGAGGTTAACGACCCCGGCAAATCCTGCCGAGCGCGGCAATGATGACCGCCGCCGCCGGCCAAGCCGGTTTGAATAATCGTTTCATTTCAATGGTTTACTTCTGCGCCCCGCTGGCATGCCGTTCGCAAGGCGTTGTCTGTTGCCGGCGTGCCTTGGGAGAGGTGGGCCACCGCAACGGGGAGTAGACTTGAATGAGGATCATCAGCGGCATTGTCGCGTTCGCTGTCGCGTTCGCGCCCGTAACGGGCGCGGCGCCGGCGCACGCCGCCTCGCGCATCAAGGATCTGGCCAGCATCGAGGGTGTGCGGCAGAACCAGCTCATCGGCTACGGCCTGATCGTCGGCCTCAACGGTACGGGCGATACGCTCAACAACATCCCGTTCACCAAGCAGTCGCTGCAGGCGATGCTCGAGCGGCTCGGCGTCAATGTGCGCAATCAGACGATGCGCACCGGCAACGTCGCGGCCGTGATGGTGACGGCGAACCTGCCGCCCTTCGGCACGCAGGGCACCCGCATCGACGTGACCGTCTCGGCGATGGGCGACGCCAAGAGCCTGCAAGGCGGCACCCTGCTCGTGACCCCGCTGCTCGGCGCCGACGGCAACGTCTACGCGGTCGCGCAGGGCTCGCTTGCGATCAGCGGTTTCTCCGCCGAGGGCGATGCCGCCAAGGTGACCCGCGGCGTGCCCACGGTCGGCCGCATCGCCAACGGCGCCATCATCGAGCGCGAGATCGAGTTCGCGCTCAATCGGCTGCCCAATCTGCGCCTTGCACTGCGCAATCCGGACTTCACCACGGCCAAGCGCATCGCCTCGGCGATCAACGATTTCATCGGATCCGCGACCGCCGAGCCGATCGATCCGTCGAGCGTGCAGCTCACCGTGCCGAAGCAGTTCGCCGGCAACGTCGTGGCGCTCCTAACCGAGATCGAGCAGCTCCAGGTCGAGCCCGACATCCCCGCCAAGATCGTGATCGACGAGCGCTCCGGCATCATTGTGATGGGACGCGACGTGCGCGTGTCGACGGTCGCGGTCGCGCAAGGCAATCTCACGGTCAGCATCAGCGAGGCGCCGCAGGTCAGCCAGCCCGCGCCGCGCTCGCGCGGGACGACGCAGATTGTGCCGCGCACCCGCATCGGCATCCAGGAGGACGGACGCAAGCTCGCGCTCGTGCGCGAAGGCGTCTCGCTGCAGCAGCTCGTCGACGGCCTCAACGCGCTCGGCATCGGGCCGCGCGACATGATCTCAATCCTGCAGGCGATCAAGGCGGCCGGCGCCATCCAGGCCGATATCGAGGTGATGTGATGAGCACAGCGCCGATATCCCTGATCGGTCCGAAACCGGCCCTTCCCCCGGCTGGGCTTCCGCCCGGCCTCGCCAGCAAGGTCTCGCCCGCCGTCGCCGCCAAGGCGCGCGCGACCGCGCAGGATTTCGAGTCCGTGTTCATGAATTCGATGTTCGGCCAGATGTTCACCGGCATCGGCACCGAAGGCCCGTTCGGCGGCGGCCCGGCAACCGGCGTCTGGCGTTCGTTCCTCACCGACGAATACGCCAAGTCGTTCGCCAAGGCCGGCGGCATCGGCATCGGCGATCAGGTCTATCGCGCACTCATCGCGCAGCAAGCAGGAACGAAATGACATGAGCATGCCCGCCGCTCCCGCCAGAATCGAATCCGCCGCCGAGGCGGAGAACCTCGTGCGCCACCTGCTCGCCGCGATGGATGCGCTGATCGCAACCGTGGAGGAGGAGACCGCGCTCGTACGCGCGGGCCGGCTCAAGGACGCGACCGGCCTCGAAGCCACCAAGAACGAGCTCGCCCGGCTGTATGTCGGCGACGCCGCGCAGGTGAAGGCCAATCTTGCCGCGCTCTCGCATCACGTGCCCGAGCTTGTCGCCGTCATGCATAAGCAGCATGACAACTTCAACGCCCTCCTCAAGATAAACCTCACCGTTCTGGCGACCGCGCATGCGGTGTCGGAAGGCTTGATCCGCGGCGCCGCTGCCGAAGTCGCGCGCAAGAACGCGCCGCAGACCTACGGCAAGTCGGGCCGCCCGACTGCGCCGCCCAAAGGCGCCGCAAATCCCGTGTCGGTTAGCCGAATGCTTTAAATTGCGCGGATCGGCTTAACCACACTCCCTAACGCGAGATTAATGGCCACCTCCTAGACTCCGAAAAGACCCCGCGAAGGGGCTCGGCCGGTCGAACGCCGGCAGGAGGCTGACATGGACACCGGCGTTGCCCTCAAACCGGCCGCGAGCGCGACCCAAATGGGCGACGCGCGGTCCGGCCCGGCGCGCAACGCGGTCGCGACCGATCTCGCCCTCTCTCAGGCCGTGACGGCGGCCACGGCTGCGGCGTCCGCGCCTTACGCCGGGCCCTCGCGCGTGCCCGCGTTCGTTCTCGATGCGCACAGCCGCGAGGTGATCTACCGCTTCATGCGCACAGCCGCGAGGTGATCTACCGCTTCGCCGACCTGCGCTCGCGCCGTGCGACGCGGCCGACCTGCGACAAGGCTCTGCTCCGCCAGCGCGCTTATACGCGCGCCGGATCTGACGCAGAGGATAGCGACGGCACGCTCGAAGTCACCGCCTGAGGCGCCGGACGCGAGCGAATACCGCCATCGCGGCGATAAAACCCCAAGTTGCGTAACGTCAACTTTTTTGCGTCTGTTACCGGCTGTTAACCATATTTCTTCAACCTGTTTTAGCGCCCTAGCGCCATGTTGGCGCGCCCGATCCGAAGCGGTCGGGAAGGCTTGGCCAAACCAGGAAGGTAACGTCTATGTCCAGTATCATTCTCTCGAGCGCGGTTCGCTCGAACCTTACGTCTCTGCAGCAGACCGCTGACCTCATCGCGCAGACGCAGACGCGCCTCGCGACTGGTAAGAAGGTCAACTCTGCGCTCGACAATCCGCTCAACTACTTCACGTCGCAGTCGCTCTCCTCGCGCGCCAACGACCTCAGCAACCTGCTCGACTCCGTCGGCAACGGCGTGCAGACGCTTGACGCCGCCAACAACGGCATCACGTCGATCACCAAGCTGGTGCAGAGCGCACAGGCGATCGCGCAGCAGGCGCAGCAGAGCGGAGCCACGACCGCCAAGGACACCGGCACCGTCAGCGGCCTGACCGGCGCCACCACCGGCACGTTCACGTCCGGCCACACGATCACGATCAGCGACGGCACCACCACCGCGACGTTCACGGCGGCGGGCAGCTCCGCCGATTCGGTCCAGGCCGTGATTGACGCGGTCAACAACACCTCGAGCCTGAAGGTGAAGGCGGAACTCTCCAGCGACGGCAAGATCGAGCTCGAGGGCACCGGCACTAACTCCATCACTGTCGGCGGCACCGCGACCTCCACCGAGCTCGGTCAGTTCGGCCTCACCGCCGCCACGACTGCCGCCGGTACGACCAACGCGACCCGCTCGTCGCTTGCCACGCAGTACAACAACCTGTTGACGCAGATCGATCAGTTGGCCGGCGACTCCGGCTATAACGGCATCAACCTGCTCAATGGCGACGCGCTGAAAGTGGTGTTCAACGAGAAGGGCACGTCGTCCCTCTCGATCTCCGGCGTGAAGTTCAACTCTGCGGGCCTCGGTGTTACCTCGGCGACGAACGGCTTCCAGAGCGATAGCGACATCAACACCGCGCTGGGCAACCTGACGACCGCCCTGACGACCCTGCAGTCGCAGTCGGCGAACTTCGGCTCGACTCTGTCGGTGGTGCAGACCCGCCAGGATTTCACCAAGTCGATGATCGACACGCTGCAGACCGGCTCGGACAACCTCGTCCTCGCCGACACCAACGCCGAAGGCGCGAACCTGCTCGCCTTGCAGACCCGCCAGTCGCTCGCGACGACCTCTCTGTCGCTCGCCGCGCAGTCCGCGCAGAACGTGCTCAAGCTGTTCGGCTAATAGCGGCCACATCGCTTCTCGTCGACGGCGGGGCCGCAAGGCCCCGCCGTTTTCTTTTGGCCGCAGCCGGTAATCAGCAGAAACTTATGGTTAACGAATTCCTGTCAGCGTCCCGCATATGCAAAAAGCTCCCATTGGGGCGCACGGATCGCTCGATCCGGCTGATTGGAACAGCGTCCGAGCTCAAGGGCATCGGATGCTGGACGATATTCTTGACTACGTTGAGGACATTCGCGAACGACCCGTTTGGCGACCGATTCCCGATCAAGTTCGTATGCGCTTCCGCGAAGGCCTCCCTGCGGAGGCGTCCGATGTAGCGTCGGTGCATGCAACCTTCATGAGCGATATTCTGCCCTTCGCGGCAGGCAATGCGCACCCCGGGTTCATGGGCTGGGTGCACGGAGGCGGCAACGTCGCGGGAATGTTCGCCGAGATGCTCGCCGGCGGCCTCAACGCGAACCTCGGCGGCCGGGACCAAGCGCCGATCGAGGTTGAACAGCAAATCGTTCATTGGATGCGCGAGCTATTCGGCTTTCCGGGCTCGTCCACCGGACTGTTCGTCACGGGTTCATCGATGGCAAATCTGATCGGGGTCCTGGTTGCGCGAGCGCGATCGCTTGGCGTCGGAGTACGCCATAAAGGCGTCTCGGGTCACCGCTTGATCGCCTACACCTCCGCGGCGGCCCACGGATGCATTGCACAGGCGATGGACCTGTCCGGATTGGGGATCGATTCACTTCGGATGATCGCTGTCGACGATCGTCATCAAATGAACGTCGATGCGCTCAAGCACGCGATCGAGGCCGATCGCGAGGCGGGGCTTATACCCTTTCTTCTCGTCGGTGCCGCGGGAACGGTCGATACCGGCGCGATAGACGACCTTGCCGAGCTAGCCGATATCGCGCGACGCGAGGATCTCTGGTTTCATATCGACGGCGCATATGGTGCGCTGGGCATGTTTGCACCGAGTATAGCGCCGCGGCTTGCCGGAATCGAAAAAGCCGATTCCATCGCGTTCGATTTTCATAAGTGGCTACAAGTCCCCTACGACGCAGGCTTCATTCTCGTTCGCGACGGCGCGTTGCATCGCGATACGTTCGCATCGCCCGCCTCCTATCTTCGGCGCGAAACGAGAGGACTTGCGGCCGGCTCATTTTGGCCATGCGACTTCGGACCGGATCTGTCGCGTGGTTTCCGCGCGCTCAAGACCTGGTTCACGATAAAAGTCCACGGCAGCGAAGCGCTCGGCGCGATGATTACGCATACGTGCCTGCTTGCGCGCTATCTCGAGTTCAAGATCGTCACATCGCGTGATTTCGAGCTCCTGGCGCCGGTCAGTCTCAACATCGTTTGCTTCCGCCATCGCGGGCAAGACGCCGACCGGTTGAACGCCGAGATCGTTGCCAATCTTCACGAAACCGGGGTTGCTGCACCTTCGACGACGTCGATCGAAGGAAAGCTCGCAATCCGCGCGGCTATCTTCAATCATCGAACGCAAACCCGGGATATCGACGAACTGCTCGACGCGGTGGCCACGCTCGGCACGCGTTACCTCGCGGCTCAGGCCGCGTAATCGCCGGCGCAGCCATGCATAACAATCTTCGATCTCTCGTAGCCGAGCGCGACGACGGCCCTCCGGTCCCGATGGGCCTGCCGCTCTTGGCAAAGTTGGCGTTTGATGGCGCCGACCTCACACGGATATCGGACGATTTGATTCATCGCATCGCGGACACGCAGGAAGGCGCGGCCGCTCTCCTGGATTTGTCGACGATCGCGATGCTGGAACAGAGACGCGAGGATCGGCTGGAATTGCAATCCTTGGCGCTGAGGGTGGCGCAGATCTACCGCCAGGCACCGGTCAGTTCAAAGGGCGCTTCGCTGCAGGTATTGGCATTTCTGGCGCCCGGCGATTTTTTGGCCAACCTCCCGATCGAATTTCTGCTGGCGAACGCGAACGTTCAGCTCGACATGATCTACGTTGCACCCGGAATCCCTTTCCCACAGCCAATCCCATCTCATGACGTTGCGCTTGTGGCGGTCGCGGAATCCGATGAGAACCAGCCGGTGCTCCGGGCGATTGCAGACGTCGTGCGCAACTGGCCGGTTCCGGTGGTGAATGCTCCGGATCGCATCGCGCGGCTGACCAGAGACGGCACCTGGAATCTGCTAAAATCTGTTCCGGGCGTGATCATGCCCATAAACATACGTGTCGATCGTACAGGCCTGACGAAGCTTGCGACGTGCGACGACGCGGTTGAAAATCTGCTTCCGGGCGAAACATTCCCGATCATCGTGCGACCGACGGATTCTCACGCCGGCCACGGCCTTGCGAAGATCGACGATCCTGCGGCGCTTATACCCTACTTGGAAGAACAGTCCGCGGACAGCTTCTATATTGCGCCATTTGTCGATTATCGCAGCGCCGATGGTCAATTTCGCAAGTACCGCATCGCTTTGATCGAGGGCCGGCCTTACGCGTGCCATATGGCGATATCGGACCATTGGATGGTTCACTACCTCAATGCAGGCATGACCCACAGTTCATCGAAACGCGCGGAGGAAGCGCGCTTCATGGCGCGATTTGATCGGGAGTTCGCCGTTCAGCATGCGACGGCACTCGGTACGATCGCCGAGCTGGCTGATCTGGAATATCTGCCGCTCGATTGCGCTGAGACACGAGACGGGAAACTTTTGATCTTCGAATCGGGAACCAACATGATTGTGCATTCGATGGATCCTCCCGATCTTTTTCCCTACAAAAAAGAGCAAATGGATAAGGTTTTTCTCGCTTTCGAGACGATGCTGAGAAATCAAGCGTGCCGGAGCGTGGCGAATTCGAATGGCGCTCGGTTCGACTTCAAGACACGCCGCACTATGTTTAGTTCGTAATTCTGTCGCCCTTCTGCAGGGCTCGCGGAAGATTCGGCAGCGGAGACTCCAAGATGGCCTTGAAGGTTGAGCTCAAGCCCGGCGAACGCGTCATCATCGGCGACTGCGTCGTCACCAATGACGACCAGCGCACGCGCCTTCTGATCGAGGGGGCGGCGCCGATCCTGCGCGAGAAGGACATCATGACGCTCGACCGCGCCAATTCGCCGGCCAAGCGCATCTATCTCGCGGTGCAGATGATGTACACCTCACGCGACCCGCGGGCCCATCACGAGGTCTATTTCGCGCTGGTGCGCGACATCGTCCAGGCGGCGCCCTCAACCTGGCCCTACATCGAGATTATCAATAATCATATCTTAACGGGGGAACTCTATAAGGCATTGAAAGAAGCGAAGAAATTGATCACGTACGAGCAGGAACTGATTGATCATGCATCAGGCGGCAAAGGCCTACGGCGCGGTAGCACACCAGATCGCAAGCCCGCGTGAACTCGAAGCGAACGTACTTCTCAATGCCGCATCCCGGCTGCAGGCGGTCCGCGATACCTGGGACGACAAGACTGACGATCTCAACGACGCGCTGCTCTTCAATCGCAAGCTGTGGGCCGTTTTCCTGATCTCGGTCACCGGCAACGACAATCCGCTACCGGCGCAGATCCGCCAGAACGTGGCCAATCTTGGCCTGTTCGTCATGAATCAGACGCTGTCGCTCATTGCCGAGCCGCAGCGCGAGAAGCTCGGCGCGCTCATCAACATCAATCGCGAACTCGCCGCGGGTCTCCTCGGGCGGGCGTAAGCGGCGCCGCTGCGCGATATCAACACGCCACGATCCGCATTGCCGGCCTGAGCCGGCAATCGATCGTTTTAAAGGAATTTTTTCTGGTCGCGCGCGAGCAAACCCCGGATCAAACCCAGGGCGTCGATCACCTACGATCGTCACGTTATGTAATTGACCAGGCTGATCTTGGAGAGCAGCGCGGTCGTCTGCAGCGAGGCCTGCAGTTGCGTCTGCAGCGTCAGGATCTGCGAGGCGACATCCTCCTGCGAGATGCCCTCGATGCCATCAAGCATGTCCTGAAGCGTCGATTGCTTCGTTTTCTGGCGGTCGCTCGCACTCTTCATCGTGGTCTGCGCGTCGGCAAGCTGCGACTCGATGTCCTGGATGCTCTGCTGCCCGGACGGATTGTCGAGCGCGGTTCCGAGCCGCTGGTTGAGGGCTGAGTATCGGCCCGCGGCGTTGGGATCGCTGGCCGAGAACGTCGTTGCGGCAAAGACCGCCATGTTCTCGATCGTGGAACGGATTCCCTGCTCGTTCGCCCGCACCCCATAGGAAACGCTAAGCGTGTCGTCGACCTGCGCAACGGCGGTGTCGCGCGCCGAACCCGTGCCCATCTCGCCAGTGTACCAGGTGACGGTGTTGGCGGGGGTGCCGGCGACGAGCGACGTCGCGGTGTCGAACGGTGGACCGTTGACCCGCATCGGCGGCTGACCGGCATCGACGTCGAAGAAGTCGTGCGCCGCCGCCATCGCGGAAGCCGCGCTGAGCGAGGTCGCGGCCAGCGTGCCGACACCCATCGTCAAAGCCGATTGCAGATTCGTCGCGGTAGCGGTGGCGTTCGCGCCGATCGTAAATTGCCCGGCAGCGGGCGGAGAGGCCGTGGTCGCCGTCAAGGTAAGCTTCTCGCTCGTGCCATCTGGCAGGTTGAACGAGAAATTGATGGTATCGCCGGCTTTGGGATTGCTCGCGAGATTGACCGTAATGCCGGCGGGCGACCCGGTCGGCCCGGTCACGGTCGCGCCGGTGAGCGTGGAGCTGACTCCCGCGAGCTTGAAGCCGAACGGCGAGCCCGCGACGTCCTCCGACAACGAGACCTGCGACCCCGAGGTCGGCGGAATGACGAGACGGCCGAGGCCGTCGGCGCCGAGATCGGCCTGGTTGCGCTCGGACATCACCTGCTTGAAGCCCGCCTGAGCGCCGCTGCCGTTGAGGATCAGATCGGTCGAAGCGGTCGCCGGCGTGTCGGTCGCACGGCCCGAGAACAGATAGCGGTCGCCAGACTGGGTATTGAGCAGGCTCAGCGCCTCGTCGAGTTGCGCGCCGGCCGAGACCTGCCCCGTGGTCTGTCCATTCGCGCCGATGCTGAACGGATCGGCCTGCGCGCCCTTGACTGAGCTACCGAGGCTGTCGATCTGCTGGAGCACGCCGTTTTCGAGGTCGATGCGGGTACCGACATTGGTGATGGTGTCGCCATAACCGCCGATCGCCGAAAGCTGGCTGCGCAGACCGACGACGAGGCCGGCGTTCACCCCGAGCCCCGCATAGGTCGTCGACTTCTTGCCGGTGCCGAGCTGGGTCTGCAGATTGTCGAGCTGGGAGCGCATGTCGACCAGCGACTGCACCAGGGCCGACGAAGTGGATCCGATGCTACCGATGGTCATCAGCTTATTGCCTTCATGAGGTCGTCAAGCATGGCGTTGATGGTGGTCATCACGCGCGCGTTCGCGCTGTAGGCCGTTTGCAGGCTCAAGAGCTTGCTCATCTCCTCGTCGATATTGACGCTCGAGGAGTCGTTGAAGCGCTGCTGCAGGGTGCTCACGACGACGTCCTGGCCCTGCTTCAGGTTGGCGGCCGCGCTCGCCGCGTCGCCCTGCTGGCTCATCGCCTGCCCGATATAGGAGCCGACCGAACCGCTGAACGGCGCCGCCGCGCTGCCGATGCCGCCCTGGGGCGAATAGTTGAGCTTCGCCTGGGTGAGCTGTTCGAGCAGGAAGTCCGGCCGCGTTGAATCGCCAGCCGCCGTCGAGGCCTGATACCCGACGAGCTTGGACGGATCGGCGACGAGCGCCGCATTGACCGTGATGCGCCCCGCATAGCCGACGCTCTGATTGCCGCCCGCCGTGATGGCGCCCGAGAAGGCATTACTGCCGTCGGTGAACAGCGGCATTTCCACGCCGCCATTGGTGAGCGAGATCGTCGTCGCGGTGGCCGAGAGCGAATTGACGTCGACCTTTCCGCTCGCTCCATCGTCTAGCACGCGCAGCGTCGTGCCGGTCGGGTTGGAGAACGCCAGCCCGGTCGAGCCGAGCGCGCTGTTGAGCTGCGCCGCGACCGATGCGGTCCCGCCGGAAAAACTGATCCCGATGACCTTGTTGTTCGGATCGGTGGACGCGGGCTTGAGCGGCAACACCGATGGATCGTCCACGCGAACGATCGTGACGGTGCGCTGCGTGTTCGTCGCCGTGTCGGTATAGGTGAGGTTGACCGTGTTGCCGGACAGCAGCGATCCGACGTCGACGTCGTAGCCGGACCGGCCGCCACTTGGCGTCACCGCGGTGCCGGCGGTCGTCTGGCTCGAGAGCGCCTGCGACATCGCCGACGCGACCTGGTCGAGCTGGCTTTGCGCGCCGGGCAGGATCTGATCGCGCATCTCCAGATAGGCGGCGATCTTGCCGGAGCGGAACGCGCCGCTCGCCACAAGATCGGTGCTCCCACCGTTGGGCGATAGCAGCGAAATCGTTCCGACCGAGCTCTTGCTCGGATCGGCGTTCCATTGCGATGACGGGGAGAGCGAACCCTCGGAGTTGAACGTCAAGGTCGCGGCCGCCGTGCCGACGAGCTGCTGGCCGGAATTGGTGAAGATGTTGACCTGATTTCCGCTCGTCGGCACGACCCGGATATCCATCAGCGTCGCGAGCTGATCGATATAGCCGTCGCGCTGGTCGAGCAAAGATGCCGTCGCGGAATCCTGCGAGCTTGTGCCCGCGAGTTGCTGATTGATGCTCGCGATCTGTTGCAGCGCGTTGTTGGCCTGGCTGACCGAATCCCCGATCGCCTCGTCGGCGCTCGTGCGCAGCCCCTGGACGTCCTGGCTCATCCCGTTGAGCTGCTGCGTCAGGACTTGCGCGGCGTTGACGGTTGCGTCACGCGCCGACGCGGAGTCCGGCGACGTGGCGAGCCCCTGGATCGCGCTGGTGAAGTTGTTGAACACCGTGTCGAGCCCGGTGGTCGAGCCGGGCTGGCCGTAGATCGTCTGCAGTTGCTGGTAGTAGTCGGCCTTCACGTCGGCGTAGGCGCCGCCGGAGCTCTCGGTCCTGAGCTGGCTTTGCGCGAATGTGTCGAGCTCGCGATTGATCGCGGTGACGCGCACGCCGTCCGCGAGATCGCCCGCGACGCTCGAGACCTGCACCGCCTCCTTGCGCACATAGCCCGGCGTGCTGGAATTGGCGACGTTCGACGCGACCACCGCAAGGCTGGCCTGCGTGACGTTTAGCCCCGACATCGCCGCGTTGAGCGCTTGGGTGAGACTCATGATCTAGCCGCCGGCACCGACCTCGCCGCCGCTAACGCAGCATGTCGAGCACGTCCTGGATCATCTGGTTGCTCGTGGTCACGACCCGCGTGTTCGCCGAATAGGCCTGCTGCGTCACGATCAGCTTGGTGAACTCGTCGGCGATGTCGACGTTCGATCCTTCGAGCGAGGAGCCGATGATCTTGCCCGGCGCGCCGAGGATGGCCGGGCCGGATCCTTCCGTGGCCTGGAAGGCGCCTCCATCGAGACGCTCGAGCTGATCCGAGCCATTGAAGTTCGCGAGCGTGACGTCGGCGAGATCGACGGTGCGGCCGTTGGAATAAGTGCCGGTTATCCGGCCTTTGTCGCTCACCGCCACCGATTGCAGCGAGCCGGCCGGGAAGCCGTCCTGTTTCAAGAGGTTGACCTGAACCGCACCGTTGGAATCGGCAAACTGGCTCAGGCCGCCGGAATCTTGAACCAGTTGAAGGGTGCCGAGGTTCTTGCCATCGACGGTGACATTGGACAGCGAGACGTTGGCGATCGGCGGATTGAGTTCGCCGTTGGGGCCGAAGGTGTATTTCACCCCGACGTTTTGCCACGCGGCCTGTTGGTCGCCTGCGTTCGAATTGGTTTGATAGAACAGATTCCAGGTATCGGTGTGGCCGCTGCCGAGCGACGCCGAGTCGGTCTTCGCCCAGCGCAACTGCACGTTCACCGGCGAGCCCGAGACGTCGTAGGCCGTGATCGCACCGCCGCCGACGGACGAATTCAGGAACGCGGTCTGGTCGGCGCCGATCACCGTGCCGTTCGCGGGGCGCGCGCTCGCGACCGTGATGCCGAATTTGGCTGCCGAGACTTCCGTCGCGTTGTTGCTGCCGATCTGGATATTGTCGCCGGAGTTCGCCGCCGTGAAACTGATGTTTCCGTTCGAGTCGATCGCCGCGTTCGCGATGCCGGGCGTGGTCTGCAACTTGGCGAGCAATCCGGCGAGCGTCGAGACTTCGCCTGCGCCTGCGTTCGTGCCGAAGGTTATCGTCTGGGTGCCGGAACTCGTGGTGTTGATCGTCAGCGTCTGGCCCTGCGTGATGCCCTGCGTGAGCAGGTTGGTGGGCGAGAAGCTGCTGTTCGACGTGTCGAAGCCGAGCGTCGCGGCGGCCGTGCCGCCAAGCGTCAGCGTGTCGTTATCATTGTTCGACACGATCTGAAGCTTGCCCCCGACGATGGACGCGCTGACCGCGGCCGTGCCGCCGCCGATCGCCGTCACGATATCGCCCACCGTCTCTGTCGCGGCGTTCGCGACCGTGTATGTGGTGGTGTTGGTCCCATCACCGACCGTGATCGTCTGGCCGTTCGCGATCCCGAGCGAGGACAGCGTGGTTGTCGCCGTCAGCGAATTCACGTTTCCAAGCGCGGTTGCAGGCGCGTCGGGGCTGAGCGCCGCGTTACTGCCGGTGATCTGCGCCGAGGCCGGCGCGCCGGCGACCGGATTGGAGATGAAGTTGACCGGGTTTAGCAGCTCCGAGCCCGGCACTGTCGCGCTGTAGTCGGTCGTGATCGGCGTGGAGGGGAGGTTTGCCCGGTAGTCGATCTCGCTTGTCGCCTGCGCGGGCGAGAAATCGTTCTGGAATTGCAGCACTTGCGGAACGCTGCCCGTGAGGTTTCCGGTTTTGGGATCGACCGGAATGCCCATCAGGTAGTAACCGGCGCCGTTCACCAGGTAACCGTCCTGATTTTCCTGGAAGTCGCCGCGGCGCGTATAGAGATCGTTGCCGTCGAATACCGGACGGTTGTCGGTGGTGGTCGTCGGTTTCGCGACGATGAAGTAGCCGTCGCCATTGACCGCCATGTAGGTGCTGACCGAGGACGACTGCAGATCGCCCTGCACGGTGTTGGTGGCAACCGAGCTTGCCAAGACGCTGCCGGCAAGCTGCTGCGTCGGCACGTCGCTCGGGATGAGATCCTCGAAGCTGGTGTCGGTCCGCTTGAAGCCGACCGTCTGCGAGTTGGCGATGTTGCCGGAGATGTTGTCGAGCGCGAACGACTGCGCGCGAAGCCCGCTCACCGCGGTGGTGAGAGCACCGAAAATACCCATACCGTCCTCCAATCGGATCAGCGCGGCGCGATCCCATCGCGCCGCCGCGACCGCACGATCGCGGCAGCCGTCGCAAGGCCCGTGCCATGGAGGAAGTGCCGTGTGATCAATAGGTTACGCGCGCACGCAACGGCGAAATGCCGGCGCGAAACTGCCGGGTGCGGCAGGAATTGCCGACCGGCCCTCATGCTGAGGAGGCCGCGCTTACGCCGGCCCGCTCGCGACGGCCGGCGTGAAATTCAACGCGACGCCGTTCATGCAGTAGCGCTTGCCGGTCGGCGCCGGGCCGTCGTCGAAGACGTGCCCGAGATGGCCGCCGCAGCGCCGGCAATGCACCTCGGTGCGGCTCATCAGGAAAGAACTGTCCGTCGACGCGCCGACAGCGTTTGCGAGCGGTTGCCAGAAGCTCGGCCAGCCGGTCCCGCTCTCGAACTTCGTATCCGAGGAGAACGACGGCAGCGCGCAGCCGGCGCAGGCGAAGGTGCCCTTGCGCTTCTCGTGATTGAGCGGGCTCGTGCCGGCACGCTCGGTGCCGTGCTGGCGCAGCACGTTGTATTGCGCCGACGTGAGAATGCGGCGCCACTCGGCGTCGCTCTTCTCGATCTCGAATTTCTCCGCCGGAGCGGCGTCGGTTTCGGCGGACCAGCGCAATCCCGCGAAGGCCGCGACCGCACCCACGGCACCGAGCAGCATCGATCGCTTCGTCATCACGATTGCTCCTTGCCCCAGAGCTGCTCCAGACGCTGGTCGCGACCGCAGTTCCAGCGGTAGAACTTGTAACGCGCCTCATTCTTGATGTGATAATCCTGGTGATAGTCCTCGGCGTCGTAGAATGCGCCGGCCTTGACGATCTGCGTGTAGACCGGCTTCGGCGCGAATTTGGCTTCAACCGTCTTCTTGGTCTCTTCGGCAAGCGCCTTCTGGGCGTCGTCGAGATAGAAGATCGCGGTGCGGTACTGCTCGCCCGCGTCGCAGAACTGCCGGTCCTTCACCAGCGGGTCGATGCTGCGCCAATACACGTCGAGCAGCTTCGCGTAGGTGACCTTGGCGGGATCGTAGACGACCTTCACGGCCTCGGCGTGGCCGGTCGAACCGGACGAGACCTGATGGTAGGTCGGGTTCGCGACGGTGCCGCCGGTATAGCCGGAGGTCGTGCTGATCACGCCCGGCACCTTGTCGAAGTCCGCTTCCGTGCACCAGAAGCAGCCGCCCGCGAAGATCGCGGTCTCGGTCTTCGATTGCGCGGACACGCCACCAGCGGCCGCCACCAGCAGGCATGCGGCCAAAATCATCCGACGGAACATGCAGGATCTCCCAGGACTCGCTTCAAAAATGACTCGCTTGAAAACTCGGATCGTCATCGGTTGATATAAACGATCCGAGCCGCAATCGCGGTCAATTCGCGCTCACTTTCGTGCGAAGCGCGAGTGATCGGTCAC
Organism: Hyphomicrobiales bacterium; assembly: GCA_003140315.1. Classification (GTDB taxonomy): domain Bacteria; phylum Pseudomonadota; class Alphaproteobacteria; order Rhizobiales; family Xanthobacteraceae; genus PALSA-894. Next base: position 21,192 of record PLJS01000184.1, read on the forward strand.
CTTGCCGCGCAATCGTACGCGCCCTAGGGTGCGCTGCAAACATAAGCGGAGCGGTTATGCGTTTTGAAGGCACCAAGGCCTACGTGGCGACCGACGATTTGAAGATCGCCGTGAACGCCGCGATCACGCTGGAGCGGCCGTTGTTGGTCAAGGGCGAGCCCGGCACCGGCAAGACCGTGCTGGCGATCGAGATCGCTAAGGCGCTGGGCGCACCGCTGATCGAGTGGCATGTGAAGTCCACCACCAAGGCGCTGCAAGGCCTTTATGAATACGACGCGGTCTCGCGCCTGCGCGATAGCCAGCTCGGCGATGCCCGCGTCGCCGACATCCGCAACTACATCAAGCGCGGCAAGCTGTGGGACGCGTTCGTCGCCGACGAGCGGCCGGTNNACATCGAGTTTCCCAACGACCTGTTGCAGGAGCTCGATCGCATGGAGTTCTTCGTCTACGAGACGAGCGAGACCGTGAAGGCGCGCCGCCGACCGATCGTGGTCATCACGTCGAACAACGAGAAG
>PLJS01000066.1:0-151 GCA_003140315.1 Hyphomicrobiales bacterium
CACAAGACCCCAATCCGACCAGCGCTCGCGGTCAGCCTATAGCGCCCGCGCCGTTCGACCGAGCGCCGCGTTCATACCGGACCGTCACGCACCTCACTATTGACCGTGCAGGACCCCGAGCTCTTTTTCCGCAATGTCATCGTTGTCGGCG
>PLJS01000066.1:242-12660 GCA_003140315.1 Hyphomicrobiales bacterium
CCCGTGGGGGTCGTCGATCACCGGGCGTCGCGGCTCGGGCTCCCGAGCCCACTCGCTAGCGTCTGTCTCGACCGCCGCGCTGGCGGCGGAATGCCACCAAGGTGTAATCTCGGCCTATCTCATCTAGCGGGTGAATGACATGATTAAAGCGTTTGCGGCAAAGGCGGGAATTTCCGCTCTTGAGGAAGGCGTGGGCTCGGGTTCTAACGCGATCGTGGTCGGAGCGACCGCCGATGTTCATGGGTGCGGGTACGTGAATGTCAAAATAGGCATAAGCACTGAGCTTTTTTGCGCGGTGGCAGAAGCAATGATGGCGGCAAACGCCGACGAGGCCATCAAGGCTTTCGGGCAAACGCTCAAAGACGGGATTGTCAACCAACGGCCACTGAAACCGCTTCGCGATATGACCGAGGAGTCCTTGCGCGCAGCGGTTGACGCCGCTTTCCTGAAGAGAGCAATCGCAGGTCGCTAGGCAATCCTCTATTCTAGGCGGCGGATTTGGGCTTGCGGCCGCGTTTCTTGGCTTGTGCGGGCACGTCCTTCGATCCCATCATCTTCTGCGGCTTGGGCGGCGTTTTCAGCGCGACATGGATTAGCTTCTCAAAGCGTTGCTGCGCGGTCGCTGTATTGGTCATCGCTGCAGGCTATAGCCATGGGGACCTTCATGGACGGCATAGGCGAAGTCAGCCTCGAACAGGTGCTCGGCCTGATACCGGACAGCCACTATGCCACAATCGGGAAGGTGGCAGCAAACTGGTCGGTTTTGGAGAAGCTTGCCGAAAGTGCGATTTGGCGTTTTGCGAGATGCGACGATGAAGCTGGAGCATGTATCACCTCGCAAATCTATTCGCTGGATGGGCGTCTAAAAGCACTGATTTCACTCCTGAAGTGGAGGGGGCTAGGCGATGGTCTAGTGGCGAAGCTAAACAAGCTCGCCGCCGACTCGCCGGGATTGGGCGAGCAAAGGAACCGCATCGTTCATGACCCGTGGAACGTGAGTGCGTCTGGCGTTCCTCAGCGCCTTCAAATCACGGCTCAAAAAACGCTGGTCATGGGCTTCCAGCCGATGCCGACCGACGAAGTGAAGAAGGTGGCGGACCGCATCGCGATCTTCATCGACCGGTTTGAGACACTGATTTTGGAAGTGGTCGCCGAACTCGAAAGGCCGCCTCAAGCGCCCGCCGAGTGAATACGAGGCGGGGGTTCACGCTTCCTCACCGAAAGTGTTCTTCGTTAGAAGCTATAGAGAAGCTAAGAGTCTACTCGGTTTCCACTAACTCATTGATTTAATTGGCTGGGGCGCCTGGATTCGAACCAGGGGATGGCGGAATCAAAATCCGCTGCCTTACCACTTGGCTACGCCCCAAAACCATTGAAATTCTTATCGTAAGTCATTACAATCTTTGTACTTTCCTCGTTTTCAGTTGTCCATAGCTGCTCATAGCTTCTCGCCACTTCTCACGTGATTTGCGAGACTGGGGCGAGACTGAAAAGGCGGATATGCCCGTTGTAACTCTCACCGACATCACCCCGCGGCCTACCCCAGGCAAGCAGGTAACTTACATCGATAAGAGCCTCAAGGGTTTCGGCGTGCGCGTGACCGCGCCACGCCACCCGCCGGACGGCAACAGATCGGAATGGTCAGCTCTCGACCGCGTCGGATCGGGTAAGCTGAGCAACGGCTACCGCGACAGCGCGCGGGAGACAGCCTCCGCCGCTTCGGACGCAGGCATGAACAGTCTGAGCGGGCGGTTCGGAAACGGCACGAATCCAAAGTCGCGATAAAAGACCGCTGCTTTTTCATCCGTCGCTTCGACCACGATGGCGAAAACCGCGAGCGAACGGGCCGCCCCAATCACCCTACGAACCGCGTCGGCGAGCAGAAGATCGCCGACCCCTTCACCGCGAACTTTCTCATCACGCGCGAGACGCCCAATGAGAGCAGCCGGAATGGCGTCATAACGGGGCAAGCGTTTTGCGTGATCGGGCGGCAAATCGGCAATAGCGAGTGTGAAGGAACTCAAGCTGTAAAAACCGACGCTCCCGCGTTGATCGTCGATAGCGACGAAGACACGCGCCACATTCCGTTTCTCGTCCTGCCCAGCGCGAAGACGGAACCACTCATCGAGTGTAGCCACACCGCATGAAAACGCCGCGCGGTCATGCTTGCCGAGCGGTTCGATCGCTTTGATCATGCACGATCAGCCGAAGAGATGACGATGACGCTTCAAAGCCTCGACAAGACGCGGGGATGGATCAGAACTCCGGCCGACCGCCGCGAGGAAGGCGTCGCGATCCGCGCCCGACAGAACCATGCGTTGATGCTCGTCGAGAATCCGGCGCGCGCCCTCATAGGCAAGATCACCGGCGGCAAGACCGGTGACCGACATGGCCTGCTGGATCACCTTCTTTGCCGATGGTGCTAGGCGCAATTCGAGGCGCTGAGTTTTGTATTCCCGTTTGGGGGATGCTGGCTTCTTATGCGCAGTCGGCATGATGGTTCTCCTAATACCCTTGTACGGCAATCCACCGTGCTGAGCAAGAGCGACCGCGCGCTACGGCTGCCATCGGCCGCACCTTTCGGGTTTTCGCGACAATGCGCTTCTATGAGGAACAGCGCACAGCTATGAGCAGCTATGATCAGGGGCGGGATCGAACCACCGACACATAGGTACCGATAGGAGCGCGTTGCGACCCCCTGTTACGCATTCGCTGTGCTCCCAAGCTGCGATCTCCGATACGAACTGGTCGCGCTCGCCAAGCTGACACAATTCCGTTATGCGGAACGCTGAGCCTGCCGCCGCTGCACGCGCCTTTTCCGGGCGCGAAGCAGGGCCACCCATTTAGGTTCGGACCTGGTCACCACCGCACGCGGTGAATTGCTTTTCTTTGCCCCCGGGACCTTCGTTTCGGCAGGCGTCTTGCTTCCTTTCAAGGGCTTGGACCGTAGGGGCCGCTTGGGGGCGGTGGGCGTGCGGGTATCGGAATTGGTAGTCTCGACCATCTCCAGCCCGAACAGTGCAGCGACATCTCTGTCGTCGAGCACCTTCGCCGCGGTCGGCGTTGCCTTTGTCAGCGAAAAATCCTGTCCGGCACTGGCAATCAATTCATTTTCATCCACGCCGCGCAGCACAAAAAGAAGCTGAGGCTTTTCGTCAAGCCTGGCGCCGACGCCATAGAGCGCCGCCGCAACGTGCTTACACATATCTGCCGAGTCCGGACAGCTGCAGGACAGCTTGATCTCGCCCGGCGACGGAAACAGGCCGTGGCCCTCCCGACAGACCCGGTCCATGACGCCCTTGGCCAAACGACCCTGCAACAGCTCAATCAGCGAATCGATCGTTCCTGCGCAATCGCGACAGATGGATTTCCAGCGTGCCGCTGTGACCGGTGTAATGGTGATCTTGATTTTGTAGAGTGCAGAACCGGCGACCATCGCCGCGACCTCACCCTTCGCTATTTGCAGGTCGACGACGGAACCGTTGCGGACATAGGTTCGGCCACGCGGTACGCGGTTCTCATAGTCGCTATAACGCTCGAGGTTGATGCACCACGACTTGCCCCAGAAGCTCTTGGCAATTGTGCGACCCTCGATCGTCACGGGTGCAACGGAGTGCCCCTGCTTCTTGAGCTTGGCCAGCTTTCGTTCCGCCTGCCGCCGCTTCTCGGCCACCGGCACATAGGGGGGCCATCCAAAATAGCTCATCCATCACCCCTCCTTCATCGCCGCACCCAGATCGAGAGCCACGAGCTTCAGCAATTCCTCATCCTTCATCTCGGTCAGCAGCATTTCAGCCCCGGCACCAAGCAAATCCCCAGCAAGCTGCTTCTTCGACTCGATCATCCGGTCGATCTTGTCCTCCACGGTCCCGCGGCAAATGAATTTGTGCACGAGCACGTTCTTAGTCTGCCCGATTCGGAAAGCTCGGTCAGTAGCTTGGTTTTCCACAGCCGGGTTCCACCACCTGTCGAAATGGATGACATGTGAGGCTGCGGTAAGATTGAGTCCGGCGCCACCAGCTTTGAGAGAGAGCACGAAGAACGGGACATTTTCGTCCTCCTGAAATTGGCGCACAAGTTCCTTGCGCTTCTTGACCTCTGTCTCGCCGTGCAGGACGAGGCCGGGCCGCCCGAATACGGAGCCCAGGAACGCCGCCAGCGGCGCTGTTGTCTGCTTAAACTGGGTGAAAATCAGCGCCTTCTCTTGCCGGGCGGCAACCACCTCTGCGATATCGCGCAGGCGCGCGAGCTTGCCGCTGTCCTCCTCAGCCCAAGCGCCGTCGCCGAGCCACTGCGAGGGATGGTTGCAGATTTGTTTCAGCCGCATAAGAAAGGCGAGGACTGTGCCTCGCCGCTGCATTCCATCGACATCTTCAAGCTGGCGCGCCAGCTCTTCCACCGCTTGCTGGTAAAGCGCCGCCTGCTTGCGGCTCAAGGAGCAGAAGGTTTTCACCTCGGTCTTGTCGGGCAGATCAGCAATGATGCTCTTGTCAGTCTTCAGGCGCCGCAGGATATAGGGGCGCACCAGATCGCGCAGCGGGCCATAAGGGTTATGCGGCCGATCGGCGAGGCGTTTGACGAACGACGAAAACTGCGTCGACGATCCCAATAGTCCGGGATTGATAAAATCGAAGATCGACCAAAGGTCACCCAGCCGGTTCTCAATGGGCGTGCCAGTCAGGGCAATACGCGTATCGGCCCGGAGCTGTTTGACCGTTTTGGTCTGCTTGGCGGCAGGATTCTTGATCGCCTGCGCCTCGTCAATCACGACCAATCGCCACGGTATGGTACCCAGCCATGACGAGCGCGCCAGAAAACCGTAGCTCGTGATGACGAGGTCGACATCCGTGAGACTTTTCGCGTCGTCCGCCTTCAGTCTCTCGGTCGGTGCGGCCGATGGATGGACCACGACCGCTTTAAGGCTCGGCGCAAATCGGGCAATCTCCGCGGCCCAATTGGCGAGCAGCGAGGCCGGCGCCACGAGAAGGCACGGTTTCCGCTTGTCCCCTGCTTCGTTTTTCAGCACCAGCAGCAGCGACAAGACCTGAATGGTCTTGCCGAGCCCCATGTCGTCGGCCAGGCAGGCTCCAAGCCTCAGCTGGGTGAGCAAATAGAGCCATTGCACGCCCGCCTGCTGATAGGGCCGCAAGGTGCCCTGAAGAAATCTACCGGGATCGATCCGTGCGAGCCCGTCGGGGCGGCGCAAGGCCGCCAGCGTCTCCGCCAGCCAGGGACCGGCCACCGTCTGGCTCCAGTCGATGTCGGCTTGCCCGCCGGAGCCATTCTCGGCGATGCCAGCCCCGGCCAGCATGCGCATCGCCTCGCCGAACGACAGACCATCGATGGCGGCACGATGTTCGATCGCTTCGAATTGATCGAGTGTCCGGCGCAGGCGTTCATGGTCGATCTCGACCCACTTGCCGCGGATCAAGGCCAGCCCGTCGGAATGCGCCAGGAGCCGCTTGATTTCGGCCGCCGAGAGTTTTTCGCCGTCGAGCGTCACCTCCATCTGGAAATCGAGCAGCGCATCCAACCCCAGTTGAGACGGCGCCGTGCCACCGACCGTTGCCTTCACCTGCGGGCGGGCGGGGCGGTTCATGCGCCAGCTCGCCGGCATCCGCACGAGCACCCCGGCGTTTTCGAGTGCGGGGACGTCCTTCAAGAATTGCAGCGCCTGTTGCGGGCTCCAGCGCAGCGGATGAAAAATCTCGCCCGCATCAACCATGGCCTTCAACCAAGGGCAATACTCGGTGGCGCGCTGGACGGGCATCAACAGCGACAGCAAGCGTTCGCGGTTCCTCGCACCGGAATACTCCTGCAACGCCTTACCGAGCGGCTGATGTTGAGCCTTGGCCTCGGCCGAAAGCCGCGTCGTGTAGGTCGCAAGAAACGCGAACGGGGCCTCCTCGTCCTTCCTGTTCTCGGCAAGATTGAAATGCACGCGCCCAACCAGGTTCCAGGCTGGATGTCGGCTTTTGAGGAACTCCTGCACTGAGAGCTTGACGTCAGCCAGCTCGGCATCGAAGGCCGTATCCATGCCTCGCCAAAGACCGGCCAAGACGCCCGCCGTCAGGTATTCCGCACCAGTCATGGGCGGAACAGCCGCGGCCATCTTTTCCAACTCGCCGTCTGCGGGGATTGGAACAGACGGCTTGGTACCGCCTTCGCCGATACCGGGAAGGGCACACAATGCCGTCACGTAGCGCGCGCCCAACTCTCGCCAGAATGACAGAACTGGAGGCAGAGCCGTCCCGACTTCGTCGGCGCCTAAGCACAACAATCCATGCCCGGCCCCCCGTACAAACGCCTGCTCAAGCCGCGAGCCCTGCTCAGGCGTCAACGCCAGCACCTCTCCCGTTTGCCGCAGCGTCAGCAAACCATGCGGCGTGAGAACGGGCGCCAACATCATGACGATTGCGTCCTTACGAGGCTGCCGGTCATGTCCACCAATGTGGAGGCGAGCCGCAAGCTTCCTCGATCAATGCGTCATATCCTTCCACATTGACGGTGAGCTGGGCCATAGCATCTCGACACGCGCGCGATCACGGCGTGATGGCTCGAAAACTTCGGTGTCAATGAACGCACGGGCGCAATCGCGAGCATCTTCGTAGGTGCTCCCAGCGCAGATCACCCTGTGACGCACTTGCTCGTAAAATAATTTGGAATCGCTTTCAGAGCGAGCGAGACTGGGGCGAGACTGACAGTTGAAAAAGCCCCATATTTGCTGGGTTAATCGGCTTTGCCCGACGAAATCAAAATCCGCTGCCTTACCACTTGGCTACGCCCCATTAGCTTCGGCCGCGACGGCGGCGCGACGCGGCCGGACCATACCGGCCGCGCACCGGCCAATCAACGCCGCCGCGTGAGACGGCCGCGTTTCATCGCCTTGCCGCGGCTTGCGTCAAGATGGAGGCGAGGCGTGGACCGATGGAGGCCACCGAATATCGATCCGCGACGGTCTTGCGGGCCGCCTCGCCCATCCGAGAACGTAAGGCGGGGTCGGCGAGCTTGCGCAGCGCATCGACCCACTCGTCGGTGCTCGCGGCGAGGAAGCCGTTCACGCCGTGTTCGACAACCTGGCAATTGGCGCCGACCGGCGACGCGATTACTGGCTTGGCCGCAGCCATGACCTGCAACAGCTTGTAGGCACACTTGCCGCGCTCCCAGGGCGTATCGTGCAGCGGCATGATGCCGATATCGAACGCACAGACGCGATCGACCTCGGTCGCCTCGCTCCACGGCAAGCTCTCGGCCGGGATGCCGGCGAACTCGGTGGGAACCGGCGCGCCGACGACATGAAGCCTGACGCCGTCGCCGGCGAGGCGCAGGGCCGGCGCGACAACCGTCAGATAATGTGCGTTCAACGGAATCCCGATCCATCCGACGATGACGGGCCGCGGCCGCGCGTCGGCCGGCGTTCGCGGCTCGGGAAAGCGCGCAAGATCGATCGCGGTCGGAACGACCTCGACGTGGCGGGCGCCTGCCTTGCGTGCGCGCGCGGCCAGATAGTCGTTGCCGGCGACGACGATGGCGGCGCGCCGCATCACGGCATCGATCTTGCCGCGCAGGAACGTGCGTACGATCGGCGACGGGCTTGCCTCGTAGCGAAGGAACCAGGCATCATCGAGATCGACGACATAGGGAACGCTGCCGACGAACAGCGCCTCGAGCCATGCCGGCACGAAGGGCAGCGCCTCTTTCTCCAGCCACACGAGGTCGTAGGCGCGCCGCCGCAGCAACGCGCGCAGACGTTGCGCATAAAAGCGCGTGATCGCAGCCGCCCCGACCGGCGGCCCGCCATAGAGTGCGCGCACGTAGGCATTATCCAGGAGCGGCTGCACCTCGATATCGAAGCCGGCCTGTTCGAGCGCCGGCAGAAACTGCAGAAAGCGAACGCGGCTGCTCGCCCCGAGCCGCTCATAGCGCGTCAGCAGAAGAACTTTTGGCATGAGCCGTCGGAAGTCCCGTCGTCCGCACCGGAATGTAACGCGATCACTGCCTGATCGAGAAATCTTCCCGGTTGTTCGTCAGGTGCGGCGAATAATATGGATCGCTCAGCAGGTCCGCGCCCCAGCGGCCCTGCATCGTGGCATATTCGTGGGCAAAGCGCCGCGCTTTCGCGGGCGAGCGATCGTGCCCGCGGCTGACCGACTCGTGGTGCACCACCGCGGCGAAAGGCGTCCACAGATTCAAATAGCCGGCCGCACGCACTTTCAGGCAAAAATCGACGTCGTTGAAAGTGACCGTCAGGCGCTCGTCGAAGCCACCCACCTGATCGAAGACCTGCCGGCGCACCAGTAGGCATGCGGCCGTCACCGCGCTGACGTCCTGCACGCAGCAAAGTCGCTTCAGGTAACCCGGGTCGGAGCCGGACGCGAGACGATGCGCGTGGCCAGCGACGCCACCGAGCCCGACGATAACGCCGCCATGCTGAAGGCGGCCGCCGGGATAGAGCAGCTTCGCGCCGACGCAGCCGATCTGCGGGCGCGCGGCGAGCGCCACCATTTCGTCGAGCCAGCCCTCATCGATCACCTCGATGTCGTTGTTGATCAGGCCGAGGATGCTGCCCGTCGCCTCCTGCACGGCGGAATTATTGAGGCCAGAAAAGTTGAACGGTCCAGGCCTTGGAAGGATTCGCACGGCCGGATCGGCGTCGAGTACTGCGAACAGCCGCTTGGTCGTCTCCTCCACTGAGCCATTATCGATGATGATGATCTCATAGTCCGGATAGTGCGTGTGCGCGCGGATCGAGCGGATGCAGGTCGCGAGCAGCGCTGCCTTGTCCCGTGTCGGAATGATCAAGGATACGCGCGGGGCAGGCGCGGGGACGCGATAACGCAGCCGCGCCAGCGCATGCGTGCCGTCCCACGTGGCGTCGGCCATGACGCCGCGGCGAGCCACCGCATCCGCGAGCGCGCGAAGGGTGCCGCTTGAGTCCGCCGGCGCAACGCTCTCGCCCGCCAACCTTCCGTGGGAAAGGACCTTGGCGAGATGGACGATCGTATTGGGCGCGACCGCGTCGGCGAGACGCAGCATCAGATCGTGTTCGTGCGCCGCCGATGTCTCGGCCCGCCAGCCGCCGAGCGCGCGCACCGTCGCGCACCGCAGGAGCTTTAGACTGCCGCAATAGTCATGCGCATCGAACACGTCCGGCGACCAGGCCGGCTTGAAACGCGGGTCGCTGCGGCGCCCGGCGTCGTCGATGCGATCCTCGTCAGTGTAGATCGCCTCGGCGGAGGGCACTCGGTCGACGGTCAGCGCGAGATCGAGCAATGCATGCGGACGCAGCAGTGTGCCGGCCGCGAACGGCAGGATGTAATCGCCGCGCGCCGCAGCCAGCAGTGCGTTGAGGCTCTCGGCGGCCGCGCCGCGGGATTCGATCAGCCGGAACCTGGCGCCGTCCAGCCCGTGCGCTGAGAGCGACGCGCGCAGCCCATCTTGCTGCGATGCCGGCGCCGCAAGAAGCAACTCCCAGGCCGGATAGATCTGCCGCGCCAATCCAAGCGCGAGCCGATCGAGCGCCTGCGCGTCCGTCGCGTCGAGAGCGATCAACACCGAGATCAGCGGACGGCGCGACAGCGCCGCGAGGCGCTCCTCGTGGCGCTCACGGTCACGCCCCGGGGCTTCATCGAACACGCGCATCCAGGTGTCGTAGGCCGTCTCCGCCACGATTGGGGTTAGCCCGCGCGACAATATGATCGCGCCGGGACGCGTGAGGCGCCAGAAATAGCTCGATGCCGATTTGAACGCGCCGAAGCCGTCGCGCCTGGCGATGTCCAACCCGCGACGCATCGCGGCGAAGAACTGACCTTTTCGGCTCATCCGCTCGAAACGACACAGGATCGGCTGCGCGAGCCGGCCCGAACCGGTCATCGTCAAGGTCAGTTGCTTCAACGTGCCATCGAGCCGAACGTGCGCCAAGACGTGGTTGCGCTCGGGCGTCGGCAGCCGCAGCCACCACACGAGCCCCTCCTCGAATGTCAACTGCGCCGTCACGTCGACCAAGCCCTCGGAGGGGAAGACAACCTCCAATGAGTACCAGTCGTTCGCCAACTGCCCGAGCGGGGCAAACGCGACGACCAATTGCGGATCGGGGTGGATGACACGCAGGGGTCCGTGTGCGGGCGCAGCGGCTGCTAGCGCGGGGACCTGTTTGAAGCCTGCGAGTGTCGGGAACTTGGACCCGACCTGCATTGAATGTCCTTCAGTCATGCACGGCATCGCGGCGACCGGCGCCGGGCGCCCTCCTCTCCGAAAATGACGTTTTGCGCTGTCGTTAAGAAAAGCAAAGCACAGTTCGCGCTGTTCGATTTCGATCTTTTCGGGGGGCGAAAGCAGGTGGGGCGAGGTCGGCACGTAGGGTGGCCTCTTCGTATCGAATTAGTGCGGCTGTGGCTCTCCTTGGCGCGCACTAGCACCAAGGAGCCACTGACCAATGACGCAGGCAAAATAAAGCGGGGTGTCCCACAGAACAGCGCGCCGTTGGTGAAAGCCTTACCGCGCCACGTACAGGTTGTTTCGTCGGAAGTGTCTGGCAGCCTTGACGAAGCTGGGTCCGTCAGCACGCGCGCCGCTCCGCTCCGAGAAAAGCAGAGTCCGATTAGGCCAACCAAAAACAGCTTAGTCATTTGAAGTCACCCCATTAGGAGTGTAGCATCCCGACGCGGCTATTTATAGTCGAATTAGGCGTGCTTTCAATTGAGACGGGGTGTTTAGGACAGCCCTAAATGGCTGATGCCGTCGCCGATTAGCAACTTCTCCCAGACCAAAGAGGAGGTGCGGCCGCGCAGGCAATTGGCCCTGCTCCGATCCGTGCTAGAGACAGGCCTGCCATAGAACCGCAACCCCGAAGCGACCAGCGAAAGATGGATCGTCCTTCCGTCCATGTCGTGATCGTCAACTGGAACTCGGGGTCGCAACTTGCGGAATGTCTGCAGTCCTTCGCAGCGGTCGGCGGCGACGAGGTCGTCGTCGAGCGGGTCACAGTCGTGGACAATGCCTCCGTGGACGGCTCGTGTGATGCACTGCCTATCCCGCCGTCTCTACCGCTCGTCGTGATTCGCAACCCGGAGAATCGCGGCTTTGCGACCGCGTGCAACCAGGGCGCCGCGAGCTCCGACGCCGAGTTCCTGCTCTTCCTCAATCCCGACACGCGCCTTTTGGCGGGCGCGCTGGAGCGTCCCGCGCGCTTCCTCCAGTTGTTAGATAACAGCACGACCGGAATCGTCGGCATCCAGCTCGTCGACGCGGACGGGCACGTTGCGCGCAATTGCGCGCGTATGCCGACGCCCTGGTCGATGATCGGCACCAGCATCGGCCTCGATCGGCTGATGCCGTCCGTGTTTCCGCCCCTTTTTCTGACCGCGTGGGCGCACGACGAGACGCGCGTCGTCGATCAGGTGATGGGCGCCTTCATGTTCATGCGCCGGAGCGTATTCGAGGCGCTCGGCGGCTTCGATGAACGCTTTTTCGTGTATTTCGAGGATCTCGATCTGGCGCAACGCGTCCGGGAGCGCGGCTGGAACAGCGTGTATCTGTCATCCGCGCAGGCCTTTCATCGCGGCCAGGGCACCACCGCGTCGGCGATCGGCGCGCGCACCTATCAGTTCAGCCGCAGCCGCATCCTGTTCGCGCTGAAATATTTCTCGCGCGCGAGCGCCTTTCTCGTCATCGTCGCGACGCTCGTGTTCGAGCCACTGGCGCGCGTACTCGCGAGCCTCATGAGCCGGTCGGCGGGATCGGTCGGCGATATTGCGCGTGCCTTCGCCAAATTGTGGGCGGACCTGCCGTCGATACTGCGGATGCACTGGAATTCGACGCGACACTAGGCGCGCCCGACGCTGACATAGGTGAACCCCTTCGCCGCCAGGTCGGCCGGCCGGTAGACGTTGCGCAGATCGATGATGACCGCGCTGCGCAGGGCGGCCTTGACGCGATCGAGATCGAGCGCGCGGAACTGCTCCCATTCGGTCAGAATCACGACCGCGTCCGCCTGGTCCATGCACGCATAAGGGTCGGCCGCGGTTTCGAGGTCGGGGATGAGCTTGCGCGCTTCGTCCATCGCGACTGGATCATAGGCCCGCACGCGCGCGCCCTTCGCGACGAGCGCCGGCAGCACGACGAGGCTCGGCGCCGCGCGCATGTCGTCGGTGTTCGGCTTGAAAGCCAGACCGAGGATCGCGATGGTCTTGCCCGTGACCGATCCGCCGCAGGCTGCGGCGATCTTGTCCGCAATCGCCGCCTGGCGTGCCGCATTCGCATCGATGGCGGCCTGCACGATCCTGAGCGATGTGCCGCTGCGCTCGGCCGTCGCGACGAGGGCGGCAGTGTCCTTCGGCAGGCACGAGCCGCCGTAGCCCGGCCCGGCGTGCAGGAATTTCGAGCCGATGCGGCGGTCGAAGCCCATGCCGCGGGCGAC
>PLJS01000153.1 GCA_003140315.1 Hyphomicrobiales bacterium
GAGGCCTACGTCGCCCGCACCGACACCTATATCGAAAAGGATAGCTCGCGCAACGAGCAGATCGACCGCATGCGCCATTCGGCGACGCGCGCGCTGCTTGAGCGCGACGACGTCGTGATCGTCGCGTCGGTGTCCTGCATCTACGGTATCGGCTCGGTGGAAACCTATTCGGCGATGACCTTCGCGCTCAAGCGCGGCGAGCGCATCGACCAGCGGCAGCTCATCGCCGACCTCGTGGCGCTGCAATACAAACGCACCCAGCACGATTTCTACCGCGGTTCGTTCCGCGTGCGCGGCGACACGCTCGACATCTTCCCGGCGCATTACGAGGACCGCGCCTGGCGCGTCAACCTGTTCGGCGACGAGGTCGAGAGCATCGAGGAGTTCGACCCGCTGACGGGTCAGAAGACCGACGAGCTCTCCTTCATCAAAGTCTATTCCAACTCGCATTACGTGACGCCGCGCCCGACGCTGATCCAGGCGATCGCCGGCATCAAAACCGAGCTGAAATGGCGACTCGAGCAGCTCAACGCCGCCGGCCGCCTGCTCGAGGCGCAGCGCCTGGAGCAGCGCACCACGTTCGATCTGGAGATGATGGACGCGACCGGGTCATGCGCGGGCATCGAGAACTATTCGCGCTACCTCACCGGCCGCCAGCCGGGCGAGCCGCCGCCGACGCTGTTCGAATACGTGCCCGACAACGCGCTCGTGTTCTGCGACGAGAGTCACGTCACCGTGCCGCAGCTCGGCGGCATGTATCGCGGCGACTTCCGCCGCAAGGCGACGCTCGCCGAATACGGCTTCCGCCTGCCCTCCTGCATGGACAACCGGCCGCTGCGCTTCGAGGAATGGGACGCCATGCGGCCGCAGACCGTCGCGGTCTCGGCGACGCCGGCCGAATGGGAGATCACGCAATCCGGCGGCGTGTTCGTCGAGCAGGTGATCCGCCCGACCGGACTTATTGATCCTCCCGTAGATATCCGCCCAGCGCGCACGCAGGTCGACGACCTCGTCGGCGAATTGCGCCAGGTGTCGCAGGCCGGCTATCGCGCGCTCGTCACGGTCCTGACCAAGCGCATGGCCGAGGATTTGACCGAATATTTGCACGAGCAGGGCATCCGCGTGCGCTACATGCACTCCGACATCGACACGATCGAGCGCATCGAGATCATCCGCGNNGACGCGCTGGTCGGCATCAACCTACTGCGCGAGGGCCTCGACATCCCGGAATGCGCGCTGGTCGCGATCCTCGATGCCGACAAGGAAGGCTTTTTGCGCAGCGAGACGAGCCTCATCCAGACCATCGGCCGCGCGGCGCGCAACATCGACGGCCGGGTGATCCTCTACGCCGACAGCATCACCGGCTCGATGGAGCGCGCGATCGCCGAGACCAACCGCCGGCGCGAGAAGCAGACCGAATACAACACGGCGAACAACATCACGCCGGAGAGCATCAAGCGCTCGATCCACGACATCCTCGACTCGGTCTACGAGCGCGACCACGTGCTGGTCTCGACCGAAGGCGGCATCACGGGCCTCGGCGAAGAAGGCGCCACCATCGGGCATAATTTCGAGGCGGTGATCTCCGACCTCGAAGGCCGCATGCGCGCCGCCGCCGCGGACCTGGACTTCGAGGAGGCCGCACGCCTGCGTGACGAGATCAAGCGCCTACGCACGACCGAACTCGCGGTGGTGGACGACCCGACCGCGAAACGCCCTTCCTCTCCCCGCGCTCGCTTACCCTCTCCCCTTGAGGGAGAGGGTGGCCGCGCGCAGCGCGGCCGGGTGAGGGGTACCCAATCCCACGTGCACAAGCCCGCGCTCGACGAGATGGGCATCGCCACGTATCACGAGGTCGCGCCGCATCGTGAAGGCGGGAAAGCCTCGCGCAAACCCACGCTCGACGAAATGGGCCCCGGCGTCGAGGCGATCCCGCATCGTGCCGCCAACTCGCCGCGCTCGACGCTGGGCAAGCCCGGCATGCGCGGCGGGAGAAAGCCGCACCGACGATGACACAGCTCCGCACGTTTGCGCTCGCCGCGCTCGCGGCCCTGGTGATCGCCTCCGCGGCGCAGGCCGAGACGCTGCCGCAGCGCGTCACCTTCCCGAGCGCCGACGGCAAAACCACGCTCGTCGGCTATCTCTATCTTCCGTCCGGGCGCCATCTCCCGCGCGCGCCCGCCGTCGTGATGATGCACGGCCGCGCCGGCGCCTATTCGAGCGCCGCGAACGGCGTCTACGACGCGAGCACGCTGTCGCGCCGCCACAAGGCCTGGGGCGCGTTCTGGGCCGAGCACGGCTACGTCGCGGTGCTGGTCGACGGCTTTTCGCCGCGCGGTTATCCGGCGGGCTTCCCGCGCTACAGCTACGACAGCCGTCCTGAGGAATTGAACGAGGTGACGGTGCGCCCGCTCGACGCCTACGGCGCGCTCGCGTATCTCCGCGCGCGCCCCGACGTGGACGGCGAACACGTCGGGCTGCAGGGCTGGTCGAACGGCGGCAGCGCGGCGCTCGCCACCATGACCGACACGCCAGGACCCCCGAGCGGCATGAAGGGCTTCGTGGCCGCGCTGGTGTTCTATCCGGCCTGCGGGCTGAAGGGTGCGTTCAAGGACGAGGGCTACAAGCCCTACGCGCCGGTGCGCGTGTTCATGGGCAGCGACGACGAGGAGGTCTCGCCCAAGCGCTGCAAGAAGCTGGTCGACGCGAGCCGCGTTGCGGGCGGCGACATCACCATCAAGCTCTACGACGGCGCGAGCCACGACTTCGACGACCCGAGCGCGAAGCACCAAAAGGTCGAGGCGAACGCCGACGCGACCGAGGACGTGAAGGAGCGGGCGGTAAAGTTTTTCGCGAAGCAGCTCGGCGGACGGGCGGAGTAACGTCTTATTTTGCGACGGTACGGAATTGACGATAATACGGCAGTGCCGTAGTCTGTCGATTGATGCAGACGGTTGTCGAAACGCCGCCTTATCTTGCTGATGCCGAGCGGCTGTTTACGTTCGAGGAACGAGCCGCGATCGTCGACACCGTCTCAATGGATCCGCGTTGCGGCGTCGTCATTCCAGGTAGCGGCGGCGTCCGCAAGGTCCGCGTTGGCTTCGGTGGACGAGGCAAGAGCGGCGGCGCCCGGATCATCTATCTGTTCGGTGGCGACGATGCCCCGGTCTTTCTGTTGGCTGCATTCGCCAAGAACGAGAAGTCCGATCTCACGCCGCGCGAGCGGATCGCAATGGGTAAGGCTGCCACGACGATGCTGGCCGATTATCGGAGGAGAACATGACGAAACGTGCGTTCGACAAGATCATGGCTGGGCTCGACAGCGCCCGCGGCTATCTCGATGGCACGGCTGATAAGCGCGTCTATCGCGTGCACGTGCCGGAGAAAATTGACGTGAAGAAAATACGCACACGGCTCGGCCTTTCCCAGGAGAGCTTCGCGGCAACCTACGGCTTCGCCGTGTCCGCCGTGCGCGACTGGGAGCAAGGCCGCCGCCGGCCGGAGCGCTCTGCGCGCATCCTACTGAAGATCGTCGAGAAGGAGCCCGAAGCCGTCACGCGCGCGCTCGGTCGATGAAATTTGTGGCAGCAAGGGTGCGCTTAGCGCGCGCTCGGGCTTGACCCGCGAACATAGCTCGGGTCGGATCAACCCATGGTCAGCCTTTTCGTCGCAAACACTGATAATAATTGGTTTGATTTTCTATCCTCAGAGCGAAACGTCACTGAGGTGAATTTTTTATGTGGCAATAGATCCAAGCTATCGCTTTTTCGGTAGCTCCAAGGTCAAGGATGTTTTTAACAACGGCGAAGAATATCGTCGGCTTGACGGCAAAACCCTGCGCCTTCCAGCTAAGCAAACCGACTGGCCCGACCCGACGCTGCTTCGCTGGCATAACGACAATCGCTTTCTCGGATAACTATGTCCTCTTGACTCTACTAGGACTATAATCCCAAGTATGTCCTTGACACCACAAGCCACATGCCCTAGTGTCACGGGCGTTGGGAGCGATGGTCATGGATAT
>PLJS01000121.1:0-311 GCA_003140315.1 Hyphomicrobiales bacterium
ACGAAGCCGGTGCCGGCGTCGTCAGTGACGTGGTCGCCATCGAGCATCGGGACGTCGAAATCATAGCCCTTGCCGCGGAACGGATGGTGCAGCGTCATGCGGGCGAGCACATCCGCCGGCACATCCGCCACCTTGTCATAGGCCATCACCTTGGCCTGCTTGAACACCTCGCCCGCGAGGTTCTCCGCCAGGATGAACAGGTCGCCGAACTTCGCCCAGTTGCCCGGCGCGGCGTCCGTGACCTTGTAGAGTCCGTATTTGATTTTCGACGAGAACGTCACCGCGCGATTGCCGGGGATCGTCCACGGCGT
>PLJS01000121.1:329-9488 GCA_003140315.1 Hyphomicrobiales bacterium
GGGTCAAGCCCGGGCATGACGCCTGAGTTCGTGGCATCGGCCGCGTTCAAAACGATCGGAAACTTCACCCACACCGTATCGCTCGTATAATCCTCGTACTCGACCTCGGCCTCGGCGAGCGCGGTCTTCTCCACCACGCTCCACATCACAGGTTTGCTTCCGCGATACAGCGTGCCGTTGGCGGCGAACTTCATCAGCTCGCGCGCGATCTGCGCTTCGGCCGCAAAGCTCATCGTCGTGTAGGGATTGTCCCAGTCGCCGACCACGCCGAGCCGCTTGAATTCCTCGCGCTGCACGCCGAGCCAGTGCTCCGCGAAGGCGCGGCACTCGGCGCGGAATTCGTTGATCGGCACCGCGTCCTTGTTCTTGCCCTTGGCGCGGTAGTCCTCCTCGATCTTCCACTCGATCGGNNCAGTCCCAGCCGGGCACGTAGTTGGAATCGTAGCCGAGCATCTGCTGCGCGCGCGTCACCACGTCCTTGAGGATCTTGTTGAGCGCGGTGCCCATGTGGATGTTGCCGTTCGCGTAGGGCGGCCCGTCATGCAGGATGAACTTCACGCGCCCCTTCGCGGCCTCGCGCAGGCGGTGATAGAGGTCGAGGCGTTCCCAGCGCTTGAGAAGCTCCGGCTCCTTGGTGGGGAGGCCGGCGCGCATCGGGAATTCGGTTTGCGGCAGGAACAGCGTCGCGCTGTAGTCGCGGGCATCGGTCATGGCGAGCAGGCTTTAAGTGAGAGTGCGCAATGGGCTCAAGTCCCGGCGCTCGGCCTGAGCGAATCAGGCGGAAGCCGGGCCGATAATCTGCCGAATCGAGCCGATTGCGGCCGCCAGGATGCGCGTCTTCATCGGCGCCTTCTAGCAGGCACGGCAGATCGCGAAAAGACCTCAAAAATCGAATTGTTTGCCAAGGAGTTGCGGGAGGGTTGGACAAGCGAGGCATTTGATGCCACATTGTTAGTAATTTGTGGCAGGTGGCAGAGGATGATCGACAAGCAAGCCCGTATTGGATTTTCCGAAAGCCCCGGCATCGGCTTTCTGGCGGAGCCGTCCGCGCGCCTCGATGTGACGGCGCTCGCCGACCTTTCGCGTCACGGCTACAGCGAGGACGAAATCTTCGCGCTCGTGGTGCCGAAGCGCACGCTGGCGCGGCGCAAGGCGGCGAGCGAACCGCTCACCATCGAGGAGACCGACAAGGCAATTCGTCTTGAACGCATCGCCGTGCAGGCCGAGCGCGTGTTCGGCGAGCCCGAGAAGGCGCACCGCTGGATGCGCAAGGCAAAGCGCGAGCTTAGCGGCGAGACTCCGCTCGCGTATCTGGCGAGTGAGGCGGGCGCGCGCGTCGTCGAGGAGATGCTGTTCCGCATCGAGCACGGCATTTTCGCCTGATCATCATCGATGCGACTCTGGCGCATTTCCAATCACGCCGACCTGTCGGGCGACGGCGGTCTCCGCGCATCGGGCCGCTGGTACTCCAAGGGCAACCGCGTCGTCTATCTCGCGGATCATCCGGCGTCGGCGCTGCTCGAAGTTCTCGTCCATCTCGAAATCGATGTCGAGGATTTCCCGACGCACTATCAACTCCTCGGCGTCGATGTACCGGACGACATCGCCGTCACACGGCTCGACGAAGCGAACCTGCCTGACGATTGGCGCGATCAACCCGCGCTGACGCGCGCGCAGGGCGACTACTGGCTGCGCGGCGGCGTGACCGCCCTGTTGCAAGTGCCCTCCGCGATCGTGCCGGCGGCGCGCAACATTCTGCTCAACCCTGGCCATCCCGATGCGAAGCCTGTCTCGGTTGTGTCCGCCGCGCGCGTGCCGTTCGACCGCCGCCTCGCGTAGTTCCACGCTACGGCTTCGTTAACCACGCCTGTTTGCGCCCCGTAAACCGTAACGTGACGAACGGAGTCTGAATCGACGTGATTAACGCGCGCGGCCGGTTTCATTTACCAAACGGTCGAGTTCTCCGCCGAAGATCGTGACCGTGAACCGCGCCGCGTCCGTGGCGCCCGTGTAGCGACGATTATGTTCGAGAGTACGTCGATGTCCCGTCTTGTCCTGCCTGCCATCTTTCTCGCGCTTTCCTGCGTTCCGGCGATTGCCGGCCCGCTGGCGCCTCCGCAATACGATCCGAATGCCGCGCCGGTTGCGGCGCCGCGCCAGAACATGGGCGGCGGCTTCATCCAGTTCCTGTTCGGCGACGGCCCGGCGCCGCAGCGAACCACTGCGCCGCGGCGCGGTTACGATCCTTATGGCCGCTCTTACGAGGTCGACCCGGGCCTCAATCCGCCGAACTCGGTGTTCGCGCCGAACGATCCCGCGGGCGAGCCGCAGCGCCAGGCGATGAACCCGATGTTCTTGCCGCAGACCGTCTCCTATGACGGCCACGAGCCGGCCGGCACGATCATCGTCGACACGCCACGCCGCTTTCTGTTCCTGGTCGAGGGCAGCGGCAAGGCCAAGCGCTATGGCATCGGCGTCGGCCGCCCGGGCTTCTCCTGGGCCGGCGTGAAGAGCATCACGCGCAAGGCCGAGTGGCCCGACTGGGTGCCGCCACCCGAGATGATCGAGCGCCGCCCGGAGCTGCCGCGCCACATGGCGGGCGGCCCGCAAAATCCGCTCGGCGCGCGCGCGATGTATCTCGGCTCCTCGCTCTACCGCATCCACGGCTCGAACGAGCCCTGGACCATCGGGACCGCGGTCTCCTCCGGCTGCATCCGCATGCGCAACGAGGACGTGATCGACCTCTACGGCCGGGTGAAGGTCGGCACCAAGGTTGTGGTGATCTGAGCGCTATCGAATTGCCGGAATAGGGCCGTCGCGGCGACGCGGCGGCCTTTTTTTGTGTTATGCAGAGGTCTACGTTCACTCACGGTTCATCCGCCCGGTTGGAAGTTCCGCCCGGGCGGCACGGCATATCCTTGGAGAGACTGACAATGACCCGCATCACGACCGCGCTCGTCGCGGCTTTCGTCGCGACCATGCTGTCCGCGCCGCTTCGCGCGGAGACCGCAGCGCCGCCGACCGCTCCGGCGGCGACGCCCGCACCGGCCGCTGAGCCTTCGACCACGGACAAGATCAAGACCATGAGCAAGGAGCAGTGGTCGAAGATGCGCGCCGAGTGGGCGAAGGACAAGGACAAGTACAAGACCTGCCGCGACGCCGC
Source organism: Hyphomicrobiales bacterium (assembly GCA_003140315.1). GTDB lineage: Bacteria > Pseudomonadota > Alphaproteobacteria > Rhizobiales > Xanthobacteraceae > PALSA-894. Next base: position 3,493 of record PLJS01000121.1, read on the forward strand.
CAAGGGTCTCAAGTTCAAGGCGCGCTGGGCCTCGATCTACGACTGCATGACGAAGTAACGCCCGCCGCTCGACTGCTTTGAGATGCGAGCCGCCGCAGCGATGCGGCGGCTTTGTTCGTGCGCGCGCGTACGCTACCTTGCCTCCCAATTCAGCCGCGAGGGGCAGGGATGAAACGCTATCGGGTCTTCAGTGCTTTGTTCGCGGCGCTTGTCTTGCTCACCGCAGCCTTGCCGGCCTGCGCGCAGGACTATCCCGCAAGCCTCATCCGCATCGTGGTGGCGTTCCCGCCGGGCGGGCCGACCGACTTCGTCGCGCGCCTGCTCGCCGACAAGCTGAAAACCCTGCTCGGCCAGGGCGTCATCATCGAGAACAAGCCCGGCGCCAACGCGGCGATCGGCGCCGACTACGTCGCCAAGGCAAAACCGGACGGCTACACGCTGTTCTTCACCACCTCCGGCGCGGTCGTCATCAATCCGCATATGCGCCCCGACCTGCCTTACGACCCGGTGCGCGACTTCGCGCCGGTGTCGCTGCTGGTGAACACGATGGAAGTGCTGGTCGTGAAGGCGGACTCGCCGATCAAGTCCGTTCCCGATCTCGTCGCGCTCGCCAGATCGAACCCTCAGGGCATCGTCATGGCGTCGACCGGCGTCGGCAGCCCGCCGCATCTGGCGCTCGAGCTGATCAAGGGCGCCACGGGTGCCAACATCGTGCACGTCCCTTATCGCGGCGCAGCGCAAGCGGTGACCGACGTGATAGGCGGGCAGGTGCTCGCGATGTTCGCCGACCTGCCGGTGCTGATCCCGCAGATCCGCGGCGGCACGCTGCGCGCGATCGGCGTCGGCTCGCGCAGCCGCGCGCCGATCCTACCCGACGTGCCAACGCTCGACGAGCAGGGCGTACCCGGCGTCTATGCCGACAACTGGTACGCGCTGTTCGCGCCGGCCAAGACGCCCGCGCCGGTGATCGCCAAGCTCAACGCTGCGATCGCCACGGCGCTCGCCGATCCCGAGCTCGCCCGCCGGCTCAACGATGTCGGCGCCGTGCCGGCGGCCGGTACGCCCGGCGAACTCGCCGATTTCCTCAAGAGCGAGCTGGACCGCTGGGGCAAGGTGATCCGCGAGCACAACATCAAGCCGGAGGGGTGACGCCCGCCTCGTGTCGGCTCAGAACCCACCCGCGCCGAAATGCAGCCGCTGGGTGACGTCGGAGGCGGCCTTGGTGGTCGGATAGGCGTAGTCGATCCGGATCGGGCCGAGGATCGAATCCCACACGAGCCCGGCGCCGAACGACGAGCGGATCGCCGTCGAATTCGCGATCAGCGACTGCGATAGGGCCGGCGCCGCATTCGCGCTGCGCGTGTTCCACAAGCTGCCCGCGTCGGCGAAGACGGCGGCCTTCAATCCCACGTCGGACGGCAAGAACGGGACCGGCGTTTGCAGTTCCGTGCTGGTGGCCCAGTAGATGTTGCCGCCGACATTGTCCATGGTCGTGCCCGGCGTGATATCGCGCGGGCCGAATCCATTCGGCGCAAATCCGCGCACGAGCTGCGGCCCGCCGAAGAAGCCATCGACCAGCGGCAACGGCTGTCCGCCCCATGGCGCGACGTAGCCGCTTTGCGCCCGCACCATGCCGACGACCCCGTCGGCCAATGGCTGGTAGTAGCGCAGGTCTTCGGTGGTCTTGGCGAATTTTGCATCGCCGCCGAGGCCTGCGAACTCCTCGTTGATCGACGCGCGCCATCCGCTGGTTGGATTCTTGTTGTTGTCGAGGGTGCCGTAGGTCACGCCCGTGCCGATCGCCGACACCCACGTCGGCCCAGCAGCCGCGGCCTGCTGGATCGGCAGCGACGCAATGCCCATCGCGGGGTCGAGCGTCAGCGCTTGCCGATAGAGCGAATAGCTAAATTGCGTGCCGACCTCATCGTTCAGCGGCAAGCCCAAGCTGATCTTTCCGCCGTAACGCGTGCTGTCGTAGGACTGATAGGTGCTGGAGGTGCTTTCCTTGCCGAGCAATTCGGCGCCGAACGAGGCGCGGCTGTTCAGGATGTGCGGCTCCGCGAAGGCGAGATCGAAGCCCTCCGTGTACTGGCCGTAGGTCACCGAAGCCTTCACGAGCTCGCCGCGGCCCAGGAAATTGAGCTCGCCGATACTCACTTCGCCGATCAGGCCGTCGACGGTGGAGTAGCCGCCTGAAACAGTGAAAATGCCGGTGTCCTGCTCTTCGACCGTGACGTTCAGGATGATCCGATCCGACACGGAGCCCGGCTGACGGGTGATGTTGACGGTCTTGAAGTAACCGAGGTTTTTCAGGCGCCGCTCGACACGCGCGATGCGCGTGCTGTTGTAGGCGTCCCCCTCGGCCACGTCGAATTCGCGGCGGATGACGTTGTCGCGCGTCTTGGTGTTGCCGTGAATCTCGATGCGCTCGACGTACACGTGTGGAGCCGGCTCGACGACATACCGCAGGTCGATGGTGTTGAGTCCGGGCGGGTGGTTGCCGCGCACGCGGACGTTGGCGAACGGCTCGCCGCGTTCAGCTACTTTGGTCAACAGCCGCGCGATCGTCGTTTCGACCAAATCCGCGTTGTAGATATCGCCGGGATGCGGAACCAGGTCCGCGCGCAGCGACGAGGCGTCGACGCTCGGCAGTTCCGACGTGATGTCGACGGTGCCGATCCGATATCGGGCGCCTTCGTCAAGCGTGAAGGTGACGGCAAAGCCTTTTTTCTCCGGATCGTATTGCGCGCCCGCCGAGACACGGACGTCGGCATACCCGCGCGCCAGATAGAAGCGCCGCAACAGATCGCGATCGGCCTCGACGCGATCGGCATCGTAGAGATCGTTGTCGAGCAATGGGCTCAGGATGTTGGTCTGGCCGGTCTTGATCGCTCCCTTCAAGTTGGTGGCCGAATAGGCCTTGTTGCCGGCGAACAGGATTGCTCGCACGCCGGTGCGCGGGCCTTCCTTGATCTCGAAGACGAGGGTTGCGCGATGATCCTTGGAGTCGATTATCTTGGGCTCGACATGGACGTCAAACCGCGCGTGGTGATGATAGAGATCGACGATGCGCACGACGTCGGCCTGGACAGCCGCGCGGGCGAGCGGTCCACCCTCCTTTGACTCCACGATCTTCTTGAGATCGTCGGTCTTGAGCTTCGAATTGCCCTCGAACGCGATGCGCCCGATGGAGGGATTTTCCGCGACCGTGATCAGGATGTGGCCGTCGCGCTGCGAGATGCGCGCATCCGCGAACAACCCTGTAGCGTAGAGCGCCTTGAGGCCGGCATCGAGATCGGCGGCGTCGAGACTGTCCTTGCTTCGGGCGCGAAAATACGAGCGGATCGTGTCGGCCGGGACGTGCTGATTGCCGGCAACGAGGATGCCGTCATCGGCGGCGCTCGCCACGATGGGCGTCCAGGCGCAAAGCGCGACATATCCGGCGAACATGATACGAGCCGACCAGCGACGCATCGGTCCATCCTGTTTGATGCGGCCGGATATCAATGCGCATGGCGGGCGGAAGCATGACGGCTTTGGTCGGAATGTGAGGCCTTGTTGCGGCTTCCCGACAAACAAAGGCCGCAGAAAACCCCGATGTCTGCCACGTTACCCCGCCCGATGCCCGCTGCGGATCACGCACGAGCTTGCCTGGCTCCGCGCGGTCCCGCCCGGCAAGCTCGCCGGTGTTTTCAAGAGCGAGTTGGAGCGCCGGGCAAGGTGATCCGCGAGCACGACATCAAGCCGGAGGGATGACTTTCCGAATTGTTGCACGTCCTCGGTGAGCCCGACCATCGACGCATTGTCGACGCGTGCATAGCTGGATTACTGGCCGCCGGCCAATATCTTGACCAGCCGATACAAATACTCCTGGCCCTGCCAGAAAGAATTCACCTGCACGCGCTCGTCGCGCCCGTGAACGCGATTGTCGCCGATCTCGCTCGCAAGTCCGGAGTGCCCGTAGGTCGGGATGCCGGCATTGCGCAGGTAGCTGCCGTCGGTGGCGCCCGCACTCATCGTCGGAATGATCGGGACGCCGGCCCAGAACTCCGCCGTCAGCTTCACGATCGCGCCCATGATCTCCTCATGCAGCGCGGATGGCGCACTCACCACCGCCACCGATGTCTGTGTGATCTTGATCTGATCGTCAGCGACCACGCGAATGAGGGTCGCAAGCACGTCCTCGACCGGTTCGCCCGGCATGATGCGGCAATTGACGCCGGCGCGGGCGAGTTGCGGAAGCGCATTGATCGCGTGGCCGCCTTCGAGCAGCGTGGCCACGCAGGTCGTACGCAATTGCGCATTGTAGACCGGATTTGCAGACAGCCGCGTCAATGACATCGCCGCCGGATCCGGCGTACCGGACAGGACCGCGCGCATGTCTTCGGCGGTTTGTTGCGTCTCGTATTCGGCGATACGGTCGAAGAAGACACGGGTGGTTTCGTTGATCTTGAACGGGAAGGTGAACTTCGACAGCCGCGTCAGGCCTTCGGCCAGCCGATAGATCGCGTTATCGCGCACCGGCAGCGAGCTGTGGCCACCTTTGTTGGTGACCTCGAGCTGGAATTGAACCGACATCTTCTCGGCGGTCTGCACGGAATTGCGCACCGGCTTTCCGTTCCTGAGACCGACGCCCGCCCCCTCGTTCAACGCGAATTCCGCATCGATGAGCGCCCGGTGGTTCTCAAGCAGCCAGCGAATGCCTTTGGCATTTTCATCGAGGGTTTCTTCATCCGTCTCAAGCGCCACGATGATATCGCGGTCCGGCCTATAACCCTCCTGCTTGTAACGGATCAGGTTCGCCACGAAGGCGGTGGCCATGTATTTGTCGTCGATCGTGCCCCGCCCATAGAAATACCCGTCCTTCTCGATCAGCTTGAACGGATCGACCGACCAATCCTCGCGCCGGGCCTCGACGACGTCGAGATGGGCGACCAGAAGGATCGGCCTGCGCGCCCCCGTGCCGCGCAGGCGCGCGACCAAATTCCCTTTGCGCGGCGCCGGCGAGAGCACCTGGACGTCCGCCGGATCGAAGCCGGCGGCGCGCAGCCGCGCTGCTACCGCCTCGGCGGCGCGCAACGTATCGCCGGTCGCCGTGACGGTGTTGATCTCGATCAGTTCTTGATAGATGTCGCGCGTGAGCTGCTGACGCGGCGTGAGCGACTGAGCTTGCGGCGCCTGCGGCCAGCCGACGACGAGCGCCACGCCGACCAGCAACGGGATCAAGCAAGCCGTTCGCAGGCGGTTCATGGCAAAAGCTCCCCGGCGGAGGCCGCCGAATCCGGCGGCCTCTGACGTCAGACGGCGGATAAAGATTATTCGGCCGCTCCCTCGACCGCAAAGGTATGGAACGTCGCGTACTTAGTCCCGATAGCCCGGAGCGCCACGTATTCCGGCGATTTGAACCACGCCTGCAGCTTCTCCATGCTGTCGTAGACCTGGATGACCACGCGCCCCTTCGGAGCGGGGCCGTCCATGGCGGTTACCGTACCGCCGCGAACCAGAAATTTGCCGCCGTAGGCTTTGACCGAGGCAGGAACCTTCGAGGCGAATTCCTTCACGTAAGCGTCGGAGTCGGTGACGTCGTTTTGCGCGATATAATAAACCGGAGGCTTGGCTTGGGCGTGAATCGTCTGTACCGCACCGGCACCAACGATGATGCCGGCAAACATTGCAAGCGCCGCTATGGAATAAGTTCTCATCGAGAGCCTCCCTGAATGCCCCGCCCGGTTGGCGGGCTGCGTGGGATAATAGCAGGTTCCTCATCAAGGGAACGGCGAGCCGCTTCGAGGCGTCGCGTGCCTGCTATCGGTCAATCGCGCCAGCTTCGCGAGACGGAAGTCCGAAATGTCCTTGAACGCACATGCGCCGGTGCGGCCTTGCCGCGGATCGGTAACATGAGCGTACCCGTCACTGGCTCGAGTTCAGAACCACGCGCTCAACGCCAACCCGCGGGCCGGCGTGAGCACCACCTATAAGAGTCTGACTCAAAATGA
>PLJS01000121.1:9521-10536 GCA_003140315.1 Hyphomicrobiales bacterium
TCATTTTCGGTCAGGCTCTAAGCATCCGTTGTATCGCTTCCCGTTGCCCATGGTGGTCGGGCGGCAGACCAAGCCTGCGCAACACGGGAAATCATCGGGGTCACCGCATTCTTGCCGAAGTGAGCGGCAGATGTCTGGGCGGCGGCGCTTCGCGTCGGTGTTTTGGGCATATGCCCGACCACGCACTTTACTGGGCAAAGACGATTGGGAAGGGCCAATCGCTAATGCCACGGCGGACTCTCCAAATCCTGACATGAATGACGATGGCCCGGACGTCGCAGGTAAGGCCGTAACGGCGCCCAGCGCATTGATGGACAAAATAGCCAGCCCGGCGACGGCACAAACCGTCAACAGGTGTCGACAAATTGCGAAAATGCGAGTGAGCATCATCATCTCCTTGGTCTATTCGTCGGCCGCGCTACGCGCATTCTGAGTGTCATATGTGCCGCGATTGCCCCGCAACATCTTGCCGCGTCGATCTATTACCCACCGCATGCGGCAAGGCACGCTTGGTAATTATCCCAGCACGGGACCGCTTTATTGTTGGCGCGATCGTAATCGCAGTGATCGAACGTGTACCGACAGTCCAGCCTGCTGTCCCGGGAGCATTTTGCCGGAATAACGCGCGATGATGATGGAGGAGCAGCGAGCGGTCGAGGGTGAATGAGCGATACCAACAATGGGTCTGCCGCAGCAGTCGTTATTTGAAAGATGACAAGTGCTGACAGGATGCCAATCGGGTATCCGATCCATGAAGCGGCGCGTGAGTGCATCTGGCTCTCTTGGTTGGTGGAGTTGCTTACGAAGAGGTGGACGGCTCGCTATCTCATTGCCGCGTTGTAATTGAGGCGCGCCCGGCCGGTCACATGAGCTTCTCTCAGAATGACCCGGGCCTGACTTCTGCTAGCGATCTATAGTGCAATTCTCTTCGTGACAAAGCGCTAAGGGAGCCTTCCATGGTTACTGTCCGAGATCCCGTTCTCCAGTCGGCTGATATCGCCGATTTGCGACCCAC
>PLJS01000106.1 GCA_003140315.1 Hyphomicrobiales bacterium
CTTCAATCGCCGCGAGATGCTCAAGACCGTATCGAGCGCCGTTTGCGGCGCGGTGGTGTCGGTCCCGACTCCTGCCGTGCTGCGGGCCCAGGCGCGGCCGCGATCGTCGTCATGCTGTTTGCACGCAAAGGACTCTGGGGCTTGGTCGCGGAACGCTACGACTGGTCTCTCTTTCCTTTAAGTCGCCGTATCTTACTTTTTACAAAGACATAAGAAAGGACAGGGATCTGAGTTGATCAAAGAAATTCTATCTGGTTGNNCGCTGAATCGGCGCTCATGACCCGAAGCAGTCATGCGCCTGGGCCGGTACCTGCAAACTTATCACGCAGCCCCTCGACATACGTCGAAATAAAGTCGGCAAAAGCGCGCACATGCAGCGTATGCTTTAGATCCTCACGCAAGACCAACCAGGTTTCGGAGTTGAGTTCCGCGACCGGCAGCAGGCAACGCTGGAGGTCGAATTCAGCATCTCCGAGAAAGCAAGGCAACATCGCTATGCCCAACCCAGCCTTCAATGCCGAGACAAGAGTTGTGAGGCTGTTGCCGCGGGCAGTTACGATTGAGTTCGGCGTCATGCGCGCAAGCCAAAGCGGAAAGGGCAGATTGGCGAGCTCATTGTTCATCATCAAGACGAGCGAAAGATCCGTTGGGTTGGAATGGTCGCTGGTCCCACGGTCGAAGGGACGAGGCTTTTCGCACTCGATGCTGATGTGTCGCAGATCGACCGCTTGGACGCCCGACCCGTAGATGTTTTGTTCTGCCCGCATCAAGTCGAACATCTGCTTGAGGGCCCGGCTCACCGAGTTCTCACGCGGAATTTCCTTCGTTGTTCGCCTAAACCAGTCGCTCTTTGACTCAAATTCCGCCCGCCGTTCTCTTACCTTTTCGGCCGCGTGACGCAGGCCCTCGATCGCGTTTCCGAGGAAGACCATCCATTCGTCTGTCTCGCCGGTGGCCGCGGGCTTGGAGGTCATCGGCCGCTCCGGATCTCGCGGCTGAGAGCGACTGCATCGGCGACGGCTTGGTCAATTGTCCATGCGTGACGGGTGAGGCTCTTGATGATGACCGATGCGTCTGCGTCTCGGTCGTAGGTCACGATCGAGCTGCTGAGGAACTGATCAGCGACATCGATCTGGGCGGCGCCGGCCACCGGCTTTTTTCCGATGCCGACGTTGACATAGGTCCTTCCGCCAGTTTCGCCCTCGATACGGATGCTGACGGCGCGCTTTGGACCGAAGGCGGCCTGCAGTTCGGCGGTAAGACGTCTTAGGTAAATCTCACGCACGCTTTCGGAGGCCGGATACAGACTGTCGAGGGGCACCTGCGCATTGGCGAAGTGGCGTCGGAAGTTCTGAAACTCGCGGAAAGCGGCCTTGAAATCATTGCCCGCTTTCATCGCTTCGAGTATGGCATCGTCGGCGGACGCTGAGGAGCCGAGGTCGAGCAGGCGAGTATCGCGCATGTCGACGAACGGACACGGGAGTGACAACAGGTCGTTCTTCTCGAACCTGGCCTTATCCATGAGATAGCTGGCACCGAAGAGCGAAGCGAAATATCGCAACACCGACGAATTAACGTAACCCAAGAATCCATCGGCGAACGCGGCAGGCAGGTACGGCATCGATTCTTCGGGGATGGTCCTCTCAACACTGTCTCTTTCCTGGGTTGCGGGAATGATGGCGTTGAAGCTCGAGGGAAAGGCCACTGGATCGCGGTGGTACGTCGCTTCGTTGAAGCTGCGCGGGATCAGGAGCACGTTGCCGGAGAACCAGCCTCTGAAATCAGGTTTCACGCCCGCAAGCTCGTTCCGCTCCAGCGGATGAAGCTGCACGCTCTTATCCCCACGCGTCCTTCGCTGAACGCCGGGTTCCGCCGGGCTGCCCCCCTTGCTCATGAGGAGTTGGGAACGCGCCAGAAAGTCGCCGAGAGTACGGTGCTCCATGACCGACCACGTCTTGAGCGCCTCGTGCATTCGGCGGTCCAGTTCGCCCAGCATGGATTGGACGAACCAGCCGCTGGGCCCATGCTGGAGGTCGACCGCCCGCATGATCTGGACGTCGACGTTTGAGGCCAGCAGGCTCCAAATTTCACTCCTGCGCCCGCCTGGCAATGAGGACAACAGGGGCCGGTAGACGGCGGTCCGGTCGACGGCGGCCGGCGGCCGGTTTACGGCAACGACGACGCAGGCCGGCGCTTCGACGTCGTCGAAGAGCTTGCGGCGGAGGTGCGATAAATTGCCTATCCAGCTGACTGTAACGTTCGTTGCTAGACAGTGGGCGAATTTGCTGGCGGCGCGTCCGATGAGAGACTTTGCCGGCAGGACGAACGCGATGGCGGCACCGTCGGCTGCAAGGTGCCGAACAGCGAGCCATGTGAAAAGGTCCGAAAGCCTGTTGTGGCCGAAGGCGAGTTTGGCCTGCTGCAATTCGCTAGCGAACGCGAGGACGTCCGCGCTTTCGACGCGGCGATCCAATCCTCGATTCGTCCTGTCCTTCCGTCCACCGATCATGGACCATGGGGGATTGCCGATGACGTGAGTGTACTTGGTGGCGTGCTTCTTCAAATCGAAGGCATCCGCCGAGCGAATGTTCTTTCGCAGGTCCGGCAGGAATTTCTCCAGCCCCGCCGCTTGAATCAGCTTTTCAACGGGAGCGCGCCCGACGTATTCGAGCAGAGTCAGATACAGGCTGAAGCGGCACACGTTGGCGGCTTGCGGATGCTTTTCGATGCCGTGGATGCTGTCGAGCAGAAGCGACCTGGCCCGACCGATGTGGCGCGGCTGCCAGCCGCCGGCGGGTGCGTGTCTTTCCATCAGACGACGGAACGCTCCGACCAGGAAGATTCCCGAGCCGGCTGCCGGATCGATCAGGCGTGCTTTGTTGGTGATCGGGCTGACTGCTTCGATCCGATCGAGCACGTGATCGGCCAGATGGGGCGGCGTATAGAAGACACCATCGTCCTTCTTTCGGTCGGCGTCTTCGATGCTGACGAAGCGTTCATAGATCGCCGAAATCGTCTCGGTGCGCAGAATGCTAAAGGAAATGTCGAAAAAGCCCAGCTGCGCCCCGTCCCGGAACAATACTTCGCCCCGGCGTACGACGCGATGGATCAGATGACAGAGTGCATCGGGAATCTTGGCGCGCTGCTCGTGCGCCAATGCGAACACGGACCCGTTGATAGCATCATCCACGACATCGAACACCGCCAGCGCAGCTTCCGCGGTCCAGTCGTTCTGGTTCGTCCCGCCCTGTGAGGAGATCGCCTGCAGAAACGGCAGTCCGCCCTTTCGGGTCCGCGCTGCCAGCCGCGACGACAGCCATTCGACCGATAGTATGTTTCGATCGACGAGAACGTAAATGTAAATGAACTTCCCGATCAGGGCGTTGATTAGGTCCCTGTCTTCGCTGAACTCTGGGAATTGCACTCGCGCGTGGTCGTTCAGGGCTTCGATCGCATCGACGAGCTTGTTGTCGACGCTGGAGTCGCGGTGGAGCTCAAAATCGCTCCAAGTGATGGAAGATGAAATCCTCTCGGCGGTAAAGTTCTCGAGCACGTCCGGCAGCGTGGCGTCCTCGGCGTTCCAGTCGATGGACATCGAGTCCATGCTTGGCGGCTGGAAGCCGTTGCAGACCTCGATCTTATTCGGGGTCACGACCAGCAGGAAGGGTACCGCGCCCTGGCTCCAGACGTTCTTTCGCAGGGCGCGCACCGCTGTCGCATCCTCCGCGTAAGCCAAGTATACGATCGGCTTGAGCGAAGAGGGCCGGAACCCGTCGTCCAGTGCGAGTATGGCACGGGCGATCCGCGAAGGCCGTCAGGCCGCGCACACGGTCGACAAGTTCTTGATGGGATCGACGAACTTGCCGCGCGGTAGCGATCTCCACTGCGGCTTAACCTCCCCCTGAAAGGGCTGGCGACCCAAACGTTTGATTCGATGTGGCGGCAGTTTTTCTAGGCTTGGCAAACCAAGCCTGCCGGAACCCCTGCTACCTCCGTATTTATACGGGTAGCCTGGTTCTCATCGCGCACCCACCTCCCTTGGATGGCAATACCCACGGGCATCGTTCCAAGCATCGACGATCGCAGAGTTCCAAGCATCGACGATCGCAGAGCGGAAGGCAGTACAGATTATCGGAGAGTGGCCGTCGCACCGCGCCGGGGATCGCCGCGATACAGGATGTTTAAGGGCGCGCAAATTTTTTGGCCATGGCCCCCCGGCGCTCACGACGAGTGCATCGTTCGCAACCTCTCGGAAACGGGCGCCTGTTTAGAGATTCATGTCCCGGTCCTGCACCAGACCTTTGACCTTGTCTTCCATCACGAACAGTCGCGCCGTTCATGCTGCGTAGTGTGGCGCAAGGAACCCCGCGTCGGCGTAAAGTTCCAATAGCCGCCCGCCGAAGGCCCCTAACGGCATTCATTTGGGCGCCGGTTTCTTTCGCGGCTCACCACCGTCCGCTACCAAACCATCCGCCGAAGAAACCCTGATCCCTGCGCGGCTGCTCCTGCCGCTGCTGCCAGGGCTGACCTCGAAGGCTGCCAAGCCCGTGTCGGCTGCCCGCCATCAAGCTGATGTGGGCTGCGCTTGCCGCGCGTGCGGACAAGGAGGGCTGGCCTGCGGCCCGCTTCCTGGCGGCACTCGCCGAACACGACCCAGGAGTAGAGCGCGTCGACCGTTGCAAAAAACTTTGCGGTCCCGTGCGCAAGAAAATGCGTGCGACATGATCGGACAAAGTGAGACACGTGATATTTGATCACATGTAGCGATATTGACAAGGCGCTGCAGCGCAGTCACTTTCGTGCTGTCAGAGCGAGCGTTGTCAAAGCGGGTAACGCCTAAGGGTAACGTTTCGAGGTCGCGGATTGCACTTGGATGCCGCTTACATGTCGGCCGGATATGCGCCCAGTGCAATACGGAAGCGCCGTAAGCGCGCGCCCATCATCGCTCGCTTAGATCGCCGCACGAGGTCGGCGCGCCGGATTGCTGAGATGGTAGCCGCCATGACGTCATCCATGGGCGGCGAGGCGGCCATGACGCCGCTGACGCGGGCGACGATCAGGCGGGCGAGCGAGCTGTCGGTGCTAGCGGAGCAGGCAGCCGCTTGCGGGCTCATCGCTGTGTCGATCGCCCTCGCTGTGGCCACGTTGGCGCGGCTCTACGTCGCGGCCAGTCAGTAGTTCTCAAGGTGCGGCAACCTGTTCAAACCTTGCTGATTGTTGCCCCAGATGTTGTCCCTGATTGATTTTGAGATGTGCGGGGTTTCTGTTTGCGCGTTCCACCGACTCTGCTCGCCCGTGCCGACGCAGTTGTTGAATCAGGACGCTGTTTCTGCTGCGGTGCATGAGTCTCTTCCTGGCCCCGACCGACGGTTCTTGAATGTCCGCTCTGTTGCCGCTGTTGGGTGATAAGCGGACTCATTATGCTCGATCTGAGTTTTGTCGAGTCTGACCCATCTCGGACGTCGGCGGAATTTACGCAAAACTGAGGAATGGGGGTATCCGATAGATGTTTGGCGTTACTCTGGCTTAACGTTGGCTGCGCGAACTGCCGTGGCTCATGTCGCAATGTCGGCGGCGATGAACTAGCCAAAGGCGGTGGGCGAGGCTCACCGCCCCCGCAGTTTATACCAAGGATGCGGATTGCCTGGCACCTTCACGCGCAAGGTGTAAACGGACGTATACGCGCAGCACAGCAGCGTGCGTAGATCAGGCCCGCCAAAAGCAAAATTCACTGCCTGCTCCGGCCACCGTATGATGCCCACGCGCTTGCCGTCCGGCGCGATCACCCAGATGCCGCCCGGCCCTGTACAATACACGCGGCCGATGCTGTCGACCTTCAAGCCATCGGGTATGCCGGGCTCCGTGCCTTCGTTCATATCGGCAAAGATGCTTCGCCCAACCATGTTGCCTGCCGCGTCGAGCATGATCGCGTGGATGTATTTCGACGAGCGCGTGTTCGCCACATACATCGTGCGCTCGTCCGGCGACAGCGCGAGCCCGTTCGGGTATTCGCAGTGCGCCAGCACGCTCAGGCGGCCGTCGGGGGCGAAGCGATACACGCACGCGCCGTCCCACAGATTGTCGTCACCGGCGGGGCCTGGAATCTCGCGGTCGCGATAGGGAACGCGCTTGTCCGGATCAGTGAAGTAAAGGCAACCGTTCGAGTGGCACACCACATCGTTGGGGCGATTGAAACGTCCGCCTTTGTAGTTGTCTACCAGCGATTCCACCTTGCCGTCTGCGCCCATGCGCGTGATGCGCCGATCGTCGCCTTCGCACACGATCAGGCGGCCTTGTAAGTCGAAAGTCGTGCCGTTTCCGCCGATCGTGGTCCTGACGAGCTCCGGTGCTTTCCCCGGCGTCATACGAAAGAGCTTGTTCTGGCGGAGATCGACGAAATACCAGTAACCCTCCGGATGCCACAGCGGACCTTCAGTGAAAATAAAGCCGGTTGCGAGGCGCTCTGCTTCGTTGGTTTCAAGCACTTCGGACAGATAGTTGGATACGGGCGTGATGCGCTCCCCGGTTTGGGCCCATGCGATGCGGCGCAGGGCGGGCAGCGCGGCAGCACCCGCTGCCAGATGCAGGAATTTGCGGCGGGGAATTTTCATCAATGCCTCCCAGCGTCGTTGCGCATTTCGCGCGCGGACGCTCAATACGTGAGGACGCTCGCCGACTACCAACCTTGCTGTCCGTTGCAATAATCAGGACTTCGGCTCGTCCCGCAGACAGCTCTCGATCAATGTTACACGAAACTGCTGCGGCGCGGGAGGCCGACCTTCTCAACGGTTCGCGGAACGGCGCATGACGACTGCTATTGAGGGAAGACCAGACATATCGCGGACAGCACGAAACGGACGCGAATGACCCA
>PLJS01000295.1 GCA_003140315.1 Hyphomicrobiales bacterium
ATCCGCGAGGGCGGCCGCACCGTCGGTGCCGGCGTCGTCGCCAGCATCATCGAGTAACAACGTCTGTGTCATGGCCGGGCATCTGCCCGGCCATCCACATCTTAGAGATGGCCGGAACCGATCCCGGCGTGACGCAGAGAGAGAATTTACGATGAACGGCCAGAACATCCGGATCCGGCTCAAGGCTTTCGACCACCGCATCCTCGATGCGTCGACGCGCGAGATCGTCAATACGGCGAAGCGCACCGGCGCGCAGGTGCGCGGGCCGATCCCGCTGCCGACCAGGATCGAGAAGTTCACGGTCAACCGTTCGCCGCACGTCGACAAGAAGAGCCGCGAGCAGTTCGAGATGCGTACGCACAAGCGTCTGCTCGACATCGTCGATCCGACGCCGCAGACGGTCGACGCGCTGATGAAGCTCGATCTCGCCGCCGGCGTCGACGTCGAGATCAAGCTCTAAGACCGTTTTAAGGAATTGAGGACATGCCCATGCGCTCCGGTGTGATCGCACAGAAAGTCGGGATGACGCGCGTCTTCACCGACGCCGGCGAACACGTGCCGGTGACGGTGCTGCGCCTGGCCAATTGCCAGGTCGTCGCGCACCGGACCAAGGACCAGAACGGCTATATCGCGCTCCAGCTCGGCTCCGGCACCCGCAAGGTGAAGAACGTCAGCAAGGCGCAACGCGGTCACTTCGCCGTCGCTAAGGTCGAGCCGAAGCGCAAGGTCGCCGAGTTCCGCGTGAGCGAGGATGCGATGATCCCGGTCGGCGCCGAGATCACGGCCGACCATTTCCTACCGGGACAGTTCGTCGACGTGACCGGTACCTCGATCGGCAAGGGCTTCGCGGGCGGCATGAAACGGTGGAATTTCCACGGCCTGCGTGCCTCGCATGGCGTGTCGATCTCGCATCGCTCGATCGGCTCGACCGGCGGCCGCCAGGACCCGGGTAGGACCTTCAAGAACAAGAAGATGCCGGGCCACATGGGCGTCGAACGCGTCACCACGCTCAACCTCAAGGTCGTGCAGACCGACGTGGAGCGCGGGCTCATCCTGATCGAGGGCGCGGTGCCGGGTGCGAAAGGCGGCTGGATCACGGTGCGCGACGCCGTGAAGAAAGCGCCGCCGAAGGATCTGCCGACGCCCGGCAAGTTCCGCCTCGCGCAAGATGGCGCCGCTTCGAACGATGTGGCCGCGCCGAAAGAAGGAGGCGCGTGATGGACCTTAAAGTCACGACCCTCGACGGCAAGGAAGCGGGCTCGGTCTCGCTCAACAAGGACATTTTCGGCCTCGAGCCGCGCACTGACCTGATTCAGCGCTGCGTCGTGTGGCAGCTCGCCAAGCGCCGCGCCGGCACGCATGCGGTGAAGAACCGCGCTGACATCAACCGTACCGGCAAGAAGATGTACGCGCAGAAGGGCACCGGCGGCGCCCGCCACGGCTCGCAGCGCGTCAACCTGTTCCGCGGCGGCGGCCGTTCCTTCGGCCCGGTCGTGCGCAGTCATGCGATCGACATGCCGAAGAAGGTGCGGGCGCTCGCGCTGCGCCACGCGCTCTCCGCCAAGGCCAAGGACGGCGGCATCGTCATCGTCGATGCGCTCTCGACGAAAGAAGCCAAGACCAAGGCGCTTGCGGCGCAGTTCACCAAGCTCGGGTTCGCCAATGCGCTGATCATCGGCGGCGCCGAGATCGAGGAGAATTTCGGGCGCGCGGCGCGCAACATCCCCAACATCGACGTGCTGCCCGTGCAGGGCATCAACGTCTACGACATCCTGCGGCGGCAGAAACTGGTTCTGACCAAGGCCGCCGTCGAGGCGCTGGAGGCGCGGTTCAAATGAGCACGCCGACCGATCCGCGCTTCTACGACGTCATCATCGCTCCGGTCATCACCGAGAAGGCGACGATGGCCTCGGAGCATAACCAGGTGATCTTCAAGGTCGCGATCAAGGCGACCAAGCCGCAGATCAAGGANNGCGGTGGAGAAGCTGTTCGACGTGAAGGTCAAGGCCGTGAACACGCTCACCCGCAAGGGCAAGTTCAAGGCGTTCCGCGGCCGGCCGGGTTCGCAATCGGACGTGAAGAAGGCGGTCATCACCCTCGAAGAGGGCCACCGCATCGACGTGAGCACCGGGCTGTAGGGCGGGAGAGGTCAATGGCGCTCAGAAATTACAATCCCGTCACGCCGAGCCAGCGCCATTTGGTGCTGGTCGACAAGTCCAGCCTGTACAAGGGCGGGCCGATCAAGGCGCTGACCGAGGGCAAGCACTCGACCGGCGGACGCAATACCGACGGCCGCATCACGTCGCGCTTCCGCGGAGGCGGCCACAAGAAGGCCTTCCGCAAGATCGACTTCAAGCGACGCAAGTTCGACATGCCGGCCAAGATCGAGCGGCTGGAATACGATCCGAACCGCACGGCGTTCATCGCGCTGGTGAAGTACGAGGACGGCGAGCTTGCCTATATCCTCGCGCCGCAGCGTCTTGGCGTTGGCGACACGGTGGTTGCGGGCGAGCATGTGGACGTGAAGCCCGGCAATGCGATGCCGATGGCCAACATGCCGATCGGCACGATCGTGCACAACATCGAGTTCAAGGTCGGCAAGGGGGCGCAGCTCGCGCGTTCGGCGGGCACCTACGCGCAGATCGTCGGGCGCGACGCGGACTACATCATCCTGCGCCTCTCGTCGGGCGAGCAGCGCCTGGTGCATGGCCGCTGCATGGCGACGGTCGGCGCGGTATCGAACCCCGATCACATGAACACCACGGTCGGCAAGGCGGGGCGCAAGCGCTGGATGGGCCGCATGCCGCACAACCGCGGCATCTCGATGAATCCGGTCGATCACCCGCACGGCGGGCGTACCAACGGCGGCAAGCAGTGGACGACGCCGTGGGGCTTCCCGACCAAGGGCAAGAAGACGCGCAAGAACAAGTCGACCACGAAGTTCATCATTACGAGCCGTCACAAGCGGAAGAAGTAAGGGCATCATCATGGCGCGTTCGATCTGGAAGGGTCCGTTCGTCGACGGGTATCTGCTCAAGAAGGCGGAGGCCTCGCGCGCGTCCGGCCGTCACGAGCTGATCCGCATCTGGAGCCGGCGCTCGACCATCCTGCCGCAGTTCGTGGGCTTGAGCTTCGGCGTTTACAACGGCCACAAGCACATTCCGGTCGTGGTCTCCGAGGAGATGGTCGGCCACAAGTTCGGCGAGTTCGCGCCGACGCGGACGTTCTACGGCCATTCCTCCGACCGCAAGGCGAAGCGCTCGTCAGGACCCTCGGCCGCGGCGCCGGCGGCATCGAGTTAGGAACAGAAGCGATGAGCAAAGCAGCGCGCGAGCGCAGCCTCGCAGACAACGAGGCCAAGGCGGTCGCCCGGATGCTCCGGGTGAGCCCGCAAAAGCTCAATCTTGTTGCGGGTCTGATCCGCGGCAAGAAGGTCGCGATGGCGCTCGCCGACCTCGAGTTTTCGCGCAAGCGCATCGCGAAAGACGTGCGCAAGTGCCTGCAATCGGCTATCGCGAACGCCGAGAACAACCACGAGCTCGACATCGACGACCTCGTGGTCGCCGAAGCACATGTCGGAAAAGCCATCGTTTTGAAGCGGTTCGCGCCGCGCGGGCGCGGCCGCATGGGCAAGATCATGAAGCCCTTCGCCAACCTCACCATCGTGGTGCGGCAGGTCGAGGAAGTCGCGCAGGCCAAGGCGTAGGGCGGAGAGAGATCATGGGTCAGAAAGTCAATCCGATCGGACTGCGCCTGGGCATCAACCGGACCTGGGACTCGCGCTGGTACGCGGGCAAGAACGACTACGGCAAGCTTCTGCACGAGGACATGGTGATCCGCGAGAAGCTCTCCGAGGCGCTCAAGCAGGCGGCCGTGTCGAAGATCGTGATCGAGCGCCCGCACAAGAAGTGCCGCGTGACGATCCATTCGGCGCGCCCCGGCGTCGTCATCGGCAAGAAGGGCGCGGACATCGAGAAGCTGCGCAAGATGGTCGCGAAGCTCACCGACTCAGACGTCGTCATCAACATCGTGGAAATCAGGAAGCCCGAGCTCGACGCCCAGCTCGTCGCCGAATCGATCGCCCAGCAGCTCGAGCGCCGCGTGGCGTTCCGCCGCGCCATGAAGCGCGCCGTGCAGTCGGCGATGCGGCTCGGCGCGGAGGGCATCCGCATCAACTGCTCGGGCCGTCTCGGCGGCGCCGAGATCGCGCGCATGGAGTGGTACCGCGAGGGGCGCGTGCCGCTGCATACGCTGCGCGCCGACGTCGATTTCGGGATCGCGACCGCGTTCACCACCTACGGCACGTGTGGCGTCAAGGTCTGGATCTTCAAGGGCGAGATCATGGAGCACGACCCGATGGCGCAGGACAAGAAGATGGCCGAGGGCGACCAGGGCCGTCCGCGGCGCGACGCGGCCTGATCGAAGGACAACGTTAAGCCATGTTGCAACCAGCCAAGACCAAGTTTCGCAAGGCGCATAAGGGCCGCATCCACGGCCTCGCGACCAGCGGCGCGCACCTTGCCTTCGGCGAATACGGCCTCAAGGCGATCGAGCCGGACCGCATCACCGCGCGCCAGATCGAGGCGGCGCGGCGCGCGCTGACGCGCCACATGAAGCGCGCCGGCCGGGTGTGGATCCGGGTGTTTCCGGACGTGCCGGTCACCAAGAAGCCGCTCGAAGTGCGCATGGGCTCGGGCAAGGGCGGCATCGAATACTGGGTCGCGCGGGTGAAGCCCGGCCGCATCCTGTTCGAGCTCGACGGCGTGCCGGTCGAGATCGCCAAAGAGGCGTTGCTGCTCGCCGCCGCCAAGCTGCCGATCAAGACGCGCTTTATTCAGCGCATCCAGGAATAGGGAGGGGAGCCATGAAAGCCGACGACGCGAGGGCGATGAGCCCCGACCAGCTCTCCGACGAGCTCATGAAGCTCAAGAAGGAGCAGTTCAACCTGCGTTTCCAGCGTGCGACCGGACAGTTGGAGAACACCGGCCGCGTGCGCGAAGTGCGCCGCGACATCGCGCGCGTCAAGACCATCGCGGCGCAGAAACGCGCCGCCGAGAAGACGAAGTAGGAGAGCTTTAGATGCCGAAGCGGACGCTGCAAGGCACCGTGGTGAGCGACAAGCAGGACAAGACCATCATTGTCCGGGTCGAGCGCCGCTTCACGCACCCGGTCCTGAAAAAGACCGTGCGGCGTTCGAAGAAGTACTACGCCCATGACGAGACGAATGAGTACTCGGTGGGCGACATCGTATGGCTGGAAGAGCACCGGCCGATCTCGCGACTCAAGCGCTGGACCGTGGTCCGGGGCGAGAAGCGGGCGAAAGCTTAGCCGCGCGTTCACGCGCTTAGGAAAGAGGCAGAGGTGCATCCATGATTCAGATGCAGACCAACCTCGACGTCGCGGATAATTCCGGCGCGCGTCGCGTCATGTGCATCAAGGTCCTGGGCGGATCGAAGCGGAAATACGCCACGATCGGCGACGTCATCGTCGTGTCGGTCAAGGAGGCGATCCCGCGCGGCCGCGTCAAGAAAGGCGATGTGCATCGCGCCGTCATCGTGCGGACCGCCAAGGAGATCCGGCGCCCCGACGGCAGCGCCATTCGTTTCGACCGCAACGCGGCGGTGCTGATCACCCCGGCGGGCGAACCGATCGGCACCCGCATCTTCGGGCCGGTCACGCGCGAATTGCGGGCGCGGCGGTTCATGAAGATCGTNNTCAGCGGCCGCGACAAGGGCAAGGCCGGCGAGGTGCTGCGCGTCTTGCCGACGGAACGGCGGCTCATCGTCCAGGGCGTCCATGTCGCGCGGCGCCACACCAAGCCGCGCATGGGCGATCCCGGCGGCATCGTCGACAAGGAGCTGACGATCCACGTTTCCAATGTCGCCCATGTCGACCCGCAATCGGGCAAGCCCACGCGGGTCGGCTACAAGATCCTCGATGATGGCCGCAAGGTCAGGTTCGCCCGCCGCTCCGGCGAAGTGATCGACAAATGAGAGACCCGGCATGACCCGCTTCTACGAGCGTTATAATCAGGTGGTTAAACCCGCCTTGATGCAGGAATTCGGCTACCAGAACCCGATGCAGGTGCCGCGCCTCGACAAGATCGTCGTCAATATGGGCGTCGGCGAGGCGGTGCAGGACGCCAAGAAAATCGACGCCGCCGTCGGCGATCTGACCGCGATTACCGGCCAGCACCCGATCGTCATCCGGGCCAAGCAGTCGATCGCGACCTACAAACTGCGCAAGGGCATGCCGATCGGCTGCAAGGTGACCTTGCGCGCCCAACGCATGTACGAATTTCTCGACCGGCTGATCACCGTGGCATTGCCCCGGGTGCGCGATTTCCGCGGGGTCTCGCCGAAGAGCTTCGACGGGCGCGGCAATTACGCGCTGGGGCTCAAGGAGCAGCTGGTGTTTCCCGAGGTCGATTACGATAAGGTCGATAGCGTGCGCGGGATGGATGTCGTCATCGTCACCACCGCGAAAACCGATGCCGAGGCCAAGGCGCTGCTCAAGGCCTTCGACATGCCTTTCACGAATTGATCCTCCGCGGAGCTTCAAATCCCTCATGGCAAAGAAAAGCTCGATCGAGAAAAACGCCCGCCGCGCCAGGCTGACCAAGCGGCTGGCGCCGCGCCGGGTGCGGCTCAAGGCGATCGCGCGCGACCGCGATGCGGCGCCGGAAGACCGCTTCGAAGCACAGCTGAAGCTATCCGAACTGCCGCGCAACAGCTCAGAAACGCGGCTGCGCAACCGGTGCTCCTTGACCGGGCGGCCGCGCGGCTATTACCGCAAGTTCAAGCTGTCGCGCATCGCGGTGCGCGAGCTGGCTTCGTCCGGCCAGATCCCCGGCATGACCAAATCGAGCTGGTGAGGGGAAGTTAAGCCATGTCGATGAGCGATCCCCTCNNGGCTTCTCGCGCGAGCAGGTTCGCCCGGGCGTCGCCGAATTGAAGATCGAATTGAAATATGTCGACGGCGAGCCGGGGATCCGCGAAATCTCGCGCATCTCAAAGCCGGGGCGGCGCGTCTATTCGAAGCTCGCCGATCTGCCGCGGGTCTATAACG
>PLJS01000119.1:0-1403 GCA_003140315.1 Hyphomicrobiales bacterium
GGGGCGGCGCCGACGAAAGCGGCATCTCCCTCCGCTTGCAAGACGTGGGTGTTGACGCGCCGCGCGGCGAGGCTCATGCGTCCGGCATGCAGCGCGTGCTCATCGCCCTCGCCGGTCTGGTCGCTTCATGCCTGGCCGCGCCCGCCATGGTCGGCGGCGCGGGGCCCGCGGCTGACGGGATCGCGCGCTCGGTTGTGCTGATCGTCGGTTCGCGCGGCAACGCCTGCACCGGCGTCGCGCTGGCGCGCGATCTCATATTGACCGTCGCGCACTGCGTGCTGCCCGGCGCCGACTACAAAATCGTCGAGTTCGATTCAGCGCGGCAGCCGCAGTTGCGCGACGTTGCGAGCGTGACCGCTCATCCCAAATTCGATCTCCAAAGCCTGCTCGGTCATCGAGCGACCGCGGATCTGGCCCTGCTCAAGCTCGTCGCTCCGCTCGCCAGCGTGGAACCCGCGCCGCTCGGCCCCGCGGGCGGCACGGTCGCGCCCGGCGATGAGTTCACGGTCGCCGGAACTGGCGTGGCAATCCGCGGCGACGGAAAATCGGGCGGCGTCGTGCGCGCCGCGACCCTGGTCGCGACCGGGAAGCCCGGAACCTTGCAGATCCGCCTCGTCGATCCCGCAACCAATGGCGAGACACCCGGTCGCGGCGCGTGCACGGGGGACTCCGGCGCGCCGGTGTTCCGGAACTTTAGCCGCCCGGCCGTGATCGGGCTCGTGAGCTGGTCGACCGGACCCAGGAACTCGGGCGGTTGCGGCGGCCTTACTGGCGTCACACCGCTCGTGCTTTACCGTGATTGGATCCTGCAAACAGCAAAAGCGCTCGGGAACCAATTTTGATCTTGCATTGCACAAGATGAATGAGGAATGTAGCGCTCAGGGTTCGCGACAGCACGGTCCTTGAAGGACCCATGGGACGAGGGGTCAATCCATGCCGCAGCGCCTGACGGCTAGCGTCAAGATTCGCCGGCACTTTCCTGCATTTGCTCTGTTCGGGGCGGCTTCAGCCGCCTTTCTTTTTGCGCCCAGCGACGCCCAGGCGGTAATGCGCGGGCACGCGGCCGGCAGCATCAGCCGCCACGTGGTCAAGCTGATCGGGCACAATCTGCTCTGCACCGCGACCGTGGTCGGCCCCCAGCAGGCGCTCACCGCCAACCACTGCGTCGAGGGTGCCGGTCCGTTCTTCGTGATCGCGGGCGGCCGGCAGATCGCCGTCACCGACCACACCGGTTCCGGCCAGGCGACGCTGCTCACGCTCGCGAGCCCGTTGCCCCCGAGCGTTCAGCCGATTGCGACCGGCGACGCGCCGGCCAACGCAACCTTGACCATCGCGGGCTACGGCACCGCGCAGGAAAGCAAGAACATGCACTCGGCCGGCCTGCGCGAGGCGCAGCTCGTCGC
>PLJS01000119.1:1455-15368 GCA_003140315.1 Hyphomicrobiales bacterium
GAACTCGCGCGTCGCCTCCGAGCCGACAGCGCCGCGCAAGCCGGCCAAGCGCATCAAGCAATGGGCGGAGATGCAGTAAGCCCTTATCGTTTCGTCTCGACGCAGAATGGCGCGGTCACCCCGCGCCGTTTTGTTCCGGACGGACCGTCGCGCATAGCCCGCGCGTCGACAGCGACTTGCCGGACCCTAGAGCCGTTGGTAAGACGCCAAAACCGGAGTTAGCCCTATCTACAACTGCGTTTCTAAATTGTAACACCGATACAAAACAATTTTCCAGCGATGTGCCGGAATTCAGGCCATTGTCGATTTCGCCGGCTGCTCGCAAACAGGCCAGTACCCTGAGGAACAAAACCGGAATCAGCGATCCGGTTTCTTGACTCCACGGCGCCCGCGTCCAGACTCAGACACTCTCCGATTTCTGTTGCGTAGGAGTGTTCCTTGGCACCGCGTCCGTATTGGAAGGGCTACCTCAAGCTCTCGCTCGTTTCCTGCCCCATTGCGTTGACCCCGGCCACGTCCAGCTCCGAAAAGATCTCGTTCCGGCAGGTCAACAAGGAGACCGGCAACCGCATCCGCTACAAGAAGGTGGATGCCGAGACGGACGAAGACGTCAGCAACGAGAACATCGGCAAGGGATACGAGGTCGGGAAAAACGAATATCTCATCATGGACGAGGAGGAGCTGGAGGCGATCCAGCTTGAGAGCACGCACACGATCGAGATCGACCAGTTCGTCCCCTTCACCCAGATCGACAAGCGCTACTACGATCAGCCGTATTACATCGTGCCTGGCGATGAAGTCGGTGTTGAGGCGTTCGCGGTCATCCGCGAAGCGATGGTCGGCAAGGGCGTTGCGGCACTGGGCCGGGTCGTCATGAGCAAGCGCGAGCGCGTGATCGCGATCGAGCCGCACGGCAAGGGCCTCATCGGCACGACGCTCCACTACGCCTACGAGGTCCGTAAGGAGAGCGAGTATTTCGACGACATACCTGACGTGAAGATCGTGCCGGACATGCTCAAGCTCGCCCAGCACATCGTCGACTCGAAAGAGGGTGAGTTTCAACCCGACCTTTTCGTCGACCACTACGAAGAAGCGCTGATCGAGATCGTCAGGAAGAAGCGAGCTCATGTCCCGCTGAAGAAGAGCGCGGAGCGCGTCTCCGCACCGCGCAACGTCATCAACCTGATGGATGCACTGCGCAAAAGCGTACAATCCGAGAAGACAGCGGCAAGGGCGGCAAAGCCTGCCAAGGGAAAGAAGCGCATCGCCGGCCAAGGCGAGATGCTGCTGCCGATCTCGGGCAAGAAGCCGGCCAAGGAAGCCGCAAAAGAGGCCGCGCCCCGCACGCGCCAAAGGCGCGCCAGCTAAAGGCACTTGGCTGAATCATTTGGGCACGAGTCGATCTAGGCCCGTACATTCATAAATATGCCCGTCCGGATTCTTTGGGGCAGACAATGGATCCGACGCCGCCGGCCGAGACCTCGACCCGGGTGTCGCGCAACAGTCGTGAGCCTTGCGGTCTTGGCGGTAAGAAGGCACCGTTTCGATCGGCCAGACGGGATGCGCGGCTGAGGGGATAGTGTAGATGTCGGGAACGATCAAACAGCTTGTCGTTATTCCAGATGACATCAGCGGTTCGTTTCGATCATCACCGAACGTCGAGCGTCTGAGGAAAGTCGCGTCTGTCGAGATTCATGGCGCCCGGGCGTCCGGCGATGCCGAACTGATCGAGCGCATCCGCAACGCCACCATCATCCTGTCGTTCCGGCCGGCGTTCACAAGGTTTCCCAAATCGGTTCTCGACGGCGCGCCCGGGCTGCGGATGGTCTGCATCTCCGGTACGGGCGTCGAAGATGTCGCCGTCAGCGAAGCAACCGCGCGCGGGATTGTTGTTGCGAACGTCCCGGGCCCCTCGAACCGTGCGGTCGCCGAGCACTGTCTCGCCCTCCTGTTCGCCGTTGCGCGCGCGATACCCGCGCAAGATCGGTCCATCCGGCGCGGCGAGTGGAAGGCCGCGCAGGGCATCGAGCTCGGCGGTAAGGTGTTTGGTATCGTCGGTGTCAGCGGCATCTCCTGCGAGCTTGCGCCGCTCGCCCGCGCGCTCGGAATGGACGTTATCTCATGGTCACGAAACAACGATCCGGCGCGCGCCGCGGCGATTGGCTCGCGCGCGGTGGCGCTCGATGATCTCCTCGCGAATGCAGACGTGATCTCGCTGCACGTGCGGCTCAATGACGCGACCCGCGGCATGATCGGCGCCAGTCAGTTTGCCCGCATGAAGCACGGCGCGATCCTGATCAACACGGCCAGGGGTGGCATCATCGACGAGGCATCACTTCTAAGCGCGCTGCAACGCGGAACGTTACTGGGAGCCGGGCTCGACGTCTTCGATCGGGAGCCGCTTCCCGCCGATCATCCGTTCCTGAAAATGGAAAACGTCGTCATGACGCCCGTGTCGGCATGGAGTACGGTGGATGCATCCGCGCGCATGATCAACCAAAGCATCGAGAACGTCGCGCGGTTCCTCGGGCGCACGCCAATCAACGTTGTGAATCCAAAGGCGCTGGAGGCATAATCGGAAAGGCGTCGAGGGGGAAAGCAGATGCGTATTGCACGGTACTGGGACGCGGGTGCCAACGCGGCGAGGTACGGCGTCGTCGAAGGCGACACCATTCGTGAACTTGCCGGCCATCCCTATCGCGAGATCATCAAGACCGACAATGTCCGCCTGCTTGCGGCGACCCAACTCCTCGCGCCGTGCGAGCCGACCAAGATCATCGCCGGCGGCGCAAACTATCACGGTCATCTCAAGGAAGTCGGGCTGCCGGTCCCGACCATCCCGGTGTTCTTCCTCAAGCCGCCTACCGCGCTCATCGGGCCTGATCAGCCGGTGGTGTATCCGCCGCAAACGCAGAAGCTTGAATACGAAGGCGAACTCGCGGTCGTGGTGAAGAGCCCGATGCGCAATACGCCGCCGGGCGAGGTCTTGAAGAACCTGCTCGGCTACACCTGCGTGAACGACGTGACCGCGCGCGACATTCAGGTCATCGGCGGAAACCTCCTGCACCTCTGCCATTCGAAGTCGTTCGATACGTTCTGTCCGACCGGGCCGTGGGTCGAGACTGATCTTGACGCGCATTCGCTCGACATCGAGCTGCGCATCAATGGCGAGGTGCGCCAGCGCAAGACCAACACCAGCGACATGATCTTTCCCGTGGAGGACATGGTCAGCTACTTCTCGCGTGTGATGACGCTGCTGCCGGGCGACCTAATCCTCACTGGCGCGCCGCCCGGCATCGGCGGGATGCAGGTCGGGGACACGGTCGAGGTCATCATCCAGGGCATCGGAACGCTGCGACATACGGTCGTCGCGGGCGCGAAACCTTGAGCGTTCTCGCACAGTTTGCCGTCAACGGAATTGTTGCAGGCAGCGTCTATGCGTTGATCGCGCTCGGCTTCGCGCTGATCTTCACGGCAAGTCGGGTGTTCCACTTTGCGCATGGAGGCGTCTACACGTTCTCAGCCTTTGCCGGCTATACGGCGCTCGTCACGTTGAAGCTCGGCATCGTGGCTGGCTTCCTGGCGGCGATCATCGTTGCCGCGCTGATCGGCCTCATCATCAACATCCTGCTGTATGAGCCGATGAAAGCGGGCGGCGTGTCACCCTTCGTGGCGATGATCTCCTCGTTCGGCGTCCTGATCATCATTACGCACGTGACCGCAATGATCTGGGGCTCAAACCCGGTCGTGCTGTCGCCGGGCGGGCAGACGACCGTCTATCATTTTGGCTCGATCTATACGACCGACGCGCAGCTGCTGATCATCGGCTTCGCTGCCGTTCTGGCGATCGCGCTCTGGATCTTCTTCCGCCACATGCGCCTTGGCATCGCGATCCGCGCTATGGGTAACGATTCTGAGCTCGCCGAGGTCGTCGGCATGCCGGCCAGGCGCCTGCGCAACATCAGCTTCATCGTCGGCTCCGGGCTCGTCGGAATCAGCGCGATGCTGATCGGGTTGAACGTCGGCATCATCGACTTCAACATGGGAATGGACATCATTCTTATGGCGACGGTTGCGATGATCATCGGTGGCCTCGGCAATGTCGGCGCAGCGGCCGGCGGCGGATTCGTGCTCGGTATGATCCAGAACATCGCGATCTGGAAGATCGAGTCCAAATGGCAGATGGCCCTTTCCTTTGCGATCCTGATCGTCGTCCTACTGTTCAAGCCCAGCGGGCTCTTCGGCGAGAAACGTCCGGCGACAGGCCTCTAGCGATGGAGTACTTCGTCTACATCGGAACGCTGATCGCGATCTACGCGACGCTGACGATCTCGCTCAATCTGCTGGTCGGGTACACCGGCCTGATATCCATCGCGCAGGCCGCGATCTACGGTGTCGGGGCATACGTCACCGCGTTATTGGCGCTCCACGTTACCAACGACCTGCTGGTCTCATTCGCGCTCGCATCAATCGCCGGCATTCTGGTGTCGCTCATCGTGGCGCTGCCGTCGTTGCGGCTGAAGAACGAGTACTTCCTGATCGCCACGATGGGCTTCCAGGCGATCATCTTCAGCCTGTTCATGAATCTCGACATCACCGGCGGCGCTTCGGGCCTTTATGGAATTCCTCATCCTGCCTTGTTCGGCTACACGATCCGCACCAGCTTTGAGATGTTTCTTCTCGCGGTCACACTCGCGATCATCTGCTATCTGCTCGCACTGCGCATCACGCGGGCGCCGTTCGGGCGACTATTGCGCGCCGTGCGCGAGGACCAGACCGCGGTCGCGGCACTAGGAAAAAGCGTTTTCCGGATCAAGTTCTCAATTTTCATTTTCTCGGCGGTCTTTGCCGCCGCCGCAGGCACGATCTACACGTACTCGCTGACCGCAATCGACCCGGTCGCGTTCGGCCTCGATGAATCCGTCTTCATCATTACGCTGGTGATCGTGGGCGGCACTGGCAGCCTCAACGGCTCGGTGCTCGCCGCAGCCGTGCTGATCCTGCTTCCCGAAGCGTTCAAATTCATCGCCATTCCCGACGCGATCGCGCCGCAGCTCCGGCAGGTGCTTTATGGCTTGCTGCTCGTATTCTTCACCCGCTATCGCCGGCAAGGTCTGATCGGCGAATACCGCGACGTGTTGAAGTAGAGGACACGATGGCGGCGGGCGAAGCACTTCTGAGGCTCGAGGCGCTGTCGAAATCCTTCGGCGGTTTGCAGGCCGTCAGCGATCTATCGTTTGAGGTGCGGGCCGGCACAATTACGAGCCTGATCGGCGGTAACGGTGCCGGCAAGACCACCGCGTTCAACCTCATCACCGGCAATCTCGCCCCGGACGCAGGGCACATCTATTTTCGCGGCGCGCGCGTGGACGGCCTGCCTCCCCATAAGGTCGCGCGCGCCGGAATCGCGCGCGGCTTCCAGGAACTGCGCCTGTTCAACCGACTAAGCGCGCGTGACAACATCGAGGCCGCGATACCGGGCCAACAGGGCGAGAACATTGTCCGCGCGCTCATCGGCGGCCATGCCCTCACAGAGGAGCGCGACGTAACGCAAGCGCGATCAAGCGCGCTGCTGCGCGACCTGACGATCGAGGCGCATGCGGAATCGCTCGCGGAGCGGCTGTCCTACGGCCAGCAGAAACTCCTGAGCCTCGGCCGGCTGCTGGCGACGGAAGGCGAACTGTTGCTGCTCGACGAGCCGACCTCGGGTCTCAGCCCTGGAATGGTGGAGGACTTTTGCGCCCGCATGCGGCGCCTGACCGATGCCGGCAGGACCATCCTGCTGATTGAGCACAATGTCGAGATCGTGATGCGCCTGTCGGACTGGATCATCGTGATGCATCAGGGAGGTAAGATCGCTGAGGGCAAACCTGACGAGGTGCGCGGCAACGTTGTCGTGATGCACACTTATCTGGGCATTTCGTCGTGAGGCGCCCATGCTGAACGTCGAGAAGCTGGACGCGTTCTACGGTAAGAAGCAGGTGCTGTTCGGCATCGACCTGTCGCTGGGCGACCGCCGCATCGCCGCGGTGATCGGTCCGAACGGTGCTGGCAAGTCAACGGTGCTGCGTACGGTGTTCGGTCTTGTGCCGCGGCGCGACGGTACGATCTGGTTCGATGGCAGCGATCGCAGTGCCACACGTCCGGCGGATAACATAGCGGTCGGCATCGCATTCGTGCCGCAGGGCGCGCGCGTGTTCCGCGATCTGACCGTGTTCGAAAATCTGCGCATGGGTGGATACACCCTCGCGTCGAACCTTCTCGGCGCGCGCTGCGAGGACGCCATGCAACAGTTTCCGATCCTACGCGAACGCAAGGCGCAGATGGCCGGTGCGCTNNCCGATGCTCGTTACTCAAATCTTCGACACGATCGTCAGGATCCGCGACGAGTTCGGCGCCGCGGTTCTAATCGTGGAGCAGCAGGCGCAACAGATCTTGCGCGTTGCCGATCAGGTTTTCGTCATTCGTGCCGGGCACCTGATCAGTCAAGGTCCAGTCGCAGACTATCGCGGCGAGGACGCGCTGCGGCATATCTACTTGAGCGATCATAAACCAGACCAACAGCAAGGGAGCGGATCATGAGAATGATGACAGCCCTAATGGGCGCACTCGCGTTCGCCGGTGTGCTTGACGCATCAAGCCCCGCGCGGACACAGCCCGCGCAAGGCGAGCCGTACCGCATCGGCATCATCCTGCCGATGACCGGATCGACGGCGGACTATGGCACCGACTTCAATCGCGGCGCGTTGCTCGCCGAAGAGGAGATCAATGCAGCTGGCGGCATCAACGGACGCCCGATTAAGCTCGTGCTTGGCGATAGCAAGAATTCAGCGAAGGATGGCGTCGCCGAATTCAAGCGACTGGTTGAGGTGGAGAAGCTGCCGGCGATCATCTCGACCATGACCGGTGTGATCGTTCCGCAATTTCCGATCTCGCGCGAGACCAATACGCCGATGATTTGTGTCGGCGCGATTACGCCCGAGATCCGCAAGGGCGGGCCGACTGTGTTCTCTAACTATCCCTTGGCGGACGACGAGGAGAAGGAGATCGCTGAGTACATCATCAAAAAACTCGGCCATAAGACCGCGGCGATCATCTATGAGAACAGCGCCTACGGGAAAACCTTGAGCTCGATCTTCATCGACGAATACAAGAAGCTCGGTGGAACGATACTCGCCGAAGAGGTGATCGAGAAGGGTGGCCGCGACTTCCGTTCGCAGATCACCCGCATTGGCGCCACGAACCCGCCGGTGACGGTCACGTACGCCTATTATGCGGAAGGTGGTCTGATCGTACGGCAGGCGGCCGAGCTTGGCGTCAAGACGCAATTCATCAGCCACGGCTCGATCCAAAACAACGCCTTCGCTGAAATCGCGGGCCCCGCGGCGGAAGGCTTCATCAGCGGGTCGCCAAGCTGGGATGAAAATGCCCCGCAGGTGAAGGCTTACCTAGATCGTTACAAGAAGAAGTACGGCAAGGATTCCGACCTTTATGGCCCCTATTTCTACGATGCCGTGAAGCTCTACGTCGAGGCGATCCGGCGCGGCGGCTATTCGAAGGAGGGCATCTTGAAAGGTCTCAAGGAAATAAAGGACTTCCAGGGTGTCGTCGGCAGTATGGGTTTCGACCAGGGCAACGTCGTCCTGCTGCCGCTCCGCTTCGTGAAGTTCCAAGGCGGCAAATGGACCCCGATCGAGAAATGAAGAACGGGCCCGCGCGCGGCATAGGGGGAAGGATCTTGCCGGGCGATGCCCTCTATCGTTTGGCGTGGGTCCGCTCATAGGTTGGTGGGTTGAGCGATGCCGCATTCGGAACAGACGCTTGAGGTGCGGGGGACACGCATCCGGCTGCTTCGCGGCGGCGATGGACCGCCGTTGATCTTTCTTCACGGCGCGAGCGGGCACGTCGGATGGCTCCCGTTTCTCGAGCGTCTGTCGCAGCATTTCGATGTGCTTGCGCCCGAGCACCCCGGCTTTGGGGCTTCCGACGACCCCGCATGGCTCGATCGCCCGAGCGATCTTGCATACTTCTACCTGGATATGATTGAGGCGCTGAGCCTCAACCACGTCCACCTGATGGCCACCTCCCTCGGTGGCTGGATTGCCGCCGAGCTTGCCGTTCGCAACACGGCGCGACTGGAGAGCCTCACGCTGGTATGCGCCGTCGGGATTACGGCCGGTGGCACTCCGCCGGACGACATGTTTCGCATGAGCGTGGAAGACAATGCGCGCCGCTTCTATTTCGACCCGGATCGTGTGCGAAGGCGGCTAGACATCCTCGCCTCGACCGATTCGCGCGTACTGGTGCGCAATCGGAGCACGGTCGTGCGTCTTGGTTATCCGGCCTTTTCGAACCCGGAGTTGGAGAAGTGGCTGCACCGCGTGGACGTGCCGACCCTGCTGCTCTGGGGTGAGAATGACGGGCTCGTTCCGCCAAGGTTCGGCCAAGCCTATCGGGATCGCATTCCGAATGCGACGCTGGTGGTAATCCCGAGAGCAGGCCATGCGCCATTCGAGGAACAGCCCGACGCTTTTCTTGCGGCCTTCGACGGCTTTCTCAAGCGATGTCAGCTCCCAAGTTATGCAAAATAATCACGGACGTGCGGGTCTCCTGCACGGTTTGCATCTCGCGAGGCGCCGCCGGAATGACGAGGCCGCTAACTAGGGCGGCTCGAAAAGAAAAAACCGCGGTTCAAGGTCGGGGGGGTCGTTGTCCATGTTGTCGACCACCTGCCATAGAAGGGCGCGCGGCGCTCCGTCACCGGCTGCAAGATCAGCCGCTGTTGGCTGGCGCGGGTAACGTCATCAGTGCGCGCAAGAGCGTCGCTCTGACGTGATCCGCTAGGCGTCTGAGCCCATCCTCTTTGGCCATGATACGGAGGGTAGAGCCCCGGGCCTGCTGTCGGACAAGCCGCTGGGAATAGGGTGTCGCTGCGCGGCAGCTAGCCGCTTTGGCGCTTCGAGGGCGGCCTTAATCCGAACGCAGATCAAGCGCGCGCATCATAAATTGAACCCGGGCCACGCTCATCGCGCGGCCCGGCTGTTTTCTGACGTAGTTGCTGCGGCTCAGTAGCGCGCGACGATCGGGCCGTTGTCGAAGCGGTAGTTCAGACCGACGCGGGCGATTTGATCGCGCGCGTGATAGCCGACGCTGAACGGCGCGCCGTCGATATCGCGGGTGTTGATCGTGGTGGTGCCGAGGTCGATGTAGAGATATTCGAACTTCATCGACCAGTTGCGGTCGATCCGGTACTCGGTGCCGGCGCCGAGCGCGAAGCCGACCTTGGTGGTGCTCGACGAGAGCGCGTAGCTCGTCGCTGTGGGTGGTACATTCCCGGCCGCTCCGGGCTGCGAGAACGTGAAGCTGTATTTCGTCTCGCCGATCGCGAGGCCGCCGGTCACGTAGAGCAGCCAGTTCGGCGACGGCAGATAGCCGACGCGGCCGCGCAGCGTTGCGAACCAGGGGAAGTCCCATGTGCTGGTGAGCGTCGCGGGTCCACCCGGTCGGGGAACAAAATCAAAGACTTGCTGCGGCACGGTCGGAGGCAGTTCCGGATCAATCCAGCTCAGCGTCCGCTTCTCGCCCGTGATCTGGGCATCGACCTCGACACCGAACAGCCACTGCGGGCTCACGCGCCAATTGTAGCCCGCCTGCAGGCCGCCGAGGATGCCGTCGACTTTCGGGCTCTCGGTAAACGACTCGAAATTGAAGATCCGCTGGTTGCTGCTGGCGCTCCAGTGGCCCCAGCTATATCCGATGTTCACGCCCGCATACAAACCGGTCCAGGGATCGACGACCACGACGAGTGGCGGCGCCTTGACCGGAAGGTCGGCTGCGTAAGCACCGACGCTTCCCGCGACCACGGCCGCCGCCGCGAACAATAGCCTCTGCATCGGTCGCCTCTTGAGTTCAAATTCATGAGGTGACGTTAGCAGACCGCGAGGCCCTTTCGTGTTGCTCGCAAGTCACAGTGCTTGAGAGTCTTCGCGGACGGTCCGCGTCGGCTGCTGAGGGCATTCGAGCGCGCGCAAAGAGCGTGGCTGTGACGTGATCCGGCAGGCGCCTGAGTCCGTCCCATTGCACCACAGAATTGGAAATCAGGTTTAGAGCGGACGCTGGCCGTCGGAACGATCGCCGCGCCGTGCTCTGCATGAGTGGGCCAATCGCTCAAAAGTGAAATCTGTTTTCAACCCGCTCGGCTACGGCCGGGCTGGCCTTGCAGGACGCGAGCGGTTGTAAATGCCGAACTCGGACCGCGCGGTAACGCTGTAGCCTGTTCGGCGTCCGTTGCGCGGCCGTTCCATGTTCGTCTGGTCGTAAGTTACCCGCTACCGCCAATTCAGTTGCACTCACTCGCACTTAGATTGTCGGTCGTGATCCCGCAATCGCGTGAGACCGTCTTTCGGCATGGGCCAATTTGGGTACTGGCCTGATTCGACCCCCAGTGGCCGATTTTGAAATCAGCAGTAGCCTAGTTGCTTCGACCGATACCGTGAGAGCCCGACCACGCTAGGTCGGGCCCAAACGCGAGGCGCGCGCTTCCGCCAATACAAATAGCCGAATCGCGCAGACGAGAGATTGCCTTGCTTCCGGTCGGCGTCGATCGAAGCGATGAGCGACGACACGGGGACCTGACGCTGCGCGGCAATGAACTTCAGCGCGTCCCAAAACGCGGGCTCAAAGCTAATGCTAGTCTTCTGTCGATGGATTACCACGGATCGTTTGTTGCCCCTCGCTGACATGCGCGTCTCCCTTCCGCGACTCCCCTCCGCTGCTGTGGCCGTATCGTACAAAAAAGTAGTGTGAAGACGTGGCGAATTGTTTCGATTGAGGACGCCTTAGTTGGCGACGTGCGCACGCCGTGGCGCGCGGATCGCGTCTGGACGGTCGGAGACGTTCTGCGCTTCCGACAAGGGCGGCCCCGACGCATAGCGCCGGGGCCAAAGTAAGCCGGGAGAAATGTCCAGCTTAACTAGCTAGTCAATACCCAAGCAATCGAAACCGCATTGATCTGCATCAACGATTCGGAACGAGCTCTCGGCGTCTTGGGACGTTACGGGTGCTTCTCGTTCTTGGCGGCACGAAATCCCTCGGCCTCCTTTTCGCACACGTAAGCGCCCGTCTTCGTTTTTCCGTAATCCTTACTCGTGCTGAAGTGATAGACTTTGGACTTCAGGTTCACCCAGACGACGACGTCCGCCGGGCAGTGCGCCTTGGCCAGCGCTTCCGTTGCGAATTGACCGGCGCCGGTGGGTGTCGGAGCGGGTGACGTCTTGGTCTGAGTAGGTGCCGTCTTGGTCGCTGCGGGCGCGGGAGCCGGAGCGGCGGGAGCCGGGGCGGCAGTCGGTGCCGGAGCTGGAGCAGTGGTCGGAGCCGGAGCGGTCGCGGCTTCTGCCCTGCACTTGACCACGTAGTCCTTTTCGGTGATCCCGGCCTTTTGATTGGCGGCTTTGTTCGCTCGCCATTCCTCTTCGCATGCTTTGACCGTTTTTGTTTGCGCGTGAGCCGGCGGGGGCAGCGCCATCACGCCCAGCGCTATCGCGCAAATTGCCGCGAGAGAGAGCGATTTCATTTCAGACCTCCGATGATTGGAAACGATGAAAGTAGGTGATGCCGACGACGTCTGAGTTCAAACGCGTCACGATGGCCTCGTGCTCATGAGTCCACGTCCTAGATATGTTAGGAGCTTTATGACCTCGCGGAAAGGGCTCGAAACGGTGGTTGACGCTTGACGATCTCGGCTGGGTCACTAGGCTCATTGCGTAACTGACAATCCTGTCCCAGACGTACCTGCTTTGCGGTGAACGTGTCGTCACGGAGCTTACATGAATCCCTTGGCCGCGCTCCTCTGCGTGTTCTGCTCGTCCATCCCCGCGCCTGACATGGCGCGTCAGGCCGGCGACATGTGGTATCGGCATGAGGTACTATCCGGCGGCAAGCATCTACTGCGGCTGAGCACGACCGACTACATCCTCGACACGGGAAAGTGGCGTAAGCATCGGCTCATCGCGTTCGCAGAAGATTTCGCCGCGAGCACCTGCAATGGCCACTACAAGATGCTCAAGGGCGACCGCGACACGACCTACGCTGCGACTGTTCTGTTTCGCTGCACGTGAACCGCGCGCATTTGGCGGCACCGGGTTTCAGCGTTCTCGGTCAACGAACGGCGGCGGTCTGGGTGTTACGGCGCGACGCCCGGAACGCGGCTAGCGGCCTCCCGTAGTGCTAGCGGATTGAAAATCTATCACGATCTGTTCCCATCCACCTTATGCGAGATTCCCTGTTGATGTTCCTGTTAGCAGGGAATACCGGTTGGCCCGGAGCGAAACCGGACGAATGTGTTGTAGGGATACACGTGGTTGCTGAGCCTCTTGCGCCGCTACGATCGTGCGCCCTTCCACTTAGAGGCAAATGATGCTGCGCTGGGCCGCCGCCGTCTTGCTGATGTCGGCTTGTGCGGGATGTGCCGGCGTCGGCAATTCGGTCGAGTACTCCATGGTGGTGCAGGACAGGTACGACTTCATGACCTGCCCCGAGCTCACCAAGGTTCAGGGAGCGTTAGCGATCCGCGAGAAAGAGCTCACTGATCAGGTCGCGAAAGCGGAAACGTCGGTCGGGGGTGTCGTCGCCAGCATGATGGCCTATCGCAGCGAGTTGTTGCAGGCGCGCGAGCAGGTTCGTATTGCGGCGCGCTCCGCGCGCAACAAAGGGTGCGCGACGCCGCCTGTCGCCACCGCGCTTCCTCCTCCGGCTGCCGTACTGCCACCGTCCGCTATGCCGTTACCGCCTCCTCCCGGGAGATAGCTAATCGACGAGACTCTCGGGCCGCGCCGGCGGCGAGCGCAGCGAACGTAATCGGCAACGCTTTCGGCGATGATGCGGAACCGACCATTGTAGCCGGCCGCCGTGAGCTTCTTCAGATCGGTCTCGTGAAATACCGATAGCGCTCGCGGATGGCCGCCGGTATCTCGCTGAATCAGACCTCCGATCTTAGGTATCTGCATAGGACGTGTGACGAGGTCGGAAATTCAAGGCTGCCCGTTGGGGGCCCTCCCGCTCCGCCTTGGCTTTGTTTCCATAGCCTTGCTGCGACCGATAACGGATCGATTTTCTTTTCCTTCCGCCAAATTGCCTCGCGTCCTCGGTTGTGCACTTCCCGGTGATGCGTGCGGCAAAGCGGAACCGTGAACTCGTCGCTGACCTTACGACCGAGGGCCACTGGCTGGGCAAATCGGACATGGTGCGCGTCGCTGGGTTCTCGCGCGCAAATCAGGCAGGGTTGTGTGGCGACAAAGGCAAGATGACCTTTGTTGCGAAGGCGCTGCGCGCGCAGGGAATGGGCGCGAGTTGGGAGCGGCGGGTGCGGGATGAGAGCCGGGACTCAGCGCTGCTTGTAAGGCTGCTTGGTAGGAAAGCTGTTCTATGTCAGTTGGTCAGTTGGTCACGGGCCGGCGCCATCGGTTGAAGGCCGGCGGCGTCGCCGCCATCGAGGCAATCCACGTCGCTGCACGCCTATGGACGCTTCCAGAGCCGGAGGCTCGAGCGCTCCGCGATGCGTTTGAAGTCATTGTCGCTGGTCAGCATCGTCAGCTCATGACGAATGCACAGCTGCGCCAGCAGTGCATCAATGGTGCCAATCTGTACGCCGCCCCGGCGGTATCGGTTCTTGAGCGCTGCCGCCTCAACGTGATCGTTGCGATCAGGCACGAGCAGGGGGACCGCCGAAAAGCGTTCGAGAATCTGAGTCTGGGCCTTAGGACCTAAGAATCCCTGGAGAAGCTCCTGGAGAACGAGCCCCGCCGTCACGAGGGCTTCGCCGCCTCGTATGGCCTCGACCAGCGCTGTCACTTCGCTGACAGCCGGCACCGCATCGCGCCGCAGCGCAAGAGACCAAACGCTCGTATCCACGAACA
>PLJS01000167.1 GCA_003140315.1 Hyphomicrobiales bacterium
GCTACGTGACGCCGAAGGAGCACCTCGGCCTGCCCGACCGCGACGACGTCAAGGAAGGCGTCATCACCTACAAGATCGCCGCGCATGCGGCCGACTTGGCCAAGGGCCACCCCGCCGCACAGATGCGCGATGATGCGCTCTCGCGCGCGCGCTTCGACTTCCGCTGGCAGGACCAGTTCAACCTCGGGCTCGATCCCGACACCGCGCGCNNAAGATCACGCAGGACGTGCGCGATTATGCGGCCGGGCTGAATGAGAAGCAGGCCGGCATGGATGAGATGAGCGAGAAGTTCAAAGCGATGGGCGAGCAGGTCTACGTCGATGCCGCTACCGCCGTGAAAGAAAGCAACAAGTCGTTCTGATCGTAGGGTGGGTTAGCCTTGTCCACGCGAAAGCGGGGACGAGGCGTAACCCGCCGCACTTGATCGACGGATTACGCTTCGCTAATCCGCCCTACCCGCTGCCGGAGGACATCACATGGCCAATGAGAGCACTCTGTCGCGCGATGAGCTCGACGACCGCATCGCCATCCTGCGCGACAACATCCGTCAATTGACCGAGCAGGCAGCCGCATCCTTAGGCGCCGCGGATGAGGACCGCACGTCCGACCGCATCGCCGAGCAGAGCGAAGAGCTGCAACGGCTGATCAAGCAGCGGGACGCGTTGGGGAAGAAGTAGCGCATACGAGACCGGGATGGCCGGTTCAGCCGCGACGCGTCGCCACGCTCAAACGTTAAGCGCGCTGCGCTACGTGCGTGCACGAACTGCGCCAAATGGAAGGCATGCGCGCGTCGTTGCATTCATCCCGTGCGCGATGACGTTCATTTGCGCTTGCTCCGACGCGACGGTCGAACGTATTTTCAACCCATCAGAAAAATTTGAGAGGCGCCCTGGATCGTCCCCGCAACGGGAGTTGATGCCATGGCAACGTACTTCCCGCTCTTCGTCACGCACGACGCCCCGTCCGTGCCGATGTCCGATACGCCGGAACGCGGCCTCTTACACCGTTTCTTCCAAGCCCTCACGGCGGCGCGTGCGCAACCCGCCGAGAGCGAGATCGGTCAATACATCGAGGGCTGGGGCATCACCAATACGGTCGCGCGCGACGCCGATTGGCGTTTCCTGTCGAGGCTTTAGGGGCACGCAACACATATCGCCGGTCGAGCAATCGTCGCGGTCAATGCGCGAGCTTCACCCTTGGCGCCCGGACCGACGCCGCCGCGCGGCGTCATGAATCGCAGGGCGCAACACGCCTCGCTATCGCACCCTACACGCTCTAGCCTGACCGCATGGCCGCGAGTGGCGTGACGATAGCGTCCCCCAGTCGATCGCGCGGGCATGGCCCGCCGCGCAAGCGCGTCGGCGTCATGACCTGCGTGCTCAACGAGGTCGCGTGCGCGGCCTTCGTCGGCGGCGCCGTGATCGACGCGGTCGATTGCTATGTGTTGATCGACACCGGTTCGACCGACGGCACGCCCGACCTGATCCGCGAGCTTTATGCCGACGAATGCCGGTCCGGGCGGCTGATCGTGGAATCGATCGGACGTCTGCCCGACTACGACATGTCGATTGCGCGCAACCGGGCGCTCGAGCATCTGCGCGCCGCGGGCGTCGAATATTTCATCAAGCTCGACGGCAACACCGTGTTCTACGACGCCGGCATCCAGCAAACCCTCGATGCGATCGCCGACCTTCCGCCCGAGGTGACGGTGATGGGCAGCGGCACCTATGAGCTCTATCAGCACGAGATCGAGGACGCCGCCGAATGGATCGCCGCCTTGCGCGATCGCCGCGACGTGTTCTGGGAAATGGCGTTCCGCCCGGTCGCGCCGTTGGTCCACGCCGTCGCCGGCGCCCGCGCCTTCGGCAAATGGGGCGACGAGCACGCCGGCAAGGCTCCGGAAGGCATCTGGTACAGCCGACCCAATGTGACGCGCACGGCCCCGGGCATCGTCGCGGCGCATTACGGCTGGGCGCGGCCGTTGCGGGCCAAGCGCGCCAAACTCGCGGCATGGAAATGCCCGCCGGCCGAGCATCCGCTGTTCGACGGGCTGCATCTCGGCGACGACTGGCGGCGGCCGACGCAGCGTTTCACGCACCACCCGGAAATCATCGCCCGGTGGATCGATGAGGTCAGCGAATGGCTGCAATCGCGGCAGTCCGCTGAGCAGAATGATCAAGGGTAGCCTGCCGCCTTCCGCAGCGCCGCGTTGATGCGCTCCTGCCAGCCCGGCCCGTCTCCTTGAAAGAAATCCAGCACGTCGCGGTCGATGCGCAGCGACACCATTTCCTTCGCGCCCGGGACCGACGGCGCCGCCACCGGCAATTCCGCCGGCTTCGTGGTCGCGGACTTGAACGCCTTCTCGGCTTCGGATCGGGAATCGCCTGTCACGCGCCGTGCCATGTCGTCTCCTGTCGTGGTGCGTAGGGTGGGTTAGGCCGAAGGACGTAACCCACCTTTCGCCGCGGCGGGTTACGCTTCGCTAACCCACCCTACGACGTCACGCAAACCTCTCCCGCGCGCGCTCGCGCGCCTTCTCGGCCTCCACGTCGCGATCGCGCGCGGGCGCCGCCGTGTGCAGCGAGGCGAGCAGTTTTCGCGCCGCCGCCGACACCTCCGCCACCGCAAGCTCGAACGCCGCGGCGTTGCCTTGCGAGGGCTTGTTGAAGCCCGAGAGCTTGCGCACGAATTGCAGCGCCGAGGCCTGGATTTCGTCGGTCGTGGCGGGCGGCTCGAAATTGAACAGCGTCTTGATGTTGCGGCACATCGCGTTCGCTCCTTTTCGGACGGCAAGCGTAGCGCGGATTGCGCAACGGCGAAATCCGGCCGCGGCGTTCGCCCTCCCGACGCGCCGAAGGTGCGACCAAAGGCTCCATCCCGGCCCCATGCTTTCAACCGTCGATCGTGCGATGATTTCGCCGCATAGCGTTGCGCTATTCGGGGGAGGTCAAAATGCCAAAGCATGCCGTCATGACATTCGCGTTCGCCTTGTTCCTTGCCGGCGCCGGGCAAGCGCTCGCGAAAGTCTGCCCGCCGCACAGCCACCAGGAATCCAATGGCGCGGGCGCGGCCCCCTGCGTCTGCGACAAGGGATATTCGAAGACGGCCGCCAGCCCGACCTGCGTGTGGTCTGGAATTCAGAAATAGCGGGCGGCGCGCCAGCGTAGCCGGCATGGCGCGACGCGCCACGCGCGCCGTCCTCAATTCGTCACTTGCGCGCCCGAGGCCTTGATGATCGGCGCCCANNGATCGGCTGCGGTGTGCCGGCGGGCGCCAGGATCGCGTTCCAGGTGTAGCACTCGAAACCCTTGAGCCCCTGCTCCTGCAGCGTCGGCAGGTCCGGCATTGCGCGCATGCGCTCCGCCATGCCGGCGCCGACCGCGCGGATCGTGCCGGCGCGCGCCTGCGGCATCGCGGTCGGCGTCGCGTCGAAGGCCATGTTGATCTGCCCGCCCATCAGGTCGGTCATCATCGGCGCCGAGCCGCGATAGGGCACGTGCACCATGTCCAGCCCGCCCGCGAGCGCCTTGAGCTCCTCGCCGCAGAGATGCAGGATCGATCCGACGCCGGAGGAGCCGTAGCTGTATTTCCCTGGGTTCGCCTTGATCAGCGCGATCAGGCCCTGCACGTCTTTCACCGGGAGCGAGGGATTGACCGAGAGGAGCGTCGGCGTGACCCCGACCTGTGCGATCGGTGCGAAGTCGCGGATCGGATCGTACGGCATCTTGGTGTACAGGCCCGGATTGATCGCGTGGGTCGACACCGTTGCGACGAGGAGCGTGTAACCGTCCGGCGCCGATTTCGCGACCACGTCGGCGCCGAGATTGCCGCCCGCGCCTCCCCGGTTCTCGACGACGAATTGCTGGCCGAGGAGTTCACCGAGCTTGTTCGCCATGATCCGGCCGACAACGTCGGTCGGACCGCCGGCCGCGAACGGCACCACCAGGCGAATAGGCTTTGCGGGATAGTCCTCGGCGTCGGCCGCGGCGCAGGTGAATGCGAACGCCGCGAGAATTGCTCCGATCCCGACCAAACGGCTGAGCGCGCGCAGCGAACATGTCGACGCTAAATCATAGCGTCCATTTTTCTGTGTCGCCATTTTACCATCCTCCCAGGATTGAACATGGCGGCGGCAAGCCTAGCCTGATTGCGGCGTAGCGTCATCCGGGGCTTCGCGAGATATTTTGAAGGAGTTCGACGCGGCGAACACCCTCCCGCGCGGGCGAATGCTATGCTCGGCTCAATTCGTCTGAAGGAAACGCACCCATGTCCACCCTCCTGAAAAACCACATTGCGGTCGTCACCGGCGCGGGTTCCGGCATCGCGCGCGCGATCGCGCAGGGCTACGCCCGCGAGGGCGCGCGGGTCGTTCTGCTCGACGTCAACGGCGATGCGGCAGCCGAGGCGGCGAAAGAAATCGGCGGCAGCGCGACGAGCTTCCCGCTCGACGTCACCGACCGCGCGGCCTGCGTCGCGGTGGCCAAGCAAATCGCCGACGCGGTCGGGCCGGTCTCGATCCTGATGAACGGGGCCGGCATCATCCGCCGCAATGCCTTCGCGGCCGATCCGGATGCCGTATCCAAGGACTGGCACGACATCC
Organism: Hyphomicrobiales bacterium; assembly: GCA_003140315.1. GTDB lineage: Bacteria > Pseudomonadota > Alphaproteobacteria > Rhizobiales > Xanthobacteraceae > PALSA-894. Next base: position 4,601 of record PLJS01000167.1, read on the forward strand.
TCGCGGTGAACCTCACCGGGACGTTCAACGTCACGCAGGCGTTCCTTCCCAGCCTGCGCGCCACCAAGGGGCGCATCGTCAACATCGGCTCGCTCCAGTCGTTCGTGCATATGCGCACGCCGAGCTCGCCTGCCTACACGGTATCGAAGCATGGCGTGCTCGGTTTCACGCGCGCGCTCGCCGCCGAGCTCGGCAAGGACGGCGTGCGCGTGAACGCGATCGGCCCCGGCCTGATCGAAACGCCGCTGAACGCCGAGATGCGCGCCAGCAGGCCTGAGAACTTGCGGATCTTCCTCGAGCACACGCCGCTCGGCCGCACCGGCAAGCCGGAGGATATCGTCGGCCCGGCGATCTTCCTCGCCTCCGATCTCTCGGCTTACGTCACCGGCACGATCCTGATGGTGGACGGTGGCTACCGGACGGTCTAGGCGCACGGTGGAAGCGGGACGACGAACGACGATGCAAAACGCCACAGCCGAGCCTCCGGCGACCAACACCGTGAGCAGGCGAGTCATCTTCTCGGGCGCGGCCGCATTCCTGGTCGTGATGGGGACGCTCGAGCTGCTGGCCGTCACCGAGAACGGCCGGTTCTGGCTCCTGTATGCGACGATCGTGACGACCGCCATCGCATCAGCCATCACGTTCGCGACGCGGCGCCTGCTGTTTTCCGCAGCCGTGACCTTGCTGTTGCTCGCCGGCATCCTGCTCGTGTCGCGCGTCAAGCTCGCCACCATGACGATGTCGCTGCACGCCTACGACATCTTCTTCTACGCCGACACTGCGACATTCAGCTTTCTATGGAGCGGCTATCGCGGCTACATCGTTGCGGCGATCGCGTTCGTGGCGTTTGGGCTGATCGTCGCCGCCCTGACGTGGCGCCTCGACGCGCTGCGCTGCCCGCGCGTTTTTTCCCTCTCGGTGCTGGTGCTGATGACGGCGTGCGTGGCGCAGTTCGACATGCAGCCGAACAGCCTCGTCTTTGAATTGTTCGAGCGGCAGCACGCCAACGCGTCGACCTTTTACCGGACGTGGCGCACCGCGTTCGACACCATCGTCCACGGGCAGAGATTCGCAACAGCACGCACGACGTTGCCCCCCTTCGCGCCGCAGTCGCCCTGCGCGCCGTCGCCCAAGCCCCCGAACATCTTGTTGATCCACCAGGAGTCCCTGGTCGAGCCGAGCCTCTTTCCCGCGCTCGATTACAACCACGATCTCGATCGGTTCTTTCTGTCCGACGATCATCGGCTCCACAAGCTGCGGGTCGAAATCTACGGCGGCGCATCCTGGATCACGGATTTTTCGCTGATGACCGGAGTCTCGGCCCGGTTCTTCGGCACGATGCGGCTGTTCGTACAGGTCTTGATGACGGGCAGGCTGGGCGAGACCTTGCCGCAGGTCCTCAAGACATGCGGCTAGGGTGCCGGAGCGAAGCGACGGCGGGAGAGGGGGTCTCTTCGCAGAAGCTTTTACGAAGAAGCCCCCTCTCCCGGCTTCGCGGACTAACGCCCGCTCAGCCACCCTCCCCCACAAGGGGGGAGGGGAAAGAGGAGCGCTTTGCTAAGATCACAGCCGCACAGGAGCTCCAAGGCCCATGAAATTCCCTTCTGGTCCAATCTTGGTCGCGGCGCTTCTCTCCTTCAACGGCGGCTTCGTCGACACCGCCGGCTTTCTCGGCCTGCAGGGCCTGTTCACCGCGCACGTCACCGGAAATTTCGTCACCCTCGGCGCGGCACTGATCACCGGCAGTCACGGGATTATCGGCAAGATCCTGGCGCTGCCGGAATTCATTTTGGTGATCGCGGTCGCGCGGCTTGCCGGAGCCGCGCTGCGCGCGCGCAAGCATCCGGTGATGCGCGTACTTCTCGGCGCGAAGGTCGCACTGCTGTTTGCGTTCTTCGTGCTTGCCGTGTCCTTTGGCCCGTTCCCGAATGCCGACAGCCCGGCCGCGCTCGTGACCGGCTTTGCCGGCATCGCCGCCATGGCGCTGCAGAACGCCGTGCAGCGCGTGCATCTCTCAAGCCTGCCGCCGACCACGCTGATGACCGGCTCGACCACGCAGGCGACGCTCGACGCAGTCGATCTTCTCACCGGCGCCAGCGAGAACGCCGCGCAGACCCGCGCGCGCCTCACACGACTCGCCTCGAGCATTCTGTGTTTCGCCGCCGGCTGCGCGGCCTCCGCGGCGCTCTATTGGCTCATCGGCTTCTGGTGTCTCGCGCTGGCGGTCGCGGTCGGCGGCGCCGCCGCGCTGGTGCGGCTCGATGATTGAGGAACATCATGCCACCGACGAAGGACCGGTGCTTCGCTCCGCGCCGCCGGCGTGCTAATCCGTAGCGCAACCTCTCAATGCAGGAATGAAGCGATGTCTCACGTCACCTATCAGATCGTCCGCCATGACGGCGGCTGGGCCTACAAGTTCGACGGCGTGTTCTCCGAGCCCTATCCCACCCGCGAGGGCGCGCTCGCGGCGGCGCGCGCGGCGGCCGCCGAGCAGCGCGTTCCCGGACGCTCGGAGGTCATCGAGTGGGAAGACCAGAACGGCAAATGGCACACCGAAAGCGCCTCGGGCAGCGATCGCCCGGAGACCGAAGTCGAGGACAGCAACGGCTGACGCGCCGTCTGCCGCCGCATGGCATGCGGCTTGCTTTCATCAACGCATGCCAGAACCCCAGGATCTTCAAGTCCTCATTCTGCTCACGCTGATACCGCTCGTCATCGCCGCGATGTATTCGCTGGTGCAGGCGACGGAACAGGTTCGCGATCGCGTGCAGCACAGAGGCGGCACCGGACGGCGCAGCTAACGGTCTCCGCGCCCGGTTCGGAACTTGAACCTGCCGGCTCGCCCGCGCGACCAATCGCATGGGCACCAGCGGATGACGGCCATGATGAATGCCTTGCACTGGATCGGCGTCGCGCTGGGCTTTCTGCTCATCAGTTTCGCCGTGACCGGCTTCTGGCGCGGACTCTCCCTCAAGCCGACCGATCCCGACACCCGCGCGCCGCAGCGTTCCATCTGGCTCATTGGCCGCTGACAGCGAAGACCGTGACCCGCAGCACGATCGCCAGGATGGTGACCGCCAGCGCAAGGGTCCCGGTCACAGCGGCGTGGCGCCAGAGCCGCAGTTGCTGCGCCAGTGGCAGCGACGGCGCGGACCAATCGGCCGCATGCGTGCCCCACACGGCGAGAACGCCGCCCTTGCCTTCGACCATTCCGAGGTCGTGAATCGTCACGCCCGCGCGCGCCGCGAGCTCGGCCGCGACCTTCGCGAAGTCCGAGCTCTCCAGCGCTGTCCCGAGCGCGCGATCCTCGAACAGGAAGATCGACTCGCCGCTCTTGCGGATCAGCACGTAGGCGCGCTGCATGATCGCCATGCCGAGGCTCTCATAGGCTTCGAGCCGCGTCTCGATCCCGGCGATGTCGCTGTAGGGAATGGTGACGTGCTGCGTCGTCGGGCGATGGATCAGCGAGCGCCCGCCCGGCAGGTCGAGCGTCACGGCATCGCCGCCGAACGCAACCCGCAGGCCGAGCTTGGCGCCGAGATCACGGCCCACATAGCCGGTGAGCGCAGCCATCAGCGCCGCACAGGGAGCCATCACGGATAATGCAAGCTCCCAATGCTGCGCAGCGATCAGCACCGCGATCACGATCATGAACACGGTTGCGCCGGCGAGCACCACGATGCCGACGATCGACATCAGCCGCTGCGACCACGGCATGTGGAAGGTATACGGCGTGGCCGCGGCGCCCTGCGTCATGCTCAATTCTCCATCCTGATGTTGGCCTGCTGCACGATACGGCCGAACTTCTCGGTCTCGGAGGCGACGAAGGCGCGATATTCGGGCGCCGTCATGATGCGCGGCACGATGCCCTGCGCTTCCAGATTCGCCGCGATCGCCTTGTCGCGCAGCCCCGCCGCGACGATCGCGTTGAGGCGCGTCACGATCGGCTCGGGCGTGCCAGCCGGCGCGAACAGGCCGAACCAGTTCAAGAGCTCGTAGTCTTTCAGTTCCGGGGCGGCTTCCGCGAGCGGCACGACCTCGGGCAATTGCGGCATGCGCTCGCGCGAGGTCACCGCGACGGCGCGCAGGCGGCCGTCCCGGATCAGCGGCAGCGCGGCCGCGAGACTCGAAAAGCTCATCGTGACGGCGCCGGTCGCGACATCCAGGACGGCGGGTGCCGAGCCGCGATAAGGCACGTGCAGCACATCGGTCCCCGCCATGCTGTTCATCAACTCGCCGGCAAGCTGTTGCGGGTTGCCGACGCCGGAGGAGGAGAACGAAAGCTTGCCGCGGTTTGCGCGCGCAAAGGCGATCAGTTCCGCCGCGTTGTGCACCGGCGTCGTCGCCGCGACCACGATGACGCACGGCACGATCCCGACCAGCGCGACAGGCGTCAGCTCGCGCGCCGGGTCGTAGGTCATCTTGTCCTTGAACAGATGCTGGTTGATCGCGACCTCGCCCGACGCGACCATCAGCAGCGTCAGGCCGTCGGGCGCAGACTTTGCGACCGCGTTCGCGGCGATCATGGCGCTCGCGCCCGGCCGATTCTCGACGATGACCGGCTGACCGAGCGCGGCCTTCATCGGCTCGCCGAGCAGCCGCGCCACGATATCAACGCCGCCGCCGGCCGAATAACCGACAATGATGTGGATCGGCCGGTCGGGATAGGCCGCCCGAGCCGAACGCGTGCCTGCGATCAGCGCGAGGCCGGCCGCCGCGAATTGCCGTCGGTCCATCATCCGGTCCTCCGTGGGCTCAAGGAAATGTTATACGCGATCTCAGCTCGCACGCCCTGCCCGCTTCGGCCTGGGCCTGTATAATGCGGCTGACGCAAAACAGCGCAGCCCACATCGCGGGACGGAAACGACCGAGGAAGGCACCCATGACATCATTCAAGGTGACGATGCTTGCGGCCGCGGCTTTCGCGATGACCTCCATCGCGGCGACGGCGGCCGAATATCCGGCACCGAAGCAGGCCGAATGGATCGCACACGATTTCAAATTCCACACCGGCGAGGTGCTCCCCGAACTGCGCATCCACTACACGACGATCGGCGAGCCGACCGGGCAGCCTATCCTGGTCCTTCACGGGACCACCGGCTCGGCCGCCAGCATGCTCACGCCGGCCTTCGCGGGCGAATTGTTCGGCCCGGGACAGCCGCTCGACGCGAGCAAATATTACATCATTATTCCGGACTCGATCGGTCACGGCAAATCGGCAAAACCCTCCGACGGGCTGCGCACGAAATTCCCGCGCTACGACTATGACGACATGGTCGATGCCCAGTATCGCCTGCTCAAGGAGGGCTTGGGCGTCAAGCACCTGCGCCTCATCATCGGCAACTCGATGGGCGGCATGCAGACCTGGACCTGGGGCGAGAAGTATCCCGACTCCATGGATGCGCTCGTACCGATGGCGGCGCAGCCGACCGCGATGGCGAGCCGCAACTGGATGATGCGGCGGCTGCTGATCGAGACGATCCGCAGCGATCCGAGTTATGACAATGGCAACTATACGAGCCAGCCGCGCACGATGCGCATCGCCAATCAGATCTACGGCATCGCGACGAATGGCGGCACGCTCGCCTACCAGGCGATGGCACCGACGAGCGAGAAAGCGGACAAGCTCGTCGATGAGCGGCTCGCCGCGCCCTTCAACGCGGACGCCAACGACTACCTCTATGCATGGGAATCCTCGCGCGATTACGATCCCGCGCCCGGCCTGGAGCGCATCGAAGCGTCTGTGCTCGCGATCAATGCGGCCGACGACGAGCGCAATCCGCCGGAGACGGGCGTGACCGAGCATGCGCTCAAGCGCGTGAAGCACGCCCAGCTCTTGCTCATTCCGGCGAGCGAGGACACGCGCGGTCACGGCACCACGGGCTTCGCCAAGTTCTACAAGACCCAGCTCCAGCAGTTCCTCGACAAGGTGCCGCAGCGCGCGATGTAGCGAGTGCAGCTTTCAGACCGGCGCTAGTTCAGCTTGATGTTGAGTTCGCGCACCAGCCGCGCATATTTATCGAAATCCGTGCGCGCCGCACGCGCCAGATCGTCGGGCGAGCCGCCGACGCCTTCGGTGGCGGTCTTGAACAGGGCGTCGTGCGTGCTCGCATCCGCGAGCGCCTTGTCGATCTCGGCATTAAGGCGCGTGATGACGCCCGCCGGCGTGGCGAGCGGCGCGAAGGCCGCGAACCAGGATTCGAGCGCTACTCCCGCAAAGCCCGCCTCCTGCAGAGTTGGGACGTTCGGCATGCTGCGCGAGCGCGTCTCGCCCGATTGCGCCAGCAGCCGGATCGCGTTGGCATTGGCCTGCGGCAACAAGGCGGCCGGCCCCAGGAACGCGATCTTCACATGGCCCGCGATCAGATCGCCGATCGCCTGCCCGGCGCCGCGATAGGGCACGTGCTCCAGTCTGATCTGCGCGACCTTCGCAAACCACTCCATCAGCACGTGCTGGTTCGAGCCGACGCCCGAGGTCGCGCATCCCATGCCTTTCGCCTGCTTCACGGCCTCGACCAACTCGGCGACGGACTTCACGTTCAAGGACGGATGCACGGCGAGCGCCTGCGGCTGGCGGCCAAGCATCGCGACAGGCAACAGGTCCTTGAGGTAATCGACGTTGAGCCCGAGCACGTGCGGCGCGCTCGCCACGTTGTCGTTGGTCAGCAGGAAGGAATAGCCGTCGGGCGTGGCCTTGATGGCGGCGTCGATGCCAATCGTGCCGCCGGCGCCGGTCCGGTTCTCGATGAAAATCTGCTGGCCGAGGCCACGCGACACATGCTCGCCGACGAGACGCGCGACGAAATCGAGCCCGCCGCCGGCCGCGAGCGGAACGATGAAGCGCAACGGCCGGGTCGGCCATCCGTCCGCGCCTTGCGCGCGCGCAAAACGAGGCACGAGCGAAGCTGCCAGCGCGGCGCTCATGCCGCCCACAACGCCGCGCCGCCGGATTCCCGTCATGCGTCTCTCCCGTTCAAATCTTCGTTGCCGCGCGTGGCGGTGCTTGCCGCATCCTACGCCAGACCGATATCGGCAGCACAACTCTTCCCGCCGCGGCGCGCGCACTTATATTGAGTGGCCGACGCGACCCGAATGCACGGAGACCCCATGCCAGCAAAGCGCCAACTCAAGCTCGCCGCCTTCATGCGGCCGGCGAGCATCCACACCGGCGCGTGGCGCTACCCGGGCGCCTGGCCCGACATGAACTTCAGCATCGCGCACATGCGGCAGTGCATCCAGACGCTGGAGCGCGCGAAGTTCGACGCCTTCTTCATGGCCGACCACATGGCCGTGCTCAACATGCCGGCCGAAGCCTTGAAGCGCAGCCATACGATCACCTCGTTCGAGCCATTCACGCTTCTGTCCGCCCTGTCGCAAGTCACCGAGAATATCGGGCTCGTGGCGACCGGCTCGACCACCTTCGACGCGCCCTATCACATCGCCCGCCGTTTCGCCTCGCTCGATCATCTCAGCGGCGGGCGGGCCGGCTGGAACATCGTGACGACCTCCAATCCCGACGCGGCGCTGAATTTCGGCATGGACGAATTGATGGAGCACGGCGAGCGCTACGAGCGAGCGCGCGAGTTCTACGACGTGGTGACCGGGCTGTGGGATAGCTGGGCCGACGACGCGTTCGTGCGCGACGTCGAAAGCGGCTTCTTCCTTGATCCCACCAAGATGCATGTGCTCGCACACAAGGGTGAATATCTGTCGGTGCGCGGCCCGCTCAACATCGCGCGGCCCATTCAAGGCTGGCCGGTCATCGTCCAGGCCGGCGCCAGCGACGCCGGCAAGCGGCTCGCCTCCGAGACCGCCGAGGCGGTGTTCACCGCGCAGGGAAATCTCGCCGCCGGCAAGGCGTTCTATGCCGATGTAAAGAGCCGGACCGAGGCGGCCGGCCGCTCGGCCGAGCACATCAAGATCCTGCCCGCCTGCTTCGTGGTCGTCGGCGACACGGTCGAGGACGCGCGCCAGAAACGGGCGAAGCTGGACAGTCTCGTCAATTACGCCAACGCGATCGCGTCCGTGTCGATCGCGCTCGGCACCGACGCGTCGAAATTCGATCCGGACGCTCCGCTGCCGGAGATCCCGGAGAGCAATCAGAGCAAGAGCGGGCGCGAGCGCGCGATCGCATTGGGCAAGCGCGAGAATCTCACCGTGCGCCAGCTCGCGCAACGGCTCGGCGGTTACTCCGGCCTCGCGATGGTCGGCACCGCACAGACGATTGCCGACGAGATGGAAGCTTGGCACGACGCGGGTGCGTGCGACGGCTTCACCGTCATGTTTCCGTATCTGCCCGGCGGGCTCGACGATTTCTGCACGCAGGTCGTACCGGAATTGCAGCGGCGCGGAATGTTCCGCCACGACTATGAAGGCAAGACGCTGCGTGAAAATCTCGGCTTGCCGCGGCCGAAGAATCAGTTCTTCCGGTAGGGTGGGCATGCGACGCATGCCCACGCGGACCATCGAGCCGGACAAAATACGCGTGGGCATCGGCCAAGAGGCCGATGCCCACGCTACGAGCTCACGTCGGCGTCAGTCCGGCGAGCTTCGCGGCCTCGCGGGTCAGGTCAAACTCCTTTTTAATGTAATCGGCGAAGCCCTGCGAGGTCATGAGATCGTCCGGCACGAGCTCCGCACCGCTCTTGAGCATCTTGTCCTGCAAGTCCTTCTCGTTCAGCGCCTTGATGAGGGCTGCTTCGAGCGTCTTCACGATCTCAGGCGGCGTGCCGGCCGGCGCGAGAAAGCCGACGTAGCTCGCCGCGGTGAAGTCCTTCACGCCCTGCTCGATCATGGTCGGTACGTTGGGGATCTGCGGCGAGCGCTTGCTCCACGCGACGCCGAGCACGCGCACCTTGCCGCCGCCGACCTGAGGCAGCGCGGTCGAGAGCTCCGTCATCGCGCCGGTGATGCTGCCCGAGAGAAGGTCCGGGATCAGCGCGCCGCCGCCGCGATAGGGAACGTGGGTGAAGTTCGCACCGGTCGCCGCATTGAGGCGCGCGAGCGTCATATGCGATGCGCTTCCCGCGCCCGAGGTGCCGATGTTGACCGGCTTTGTCTTCGACAGTGCGACCAGCTCGGGCAGGTTCTTCGCCGGCACCTCCGCATTGACCACAATGCAATGCGGCGCGAGGTTCGCGAGCCCGATCGCGACGAAATCCTTCAACGGGTCGTAGCCGAGCTTCGCCTGCACGAAAGGATTGACGGTGAGTGGTCCGTTCGAGCCGGTCAGCAGCGTGTAGCCGTCGGCCGCCGCATGCGCGACCAGATCGGCGCCGAGGCTGCCGCCCGCGCCGGTGCGATAGTCGACCACGATCGGCTGGCCGAGCGCCTTCTGCATCGGGTCGCTGGCGACGCGCGCGACGAAATCCGCGTTGCCGCCGGCCGCGAACGGCACGACCAGGCGGATCGTCCGGTCCGGATAGGCGGCGAATGCCGCCCGCGGCAGCAGCGAGACAAGCGGCGCCGCCGCGGCGGCCGTCATGAAGGTGCGGCGTGATATCGGCATGGGCGAGCTCCGGGTCATTGACGCAATGGTGTGATCCGGGCGCCATCGAAGAGGATCGCGCGGCGCCGGGCAAGATCGCATTTTGCCCCACGACGCGAAGGAACTCCGATTTCGCCCGTATTCGGGCGTGGTCGAGCTGGACTTTCCCCTACCCGGCGAATCGCATCTGCTGTATCGTCGCGCGCCGAGGGGACGAGGTCTTCCGACCAACCACAACGAAGCGAGCGATCCCATGAGGCGGCGTGATTTCATCACGGTTCTCGGCGGCGCCGCGGTCACCTGGCCGCTGACCGCACGCGCAGAAGACATGCCAAAGCCGAAACCAAAGCCACGACCGCAGAAGCAGACGCGCACCGACAAACCGGCGCGGCCGGAGCGCCCCGAGCGGACCGGCTCGCCCGCCACCATCTCGTTTGCCGCCGGCAAGGCGGTCGCGCCCGGTCAATTGCTTACCGTCGCGGCCTGCGGCGACATCCTGCTGCACGAGGCGCTGCAGGAATTTTACGCCCAGCAGCGGGACGGCTACGCCGGGCTGTTCCGCGCGACCCGCGACCTGATCCAGGGCGCGGACATTGCGTTCGCCAACCTTGAAGGTCCGTGCGCCGAAGGCGTCGTGTCGAACGGCAGCGCGATCGCGCCGCCGAACTCGCTCTATGACGGCAGCGTCTACACCGGCTACCCGATGTTCAACTACCACCCCTCGCTCACCACCGAGGTGAAGAAGGCCGGCTTCGACATCGTCAACACGGCGAACAATCACGCGCTCGACCGCCATTCGCTCGGCGTCGACCGCACCATCGGTGCGCTCAAGGGCGTCGGCATGCCCTTCACGGGCACGCGCAGCCGCCAGGCGATGAACGTGCCCTGGTACACGGTGACCGCGGTGAAGTCGCCCGCCGGCACCTTCAATATCGCCTGGCTCGGCTCGACCTACGACACCAACGGCATTCCCGACCGCGACAACCAGATCCTGCACTGCTACACGCACAAGGAGCAGGTCCTCTCGATCACCCGGGAACTGGCGCGGAATCCTGAGATCCATGCCGTCATGGTGACGCCGCATTGGGGCATCGAGTACCAGCACAAGCCCGAGGCGAAGCAGGTCCAGTGGGCGAAGGACGTAGTCGAGGCCGGCGCGACCGCGATCATCGGCCAGCATCCGCACGTGATGCAGCCGATCGAGAAGATCACGACCAGCAACGGCCGCGAGGCGCTGGTCGCCTACTCGATGGGAAATTTCGTCTCCGGCCAGATCGGATTGCCGCGCAAGTCGACCGCGATCCTGCTGCTCGGCCTGACGCCGAACCCGCAGCGCAAACTCACGCTCGCGGCGGTCGGCTGGATTCCGGTGTGGATGGTGTCGTCCGGCGGATTCTATGCCGAGCCGACCGAGCGCGCACGCAGCGGAGAAGCCCGCGCGCATTACAATCACCTCGTCTCGATCCTGCCGCAGGGCAACGTGCATCCGGCCGCCATGCCCTATTGGCGCAACGAGGCGTATCGGGCGTAAGCGGCCCGCGCGACCGTTTCAGAACGCCACCTTGCCGCTCGCCACGAACGTCCGTTGCGGAAACGGATGGAACAGGTGGTATTGCTCGTTGAAGATATTATCGACACCGATATTCAGCGTGCCGTTCGGACTGACCTTGTATTGCACGCGCGCGTCGACCACGACGAACGGATCGAACGCCTGGTAGACGTTCGGATTGGTGTCGGTGTTGTCGAGCGTCGCGAATGTCTTGCTCTGATAGCGCGCAACCGCCGTGAACGCCCATTGATCGGTCGGCCGATAGGTTGCGCCGAGCGTGGAACGCCATTCCGGCACATTGGGAACGCGCTTGCCCTCGGCGGTCGTGCCGGTGGTGCTCACGAACGTGGGGTCGCTGACGATCCGCGCGTCCACATAGGTGACGCTGCCGAACAGTTCGAGATGCGCGATCAGGACATTGTCCTTCTGCCATGCCAGCTCGGCGCCGCGGCTGCGGACCTTGTCGACATTGGTCACGAAGGTGCTGATGAGCGTGGTGCCGGGAACCGTGTTCGCCTGCGAGATCAGCGCATCGCGCGTGTCGTCCTCGAACAGCGAGAGCCGCACCTTGCCGTCGACGAACTTGCGCTCGATGGCGAGCTCGGTCGAGAGCGCCTCCTCAGGCCGCAGGTCTGGATTGGGATTGGCGATCACGCCCGGCACGGTCGCGACCGTCTGATAGAGCTCGGTCACGGTCGGGAAACGATTGGCGACGCCGAGAGACGCGGTCACCTGCCATTCCTTGAACGGCTCCCACGACAGCGACGCCTTCGGCGAGAAGCGCGCCGCTTCCAGATTCGGCTGGCCGATTGCGGTCGTCCCGGTGATCGCGCCGGTCGTACTGTTCGTGGTGGTCGTCAGGTTGAACCCATCGAAGGCGCGCCAGTCCTCGAAGCGCCCGCCCAGCGTCAGCTTCCATTGCGGCGCAAAGCGCCAGGCATCCTGCGCCCACACCGCGACGGTCTGCGTCTTGCCGAGACTGTCCGTGTAGAGGTTCGGCGTCGTGTCTGGACCCGCCTGCCAGTTCGCGGTCTGAAATACCGGATTGACCAGTTCATAGCGGTCGCCATGCACGCCGAAGCTCGCCTCATGCGCGCCGCCGAGCGCGAAGCGCCAGATACCCTTGGCGTCGAGCGTGGTCCAGTTGGTGCCGTCGAGCCGCGTGATCTTGCCGACGTCGGTGAATCCGAGCCCGGTTGCCGTCACGGTGAACGGATTGCGCTGGATGTCCTTGAGATAATCGTAGCGGGTCACCACGAACTCGCCGTCGAGCGCGCCGCGCGTGTCGGTCTTGAGCGTGAAGGCGTTCGCGAGTTGTTGTTGCAACAGATTGAACTCGGCGCTCGCGAAGCCCGAGCCGCCGATCGCGCCATTGCCCCCATAGGTCGGATTGCCGTTGGCGTCGCGCAGGTAGCTCTCGACGTGCGATTGCTGGTTGTTCTCGAAGAAGCCAACAGTGTAGCTCGCCTTGAGCCAGTCGTTGACGTCGAGGACGAACTTGCCTTTCAGGTTAGCCTGGTCGGTGTGCAGCAGGCCGCCCGCCCCGATCACGTTCGCCGTCGTGTAGGTGCGGCTCAATTGCGGGATCGTGCCGGTCGTGCCGGCCGGCGTTCCCGCTGTGGTGATCCAGTTGAGCGGCTGGCTGTAGGAATTCTGGAAGTTCGCCGCGAGGAAGACCGAAAGATCGCCCCAGCGATTTCCGAACGACACGCTGCTCTGATCGGTGCGGTAGGTGTTGCTGGTCTTGTAGAAGTTGAAGCTCTGGAACGCCTCGGTCTGGTTGAAGTGGAATTCAGGCTTGTCCGGCGTCTTGGTCGTGATCTGCAGCACGCCGCCGATGGAATTACCCGGATACATCGCGGCGAACGGCCCGTAGAGGAAATCGACGCGCGCGATCTCCTCGGGCGCGACCATTCCCCAGCGCGGCGCGGCGTTGCTGTTGTTGTTGCCGATCAGCGTCGAAAGCAGGATGTCATCGGCATAAATCAGCGTGCGTGCGCTTGAGCTCAGGCCCCAGGTGCGCGTGGCGAGCACGGCCTGGTTGTCGCCGTCGTTTCGTTTGCGCACGAACAGGCTCGGCAGGTACTTCACGGCGTCCGCCGTGTCGACCACATTGACGATCTCACTGATCCGCTGCGCCGTGATGCCCTCGGATGTCTGCGGAAGCTGATACTTCTGCTTGACCGGCGCGGGACCGGCGATGATGCCGGTATCGGTCGCGGCGGGCACAGGTATCGTCATAGCCGCTTGCGGCGGCTTCGGTGCGGCCAGCCGTCGTGCGATGCGCGCGACCGGGCGCGAGGGTTTGCGCTTCTGCACAACGCGGCGCGGCTTTTGGGCTTCGACGACGACAGGCGGCAGTTGCGTCGTGCCCGACGCGGGCTGCGCCCATGCTCCGTCCTGTGCGAGGACGGACAGGCAAGCGATGCCGCACAGGTACGCGCCTGCCGAGAAGCGTAAGCGGACCATGAAGTACACCAAAGAACGCGACGCAGCGCGCTGACAATTCGGACATGATGGGCGGCGACGAATGGCGCGTCGTCGGGCGCGGCGGGCCGATCAGGCGTTTGATTGGCGCTGCGATCAGCCCGCGAGCGGACCTTGCGGAGGGCCGCGCTGATAGCGGCCGGTCGGCGAATCGTATTGGAAAATGAGCTCAGCCGGTTGCGCGATAACAACCGAGAGCCACCTGATATCGAGCCGCATGCCCGCCTCGTCCGGCGGCAGCACCGCATGCGCGGCTTTCGCGAGCGTACAGAGCGCGCAGGGCGGATGCTTGTCTGGTGCGTTGGCCGGGATACCGCCGCCGGGCTGCGTTGCATCATTGCCGAAGCAGATGACGAAGGGATCGTGCGGCGAGGCTGCGGCAAATTCGCTCGTAAGCACACCGCCGAGCAGAGCCTGCAGCGCCAACGCGAACGCCGCCGCCATGGCGATCCATGGCCGCATTCGCATCCGGGCTTGCCGCAAGGTCCGCAAAACGATCACCCACGCCCCATCTCATTGATACAAACATATTGCGTCATCCCAAGGAAGCGGCGATCAACGTCCCCATGCCGGTCTTCACGCCCCATCAGGATGCAGCGCTCTCGGCCGTCGCCGGCTGGCTCAAGGACAAGCCGGGCAGCCGCGGCACGCCGCAGCTTTTCCGGCTGTTTGGCTATGCGGGCACCGGCAAGACCACGCTCGCAAAGCACGTCGCGGCGACCGCCGATGGCGAGGTGAAGTTCGCGGCCTTCACCGGCAAGGCGGCGTTGGTCATGCGCGCCAAGGGCTGCTACGGCGCCTCTACCATCCATAGCCTGATCTATCGTGCGCGCGAGAGCGGCGAGGAGACGCCGAACTTCGAACTGTGGGATGACGCGCCGGCCTCGAAGGCCGCGCTGATCGTGATCGACGAGTGCTCCATGGTCGATGCCGAGCTCGGGCGCGACCTCATGTCGTTCGGCGTACCCGTATTGGTGCTCGGCGACCCGGCGCAGCTTCCCCCGATCGCGGGCGCCGGCTTCTTCACCGATGCCGAACCCGACGCCATGCTGACCGAGGTCCACCGGCAGGCGCGCGACGATCCGATCGTGCGGCTTTCCATGCAGGTGCGCGCCGGCGAGCGGCTCGAGCCCGGCGAATACGGCGCCACCAGCGTGGTGCGGCGCGATGCCTTCGATCCGCAGCGCGCGCTTGAGACCGACCAGATCCTGGTCGGGCGCAATGCCACGCGACGCGCCTACAACACGCGCATGCGCCAGCGCCGTGGCCTCGACGATCCGCTGCCGCTTGCGGGCGACAAACTTGTTTGTCTCAGAAACAACCGCCGCAAGGGCCTGTTCAACGGTGGACTGTGGGTGGTCGCCGAGCGGCCGACCGTACGGCGGCAAATTCTAAAGCTTCGCTTGCGCCCCGATGAAGGCGCGGGCGCGAAAGGCGTCAAGGTCTCGGTGCGGCCGGAGTGCTTCACCGGCGGCATCGAACAACTCGAGTGGCCGCAGCGTAAGAAATATGACGAGTTCGACTTTGGCTATGTGCTGACCGTGCACAAGGCGCAAGGCTCGCAGTGGGACGACGTGGTGCTGTTCGACGAGTCCTTCGTGTTTCCCGACAGCCGCGAGCGCTGGCTCTACACCGGCATCACGCGCGCCGCGAAACGCCTGACCGTGGTCGTGTGAGCGTTATCGGCGCAGCCGCGGCTTCGGATCGTCCACTGGAAAGAAGAACGACTCCGGCGTGGTCACGGCCACCTTCGGCAGCGGCGCCAGCGCAGGCACAAGCGTCGGTCCGCCGGCCGGGATTTGATCCGCCGCCGGACGCAGGCGCGAGAACTCTTGGTCGGCGAGCGCATCGATATCGCCCACGTCCTCGGGCCGCGAGCGCGCGCTCATGGTCGCGCCGCGCCAGCGTTCGACCACGGAGAGCAGGAAGCCGACGTCGACCCCGCGGGCGGAATCCATCTGGCTCCGCGTGACCGCTTCGCTGTGCGGGATATGGCGCCTCTCCAGTTCCTTGAAGCGCAGCCGCGTCGGCAGCGCCACGCCCTCGCCGAACGCAAACACCTCGCGCGTGCCGAGCGACGGCACGAAGCTGAGCAGCGATCCCGCCGCGTCCGGCACCGCCGAACGCACGATCGCCTGATCGCGGTCGTTCGCCATACGCATCGCGAACAGCGTCGAGCACTGCGAGATGATGGTCGCGTCGAGCTCGGCCGGGCGCTGTGTGATCAGCCCGAGGAACACGCCGTATTTGCGCCCTTCCTTGGCGATGCGCGAGACCGCCTTGCGGGTCGGCCCGAAGCCGATCGAGCGGTCGGCCGGCGCGTAGCGGTGCGCTTCCTCGCACACGACCAGCAGCGGGAATGCGCCGTCGCTCCACAGCCCGAATTCGAACGCCATGCGCAGCAGCACCGACACGACCGAATCGACGACCTCGGCCGGAAAACCCGCAAGCTGCATGATCGTCATCGGCATGCCGTTCGGCGGCAGGCGGAATAGGGTCGAGAGCACCTCGACCATGGTGTCGCCGCCAACATTGGCGTTGTCGAACATGAAGGAATAACGCGGGTCGTTGCGCGCGGTCTCGATGCGCGTGATCAGGCGGTGATACTTCGCCCACATCGCCCGGTTCTCAAGCTTGCCCATGCGCTCGTCGATCAGCTGCACGAGGTCTTCCAGCCGATAGGGCACCGGCGTGTCGACGGTCACGCCGGAGGATTTCGGGTCGGCGCGCAGGGTGCTGCGCCGTTCGCCAAGGCCGCGTGCGCACAGCATCTTGGCGATCGGCAGCACCTCGGACAGGATCTCGACCTCTTCGTCGATGCCGGGGCGGCCGCGGAAGAAGACGTCGACGATCTCCTCGAAATTGAACAGCCAGAACGGCAGCTTGAGGTTATTCGGCGAGAGCGTCTGCGCGCGCGAGCCGAAGGAGTGGCCGTATTCGTTATGCGGATCGATCAGGAATACGCGCAGGTCGGGCCGTGCGTCGAGGATCTCGCGCACCAGCAGCGCGACGCCGCTCGACTTGCCGACGCCGGTGGTGCCGAACACCGCGAAATGCTTGCGCACCATGTCGTCGACGTTGATGTAGGCGGCGATCGTCGGGTCCTGCTGCAGGTGCCCGATCGCGATCGTGGCCGTGCCGGAAATGTCGAAGATCAGCTTCAGCTCGGCCTGCGTGATCAGATCGGCGGCATCTCCGATCATCGGATAGTCGGTGACGCCGCGCTGGAAGTAGCTCGGCGTCCGGTCGTTCTTGATTTCGCCGAGCATGTCGAGCTGGGCGGTCGCGTGCGCGCCGGAACTTCCCGCACCCATTCCGCCCAGCGGATCGATCGCGATCTTGGTGATGACCCCGACGATCAGCGAGGTGCTGGTGCGGATACCGAGGAACTTGCCAACGGTCGCGCGCACGTCGTCTGCGCCTGGCAGGCTCGCGACCTGCAAGCGCACATGCGCCTGGCTGCCGGTCACCGACTGCACGCTGCCGAGCGCGCGCGGCGCCGCCCGTCCTGTTTCAACCTGCATGGCCAAGTGTCGCTCCCCAAGCTCGCGGCGGCGCTTCTTCTGCGCCTTAATCCTCACCCCGCCGGATACCAGAGCGATCCGACCATCCGGTTAATCCGCCGCTCAGCACTTTCGGAAACTTGAGGCCGGCGCAGAAAGGTTGAGGTTGGCGTTGGCAATTGGTTAAGAACGCGGGAAAGTTCCCGCCCGGCATCGATCCGGGCCGGGGCGGCGGCATGAGCGAATGACCTTCAACATTGATGTCGAGCTCCATAGCCTCGATGACTTTCGTCGGCTGAAAGCCGCCGCACCGTCGATCGTCGATCGGGCGCTGATCGCCGAGAGCGTGGGCAAGATCGCGCGCCACGGCGTGTTCGATCCGTTCGCGGGATTTGTCGCGCCCGCAGCACTCGATATCCGCGGCATGAATTACCGCGAGACCATCATGGCGAATGGCGCCAAGAGCCGGGACCGCGGCGTCCTGCTGGCGCTTTCCGACGTCGTCTCCGAGCATGGCACCGGCATCGACGTCTACGCGAGCGAGAGCATGACTCTATTCTCAAAGCGGCTGCGCGCCATCTTCGGTGCGCACCTCACCGGCAGCGAATACCTTCCGACACCCGAGCAGCGCGCCGGATATCGGAAGGTGCAGCATGAGGACGTGCAAGCGCTCAGCTTCGGGAACGAGAGCTTCGACCTGTATCTGAGTTGCGACGTGCTGGAGCATGTGCCCGACATCGACCGGACGCTGCGCGAAGCCCGTCGCATTCTGCGTGCGGGCGGCATGCTCCTGGGTTCCGTCCCGTTCGCCTACGACAGCGATCGGCCGACGACGCGCGCGCGGCTTGTCAACGGCACCATCGAGCACCTGTTGCCGCCCGAATATCACGTCAATCCGGTAAACCCGGCGGGCGGCAGCCTCGTGTTCGAAATTCCCGGATGGGACCTGATGGATCGCTGCCGCGCCGCGAGATTTCGCGAGGTCGCCATGCGCTTCATCGCGTCGACGAAGTACGCGGTCCATGGCAGCGACTTGGCGGGCGTCTTTCTGTTTGTTGCGCGCGTGTGATGCCGGCGCCGCGGCGCTACAACGAATCCACCCACGCACTCAGCCACGATTTCGGTTGCACGGGATCCACGGCGCGCGTTGAAAACTCGGCCCGCCCGTGTGGCTTCGTCCGGGGAGCGGACGGCATCGAGTCGTGAGCCTGGAGCGACTGGTAGATGTTGCGCTGCGAGCAATTCGGGCACTCCACCGAAAACTCCCCGGGCGGACGCGACGTACATGCGAGCGCAATTTCCCAGGAACACATCGGACAGGTCACGTAGGTATCGATCTTGGTCTCTCGCAGAAACGTTCCCAATCGTTGCATTGTCGCCATCGCGAACCTGCTTTCTTACTTCGTCGTGCTTCACGGGCCGCGCCGTAGCGGCGGCCCAACAACTCCGTCAGAATCGAGCGAGAAGGCTCCGGCAGCCGCCCGAGCCTTCTCTGAACGACGACGAACGCCGCCTTAATTCAAGGCGTTCTTGACGCTGCCGAAGGTCGAGTTGAGCTTCGTGCCGAGCCCCTGCACGACGACGATGATGGCAACCGAGATGCCGGCGGCGATCAGTCCGTATTCGATGGCGGTCGCAGCCGTTTCGTCCTTCAAGAAGGAAGATATGAGATTCGTCATAAGAAACTCCTTTGTCCCCGAAGGGGACTTAACGCGGTCCTCACAGAAGGACCTTGGACATTCATATAGTCATCGAATGTCTTATTGCTAGTATTCGGAGAATATCTTTCAGAAATACGCTGAGAACATCATATTTAATTATCAGTGTGAGGAATATCTAAATATTAATACTAGATTTCATCATCGCGCCTGCCGCCAATTACATAGCAACGACCGGCCGTCTCAGTGTCCGACTCAAAAT